>NZ_FKKY02000012.1:0-141990 GCF_900079845.1 Aeromonas sp. EERV15 | reverse complement strand
ATCATCAATGCAGAGGGATGGCCAACCTGCTGGCCCGAGTGAAACACTTCATGGATACCGTGTCTCCTTTCCCGGGGAATGGCTATGGCACAGCGAAGGTGTAGCACTATTAGGATCAGTTATTTAGGCAATATTATGAAACGGAACAATACCACTGCACATAGCAAGATACTAACACATATCACTGGATAGATGATGTAACCATCTTTCGAACGGCGCGCACGCAGAGAAACCAGCTGACAGAGCAACAAATTGTAAATAATCAGCAGGGATGTCAGCAGAATATTGGTGGCAAATGTCAGCTCTTGGGCGTAACCAATGTACAAGCCCATCAGAATGAAATTGGCGAGTATCAGATACAGCAAAAACTTCTGAATCGCTTTACCCGAATTTGGGCTCTTTTTTACTCGTGTTATCATGCTTGCTACATCCTGGATTACACATGATCAGACGACCTTAAATTCAAAAAACTGTTGAGATATATCATGTTTTTATTATTGCGCGATCCTTGCTCAACAATTGCCCCATGACCAGACTCATTTTTTTGCTACTGAGCGGGATGTTAATGATATCAACATCTTGCCATGCTTATCACAATTATCACTGGCAGGCAGGTTTCCCTATCCCGATTCAGGGAAAAGGTGCCGATTTGGTCAGCCAACAGCAGCAATTCTTGCTTAAGCAGCGTCCTTATCTGCAGCAACGCCTCGCGGAGACACAACCCGTTATTCGCTGGGTCGCGGAGCAGGTTCACGAACGCAAACTGCCTCCTTTGCTTGCCTTTGTTCCTTTGCTGGAAAGCAGTTACCGGCTGGATGTGGTCTCTTCTGCTGGCGCGGCAGGCCCTTGGCAGCTAATGCCCGATACCGCCACCCGATTTGCCGTTCCCATCACCAGCGAATTTGATGGCCGCTATTCACTGCCATTAGCGACAGAGGCAGCCCTTTCCTATCTGGCATGGCTTTATCGCTTCTTTGGCAATGACTGGTTGCTTGCTTTGGCCGCCTATAACGCGGGAGAAGGACGGGTACTCAATGCAGTTTTGAAAGCGGGGACACGCAATGTATGGGAACTGGAGCTTCCGACTGAAACCCGCTTTTATGTCGCGCGCTTTGTCGCGCTGGCAAGACTACTCGATATGGCTGATAGCTATCAGTTTCAGCTTCCGCCGTGGCAAAGCGGCAGTGATTTGCAAATTTTTCGTCATCCAGATGGCTGTTCCCTGCCCGCGTGGGCTCAGGCGAAGGGCGTCTCCATGAATGAGGCCAGCCGCTGGAATCCGGCTTGGCAACTCCCTACCGCGCCAGGGATAGTCAATTGCCCGATCGTCTACAGCAAGGGTAAGGCTCCCACCGCCAGCCAGAAGAAGGGGGCGACCGCTATTGTCAAAGCGGTCTCACTGGACAGTCTGCACGACCCCCTGTTACTCAAAGCAGCCAGAGGGCTTGATATGAGCCGGGGCGAGATCAGGCTGGAACGCTTGCCTGATCCGCTTGGGATGGAGCAGAAGCGACCGCTGATTGCGGTACCATGAAACAGTGGCGCCACTGACTCAATATTGGTCCTAAATCAACCTCTTGCGGATCAGACCAGCGAGCACCATAAAAGCAAAGGTGCTGACCTATAACTCGACGATGCGTGATGTGACACTCCAACACTGTCTGTCGCGACAGAGAAAGTGTCACCGTGTCCGGTAACATAAAGCGAGCTGGAGCAAGAAATCCGACCCCTCCCGGACCAATATCCTTGATCACGGCACGGCCAATGCTTTTGTCAAACAACACACCTGAAATCAGCATACGTGCAGCGATTCCACAGCTTTGTGACTCAAGCGGAGTTGTACCATCATGCAGATACCAGCGCGGTACCTTTCGACGTGGATCATTGTGCGAGGTATGCACCGGAAACTCGATCTCAGGGTTGTCCATGGGAAATCATCTCCTTGGCATGGGTGGCTGCCGCTTGCGTTTGGGAGCTGAAAAGTTGCTCCAGATTGGTTTCAGCCTGGGTGGTCATGATCAGCAATTCAATGCGCCGATTACTGCTGCCCTGGGGATTCTGGGTATCGTCCAGCATGGTATCCGCCATCGCGACAACCTGCCCGACCCGTTCAGGTGGCATGCCACCCGCCTGCAGCACGCGCCTAGCCATCATGGCGCGGTCTGACGAGAGTTCCCAGTTGCTGTAGTTGTCACCGGCAAACGGGGTGCTGTCGGTATGGCCCGAAATCATGACCCGATTTTCTATGCGCTGGAATATCGGTGCCAACGCCATCAGCAGATGACGGAAAAAGGGGGTAATACGCGCACTGCCACGGCTATACATTTCTCGGTCGGCATCATCACGGATCAGAACACGCAACCCTTGGGGAACAATCTGTATTTCAAGGTTGTTGTTCGCCTGCATTTGTTTCGCCAGATCATTGATAAATCCGGCAAGCTGCTTCATCTGGGCTTCACCTTCGAGCTTGCCGACCAGCAGATTTTCATATCCTCCGCCGGGTCCATCAGAGAAGATGCTCTGAAGGCGATCCATATGCTTGGGCATCATCTGCCCTTGCTGATCAAATTTGGGGTTGAGCTCATCTAGAACAGAGGGATTGCCGCCCAAATCGACGGGATAAGGGCTGTTTCGGATGTCAAAGGGATTCGTTTCATTGTCCATGATGCTGTAGTCGCGCAGACGACTGGCAACGATTTCCCGCTCCTCCTGATTGGAGACAGCCAGGATCCACAACACCATGAAAAAAGCCATCATGGCCAGGGTGAAGTCAGCAAAGGCAACTTTCCAAGCGCCGCCGCCTTTGGGACCATTATTACGACGCTGCTGGCGCTTGACGATAATCTGTTCATGATTACGCATTACATCGCCCTGTTGTTCACCCAATCTTCCAGTTCAAGGAAGCTGGGTTTGACATCCGGCTCCAGGATCTTGCGTCCGGAGTCGACAGCCAGCAGTGGTGTCTTGCCACGCAACTGGGCAATCAGGATCGACTTGATGCACATCAACAGACCGATACGGCGCTTGACCATCTCCTCCATAGCGTTGCTGATAGGCTCCAACAAGCAGTAGCAGAGGAAAATACCGATAAAGGTACCAACCAGCGCAGCTGCCACATGGACACCGATATTGCTAAGGGGGCCATCCAGCTGCTGCATGGTGATGATAATCCCCATCACCGCAGCCAGAATACCGAAGCCCGGACAGGCCTCACCGGTTTTGTGCAATGCATGGGCCGGTTTGAGCATGTCCTCTTCAATGGCCATGATCTCCTGCTCCAGCACGGTATCCAGTTCATGGGGGGTGATCTTGCCCATCCCGAGCAGGCGCAGGTTATCGATAATGAAACCAAGCAGTTGGGGATCTTCAGAGATCTGGGGATACATGAGAAAGACCGAGCTCTGCTGGGGATTCTCGATATGCTCATCGAGCGCTTTCATCCCTTTGTTGCGCGTCTCTTCAAGCAGTTGATGCATCAGGGTCAACAGCTCGCGATAGACCTCGTTCTCTTCTTTGTTGGGCTTGAAGCACATTTTCACCTGCACCCACATTTCGTGCATCACCTCTTTCGAGTTGCCCAGAAACATGGAACCCACTGCAGCACCAATAATGATGATCAACTCGGAGGGCTGCCATAAGGCAATCAACCGTCCGCCAGCCATCATGAAACCGCCCAGCACACATATAAAAATGACGCCGATGCCAATCTGTTTTTGCATGAATGCTCCCGCACAATACAAGAAGACTCACCAATGAGGGTGAAGCACTACTATATGGAGTCGACCAATCGTTGCTTTAGCTGAAGCACACACTGCTTGTGCAGCTGACAAACCCGGGACTCGGTTAATCCAAGCACCAGTGCTATCTCTTTCATGTTGAGCTCTTGTTGGTAATACAGAGAGAGCAGCAACTGTTCACGCTTATCCAGAGTGGCCAGCACCTTGCTGATGGTCATCGCCAGATCAACATCATCAGACTCGGTGGTCGGCGCCTTGCCACCATTCTCCAGCCACTCTTCCAGACTCTGCAGTGCTTCAGCCTGGCTGGCATAGGACAGCTGGCGCACCTCTTCCACCGAGCAATCGAGTGCTGCGGCAAGTTCTTGTTCTGAGGGCGCGCGACCAAGCCGGTTGTGCAGTTCACGCTGCACCTGATTATGGCCATGTACCTGCTGTCGCAACTGACGTGGTCGCCAATCCAGGCGGCGCAACTCATCGAGCATGGCGCCACGAACCCGTTTGAAGGCGTAACTTTCGAACTGGGCATCGGGCTCGCTGTCATATCGGCGCCAGGCCTCCAGCAGCCCCATCATGCCTACCTGCTCCATATCCTCCTGATCAAAACAGGCACTGACCTGACTACGCAGGTGACATGCAGCACGTTTAACCAGGGGCAAATAACGAGTAATAACAGCCTGCTCACCCATACGGGGAATTGGCGGCGTATCAGCGAACTCTTGTTGAGAATCCCAAGCAGAATCAGTCATATGGTAATTACTGTACCAGTACCTTAGTGATGAGCACTTCATCCAGATAGGGTTTATAACCATATCCCTGCACAGTGGTTACCAGCTTATCGCGCAGAGAGGTCTGCAGTTTGGAGATGTTCTGCAGCTCAACTTTTACGTCATCATGGGAGCGGTGGCTAAAATACTGCACCATGGCGTTACGGATCAGGGGTGTCAGCTCATCCAGCTTGGCAACCTGTGCCGGGTTGTAGGTCACCAGTGCCAACTCCAGTACCAGATAATGGGATTGTTCCCCCCCTTCCAGACTGATGACAAAGCGTTCCATCGGCTTGAATAGCGGAGTACTGCTCAACTCTGGCTTTGGCTCTGCCAATCCCAACCAAACCTCAATCACATCTCGTTTCAACCAGGCCCCATATGCCAGCAAAACCAGCAGGCACAGGGCAATGACGACAACCATCAACCACTTCATGACACGCCGCATAATGTAAAACCACTCTCGCTATTACGGGTTAAAAATCAGACCAGGGTATTGAGCCAGTCGTGCACTGTCGCCCATTGGGAATCCGGCTCATCCTGCCACTGACGACGGCCAGCCAGAATCTTCTCCTGCTGCCACCGATCTTGCTGTCCCTGCTCCCCTCCCTGCCCCACATTGACCTCCACCCCACCGGCATGATGGGGAGCCAGGCTCATGCGCAAACGCTCCATTGACTGGATCAATGCATCACGTACTGCCGGGTTGGTCACGTTCAACTGGACATTGAGTCGGTCACCATCGAGCTTGACGGTCAACTCCAGCCGCCCCAACTCTGGCGGGTCCAGCCGGATATGAGCCTGTTTCACCTGTTGATTGACCTGCAACTCGACCTTGTCACGCAACAAATCCACCAATTGCTGTCCCCACTGAGTCTGATTGTCAGACAGGCGGGCAGGGGCCCACTGATACTCCGCAGTCCGGGACACCTGAGGTGACAGTTGACCAGCAAGCAGATGACGGGTATCTGGCAACGAGCTCTCCCCCACTTTGGCGTCGAGTGGAGCGCCTGGATCAATACCGGCCACCGCAGACAAACTGAATCGCCCCAGCACCTCTGCGCTTTGACCACTTGATTTGGCCAGCAAACTGGAGAGCATCTGGGCAGATGCAGGAGCTACCGACTCAGTGCTACTGGCGGCAGGCGGTTCTCCCGCTGACATAGACGTCCCCATCAGCATGCGAAGAGCTGGTGATAACTTCCCCTCTACAACCATTTTTGAACCGCTCTCACTGCTTGCCGTGGTCACGGCGGCACGGTTCAGCATAAAGCCTTGATATCCAGTCTCTTCAGCCCTGGAAAGAACGGGCGGAGTGAGGGTAAATGCCTGGAGTTGCTCAACGGCAGCATCTTCTTGCGAAGGATCCTCTGCCTTATCCTCATCGACGGTACTGTCGTCAGCGGCAAGCTCGGGGAGTGACAGTGTCACCAGTGGCTCAAGCGTCGCATCCAGCGGCTGATACAGCTCCCCTTCACTGCCAGACTGCCCCGACAGACGATTAAGCGCAGCGACATCGTGGGTCTGAAGCGCCTCAAAACCGGCGAATTGAATTAATCCCATTCCTGCACCTCACCATAAGCCATCAACCCTTCACGAGTGGCTGCCAGTTGTTGCCACTCCTGTTTCCGGATTGCGGTCTCCTGTTCACATAGCTGAAAAGCCTGTTGATATTGCACTTGCACCCGCTCAATCGCCGGTCGCAATGCTATCCATAGTTCGGTGTTTTGGCTCACTTGAGAGACAAATTGCGCGAAACGACTATCGGTCAACCGGACGGCATCCCACTGCCCAGCCTGTGCCTGTTGTAGCAACAGCGTTCCCAACCCCAATAGCTGACGCTGGCGAGTCTGCACATCCGCTTCACGCAAAGCGGGATCAATAACTGACATGGCAAGCCCCCAAAAGATGAACTAGCCCACAAGCAAAGAGTGGGCCAGATCTATATTTATTAAATTTCAAGGTCTTGATGGAGGGTAATAGCTCTGGAGAAGGAAGCGGAACTTCCGTATTAACGAGGGTGGTGCGCCATGGCTTCCCAACCCTCTTTCAGCTCTTGCAGAATTTTACGCACCTCAGCAAACCCTTCGATATTGTTGGAGACGCTGATTTCAAATAACTTCTGGCCACAGTAGTCGTAGAGGCGATGCAAGTTAACCGCCAGATCGCCGCCTTTGTCCATGTCCAGAGCACTGTCCAGCCCACCCAGGATCTGCATGCACTTGTTGATGGCCAATCCCTTACGCTCAAACTGCTTTGCCAGAATATGCCCTTCCGCACGCGCCATCTCATCCAGCAGGCCATCCATCAGCATCAATACAAGCTGGTATGGATCAGCACTGGCAGCCTTTGCTTCAGTGGCGGCAAATCGATAGGCATCATAGCCATCTTCGGATTCAAACATGGGTCACTCGCTGTTGATGGTTCAAGATTTAGACATCTGGGCCAAGGAATTGCTAAACGATTCCATGGTCTGTGTCATCTGATTCATAGTATTGAATTGATTGAGATAACGCTTGTAAACAGACTCCATGCGTTTATCCAATGCCTCCATTTTACCATCAAGTCGCTTTTGATTGGCTTCCAGCGTGCTCTTGTGGGTGGCCATCACACCATTAGTCTTGGAGAAAGGATCAAGCACCTTGCTCATCCGCTTGAGCAAACCGTTATCCCCCATCAGAGCCTTACCCAACAGCTCAGGCTCTTTCTCGATGGACTTCTTGAAATCCGTCTCGCTGAAGACCAGCTTGCCTGACTTTTCGGTCTTGATACCAAGCTGGCTCAGGGTCATCCCTGCTGGCAGGTTTCGCACCCCATTGGCAAGCGTTCCTTTCAGGCTACGAACCGTCGTATCTGACGCCAGCACCCCTTTTTTCTTGGGGTCAGTGGATGTCTCCTTGTTCAGCAGCTCCAGCAGTTCGTTGTAGCTATCAACAAACTTTTTCAGGGAGCCCGTCACGGCTTCGTTGTCATAACCCACTGTCACCTGCATCGGGCCATCCGTTGCCTTTTGCACCTTGGTGAGATCCAGCGTTAGCCCTTCCACCACGTTTTCAATCTTGTTGGTCGGCGACTTGATCTCCAGCGCATTAGTACCCACCCCCATCTTGATGATCGAGTCCTGACCTGGCGTGATCACCTTGCCGGCGAGAAAAGCCTTGCCGAAATCTGACGCCGGGTCGCCATCATAGACAGGGGTAAACACCTTGGCCAACCCGCTATCTTTACTGGTCAGCACCAGGTTAACCTTGCCATCCGTGCGGATCAGGCTTGCCTTGACCCCCGGATTATCCGTCGCATCATTGATGGCAGAAACCAGGCTCTGAGCTGTCGACCCCGCAGGCAAGGTAGCCAAATCGATAGCGAACGCCTTGCCATCTACGGTAAACGACACTTTTCCGGTGGTTGGCAATGGTGCTTTTTCATCCGCCAGTTGCACCCCGAATTGATGCGACTGGGCCAACTGATTGACCTGAAAATTGTACTGGCCCGGTGTTGCCTTGCCATTGCTGGTCACCGTCATGATGCCTTCCTGAGAGAGGCTGGCTTTCTGTGCTTGCAGTGACGCAGGCTTGTTCAAATCCTTCAGCAGGGTTTGGAAACTGGATAGCTTTGAGTCGATAGAAGCCAGTGAACTTTGCTGCGCTTTGACCGTGGCCATCTGCCCTTTCAGCAACTTGTCCATATTTTTGCGTTCATTGGCCACCATTTGCATCGCAACAGAGGCGGGATCGACCTGCATATATCAGCTCCTAAAAAAATACGGCAACACCTGCATGTTGGAAAAACCAGCTCTCGCCTTTCCAACCGGCAGGCTAACGATAAAACAGGCTGCCACCTGTCGCGGTGGCAGCCCATCATCTATTAACGCAACAGCCCGGTGACCATGCCGGTCATTTCATTGGACTTGGTCAGTACAGACATGCCCGCCTGCATCAACATCTGGTTCTTGGTCATGTTGGTGCTTTCGGTAGCGAAGTCGGCATCCATGATGCGACCCTTGGCGATATCGGTGTTCTCTTTCATGTTGGAAAGGTTGTTTACGGTGTGCTCCAGGCGGTTGATATTGGCACCCAGGGAGGAGCGGACGCTGGTGATATCCTGCATAAACTCTTCCATTTTGCCCATCGCAACCTGAGCAGACTTCTGATCGGTCAGACCGTTTTCCAAAATGCCCGCATCAAGACCAGTACCAGCATCAATCGCAGCTTTGGTTACAACTTTCAAACCTTCATCATAGGTTTTTTGTGCTGCTTCAAGGTTTGTCTTTGCAGTTGCAATGTCTGCTGGAACTGGAGTAGTTTTCGCCTCCTCTACGGCCAAAGCCTCTTTTTTCGCTTTTAGATCCTTAGCCTCAGTACCGCCAGTGGCAGAGTCATCCTTATAGGATTTAATTGCATCCAGTTTGGTTTTATCTGCGGCGCTCACGGGGGCACCGCCCACCACTTTCTTCAGCGCATCGCCGATATCCAGATTAAGGCGCTCGGTGTCGGAGCCACCAATCTGGAAGGTCACTTCACCCTTGGCAAATTTACCGCCGGTCTTGTCCAGCAGGTTTTCGCCACCGAAGGTGGTGTTGCCAGCGATGTTCTTCAGCTCTTTGGTCAGCTCGCCAAATTCGGCGTTCATGGCGGAGATATCTTTGTCGCTGCTGGTACCGTTGGCGGCCTGGGTAGCCAGATCCTTCATACGCTGAACGATATTGGTCATCTCGTCCATGGCGCCTTCGGCAGTCTGCATCATGGAGATGGCATCCTGGGCGTTGCGCATGCCCACTTTCTGGCTGTTGGACTGGGATTGCAGACGGGTAGCAATCTGCAGACCGGCGGCATCGTCAGCGGCAGAGTTGATGCGCAGACCGGTACCCAAACGCTGCATGGCGGTGCTGGCCAACTTGTTGGTGGAGGTCAGTTGGTTTTGGGTGACCATGTTGGCGAAGTTGGTGTGAATAGACAGACTCATTTTCGTTTCCTCGAAATAGATGCTGCCACTGGCAGCTTTTAACGTGACCCCACAAGAGAGCGACCAAGCGCGAAAAAATATTAAATACGCGCGCTATTTGGCGCTGGCTGAACGAGCAGATCACGGTGTAAAAAAGGCCATCGTTGCGATGGCCTTTTCCGGGGGGGATTAGCGCAACAGCCCGGTGACCATGCCGGTCATTTCGTTGGACTTGGTCAGTACAGACATGCCCGCCTGCATCAACATCTGGTTCTTGGTCATGTTGGTGCTTTCGGTAGCGAAGTCGGCATCCATGATGCGACCCTTGGCGATATCGGTATTCTCTTTCATGTTGGAAAGGTTGTTTACGGTGTGCTCCAGACGGTTGATATTGGCACCTAGGGAGGAACGGACGCTGGTGATATCCTGCATAAACTCTTCCATCTTGCCCATGGCGGCCTGAGCAGATTTCTGATCAGTCAGACCATTGCCCAAAATAGCCGCATCCAGACCAGAACCTATATTAAAGGTCGCCTCAGCCAACGGTTTCAAACCAGTATCAAATGCAGTCTGCGCTGTGTTGAGGGTGTTTTGTGCTGTCTCATAAGCAGTTTTTTTAGCCGCATCACCAGTGGCTGCCAGATAAGCAGCTTCTTTGGTTACCAAATCGGCTTTGGCTTCTTTCAGGGTCTTGGCTGCACCAGCGGTGTCATCTTTATAAGTTTTAACCGCATCCAATTTCGTTTGATCGGCAGCACTCACTGTTGCACCACCAACCACTTTCTTCAGTGCGTCGCCGATATTCAGATTCAGGCGCTCGCTATCAGAACCACCAATCTGGAAGGTCACTTCACCCTTGGCAAATTTGCCACCGGTCTTGTCCAGCAGATTTTCGCCACCGAAGGTGGTATTACCAGCGATGTTCTGCAGCTCTTTGGTCAGCTCGCCAAATTCGGCGTTCATGGCGGCGATATCTTTGCTGCTGCTGGTGCCGTTGGCGGCCTGGGTGGCCAGATCCTTCATCCGCTGAACGATATTGGTCATCTCGTCCATGGCGCCTTCCGCTGTCTGCATCATGGAGATGGCATCCTGGGCGTTGCGCATGCCCACTTTCTGGCTGTTAGACTGGGATTGCAGACGGGTGGCAATTTGCAGACCGGCGGCATCGTCAGCGGCAGAGTTGATGCGCAGACCAGTACCCAGACGCTGCATGGCAGTGCTGGCCATTTTGTTGGTAGAGGTCAGTTGGTTTTGGGTCACCATGTTGGCGAAGTTGGTGTGAATTGACAGACTCATTTTCGTTTCCTCGAAATGGATGCTGCCGCTGGCAGCGCTTGGGTAGACCCCCCTAGAAAACGACCATAGCCACGTGAAAATTAAATCTTTTTTCTTTTGCTGATGGTTATTTCTGCACTGTCACTCACCCTGCAAGCAACCCGCCTCAATCCCCCCCGACGCACTGTCCACTGACCTGATTACCAATAAAAAAACCGCGCGAGACAAGTCGGGCGGTTTCTTGGTATCGAACACTCTAAACGTGATCAGGTCAATAAGGCGACCACCCCCTGACGGGTGACGTTGGCCTGTGCAAGCAGGCCGGACATGGTCCCCATATATCCCCCTTGCGACAGCCGTGCAGAGAGCGAAGATTGCAGTTGTGCCAACTCATCTTGCTGTAAGCTCTGGCTACGCGCCTTGACCTTGTCCAGTTGCAACACCATCTTCTGGCGAAACTGCTTCAGTTCGCGCACCGAGTGTTCGATCTCCCCCAGCACGCGTTTCAGCCGTTGTTGTTCCTGACGGATCTCACCCTTGGTGACCCCCTCGGCCATGCGAGTTAGCTGTCCGGATTTGGGCTTGAATTGCACCGGGATCGGGTTGCCAGCTGGGATACGGATCCCTTCACCGCGAACCAGTACGGGCTCCTCCAGTTTACGGCGATGGGGCTCAGCGACGGACAACTCCAGCTTGCCCAGCTCATTTAACCTCGCCTGGATATGTTCTTTGCGCAGCACTTGATCGAGTCTGGCAACGACCTCTCCATCCCGGGCACCAGCCGGAAGTGTCACTTCCACCGCACTGTTGCTCTGGGGAAAGGAGAAAACCAGCCGCTCGGCGCTATTTTTGGCACTGAGCAGGTCCAGATGCTCGGCAGTGAACTGGGTGCGCAGCTCCTGGGATGACGCAAGGAGTCTGGGCTTGAGCTCGGAGGTTAAGGGGCCTCTTGGTTGAGTCACCTTCTCTTCCAGCATCTTCAAGCGATTCGCCACATCATTGGTTGCCAACTCTCGCTGGCCCAATTGCCGCTCCAGCCGCTTCAGTTCGCCCCAGACCTGATTGAGCGCCTGCTCCCCTGCCTGAGCATGAGCAATGCGCTGCTGGGCAGCACCGACCAGTGCCCATCTATCCATCCGGATAATATTGGGGTGGCGTTCGCCTTGTTTTTTGGCAACCTGGGGATGAGCCTGCGAGGTCTGCCGGCCTTGCAACTTGGGCTTTGCCTGCGGCTCTGCAACGCTTCCAAGACGGGTTTGCTGGACCTGCATCATGACTCCTTCGCTCGTTACGGCATGTAGTTGAACAAGCTCAGGCCATTAACCTTGGCAAAAGCTTGTTGCTGCACCTGTAATGCCATCAGGACGTGGGCCTGCCGGGTCGCCGCCTCGGCATAATCCAGCGACTCTATCTGGTTGCTCACTTCCTTGCTATAGACTCCTTTCTCGGCATGACTCTCATCAATCTGATCCAGCAGATTGATCCGGGCGCCGATAGTGCTCACCGCCTGACTGATATTATCTTGCAGCGCCTGGCTGCGATCGAGCATAGCCCGAGCTTGATCGGCAGCATCAGGTGCCGCGGCATTAATTGCCGTCACCATGCTATCGAGTCGCTTGAAAAAATCGTCCGGCTGCAGAAACAGCTTATCGGCAGTCTGGTTCAAGCCAATTGTTACGCCTTTGGCAATGCCGACTTCCCGAATCAGAGCATCACCCTTGTACGTGTAACTACCGAAATCAGCCGCCGCCGGGTCCGTCACCTTGACAAGCGCCGTCTGATCCACCTTGCTACCGCTAAACAGGCTGGAGCCGCTTTCGTTACGGGCATTGGCCAAATCCAGCAGACCATCCTTGATAATGACAACTTCGCTGGCGACCGCCTTGCGATCAACATCCGACAGGGAGCCAGTAGCCGCCGTCTGGGTCAACTCACGCAACCGCATCAACATGTTAGTCATGGTATCGAGCTGCAACTCCCCTTGGGAGAGCTGGCTCTTGGCATTGGCAATATTCTTCTGATACTGCGCCATCGCAGCTTGCTCTTTCTGCAACCCCAATAGCTGCACACTAGCCACAGGATCATCTGATGGCTGAAGAATGCGTTTTTGAGTCGAAATCTGGCGATCCAGCCGGGCATAATCCCCGAAACCATGCTGCAAATTGTCGAGCATGCTGAGCTGGATTTGATTGGTACTTATCCGCATGGTTATTACTCTCAGAACATGTTCAGAATGGAGTTGAAGAGCTGCTCGGAGGTACTGATCACCTTGGCGTTTGCCTGATACGCCTTGGTATACGCCATGATCTTCACCCCTTCCTCATCAGTGTTTACACCGCTAACACTACTCAGCTTGGCCGCCATCTGTTTTTCCATATTGGCATCGGCCTGCATGGTCGCCTTGGCCTGACCACTCTGTACCGCCATCTTGCCCAGCAGCGCACTGAATGCGTTGTACTGGCTATCTTTTATGGTCAGCAGATCCTGCAAGTTGCGGTTGTCCCCCTTGCCACCCCCGGCCTGGGCAAAGGCAAGATCGCTACCGGAAAAACCAGCGGCAACTCGCAGCGAACCAGAGGGGTTAAGAGGGTCGTAAGAGAACAGCGGCTTGCCCGCAGCACCATTCAGATCAAGTCCGGTCGCTTGCTTGGCATTGAAGTCATCAGCCAGCTTTTTGGCTATCTGATCCAGCTCACTACGTAACGGACGCAGCACGGTAGCGCGATAATCCATTACGCCAGCCAATGAACCACCGTGCAATTTGGGCACTTCAAACGTCTGGCCACCAAATGCGAGGCTGAGTTTATCGCCAGCGAGAGTCAGGGTGCTGCTGCTGCTACCCAGAACCAACGGCTGTCCTTGCGGCAGGCTGAGGGCAAAAGAGCCATCGCTTTGACGATTTACCCTCACCTCCATATAGGTTGACAGCTCGCGCACAACCTGTTCCCGACTGTCTTCCAGCGCCGCGGTATTGACCGCTTTGGCAGTCTGATCGCCAATTTGTACGTTCAGCTCAGCAAGCTGTGTCAAGTAGCTGTTAACTTGGGAAACAGTGCTGTTCAGCTGATCATCGATCTGCTTCTCCTGGGTCACCATGCTCTCGTCAAGCTGGGTAAACCGGTTGGCGAGCGCCCCGGCCGAGCTGACGATCTGGCTGCGTTGTGCCGGAGTTTCCGGGCTATCGAGCGCAGCGCTGAGTGAGGCAAAAAAGCTGTCGAGCCCTTTCGCAATATTCATGGACTCACTGCCTAGCAATTGCTCGGTAGTATTGATGTATTGATGAAAAGCATAGGAAGAACCGGTGGCCGAACGGCTACGCCAATGCTGGGTAACAAGATAGTCATCCGTTACCCTGCGCACCCCTGTCACCTCGACACCAGCACCATTATCCAATCGCCCGAAACCGGACAGACTGCCCATCATGGCTTCCTGGCGGCTATACCCGATGGTATTGACGTTCGCGATATTCTGGGCGGTCAGGTTCAATGCAATCTGGGCTGCATTTAATCCGCTGGCGCCGATATTGAGCAGTGACATCAGTCAACCTTCTTCATTTTTGCCGAGTTGAGAGGCTGGCTGAATGCAGCCAGGGTCTGCTGTTCTGAAGCGACCGCCACGTCCGGATTCTTTAATGAAGGGGCCAGCTGGTTGACCATCTGCTCCCGCAGTCCGATACCGCCCCGCTTGACCATGCTCATCGCCAGTTGGCTGTCATACATGTCGCGATAAAGGGATTGCCCCTTGATGATCTTGTCGTCTTCATCCTGCAGAGCATCGGTAGCCGATCGCATATGCTTGAGCACGGTTTGCAGAAAGCTGACTTCAAACTGACCAGCCGCAGCATCCAGTGCCGCACGCTGATCCGGGTTGTTTTTGATTTGCTGCAATTCATTGAGATCCTGATAAAAACCAGGATCCGAGCTAATTCTGGTCATGAGAGTCCTTAAATAACCACCAGCTCACCCTCAAGGGCACCAGCCTCATTGAGCGCTTGCAAGATGGCCATGACATCATCGGGCGTTGCCCCGAGAGAGTTGACAGCCTTGACGATCACTTCCAAAGAGGTGCCATCCGGCCAGACAAACATATTGTTCCGTTCCCGATCGACCTGGATCTTGGAATTGGGCGTCGTGGTGGTCTGCCCATTGGAGAAGGCATTGGGCTGACTGACGGTTTGGCTCTCGCCAATCGTCACCGTCAGGCTACCGTGGCTAACGGCAGCCTTGTGCACTTTGACTCCCTGCCCCATCACCACGGTACCGGTTCGACTGTTGAAGACCACTTTCGGTCGCTCCTGGCCCGGATCGACCTTGATATCCTCCAGCAGGGCCATAAAAGCGATACGCTGGCTCTCATCTCTGGGCGCTGCAATCTGGATACGGCCTGCGCTTACCGCTCTGGCGACCGGCCCCAACTGGTGATTGATCGCTCGCTCAACATTGCGCGCGGTCTTGAAGTTGGGTTGGTGCAAATTGAGGGTCACTTCCGGCTTTTCGGCAAAATTGCTCACCACCTCTCGCTCAATGGTGGCGCCGTTGGGGATAATCCCGGCCGTCGGCACGTTGATAGTGACCGATGATCCGGATTGCCCTTCCGCCTTCACCCCGGCGACAACCAGATTGCCCTGCGCCACGGCATAGACTTCACCGTCGATACCACGCAGGGGGGTCAACAACAGAGAACCACCGCGCAGGCTCTTGGCATCGCCAATCGAGGTGACTGTCACATCGAGCAACTGCCCCTTGCCAGCCAATGCAGGCAGTGTCGCCTGCACCGAAACCGCCGCCACGTTCTTGAGCTTGGGATCGAGATCGTCAGGCAACTGCACGCCAAACTGCTTGAGCATGTTGGCCATCGATTGACCGGTAAATTTGACCTGGCTCTTATCACCGGTACCAGAGAGACCAACCACCAGACCATAGCCAACCAGCTGGTTGGTTCTCAGCCCCTGCACATCGGCAATATCCAGCAAGGCTCGCTTGGTCGGTGCTGCGGCCTGACTAACCCAGGGCAGGCAGAGACACAGCAGGGCGATAAACCATCTGTTCATGTGAATCCTCAAAATGGCGCAAACGCCGAGCTAAAGAAGCGGCCCAGCCACCCCATCTGGTTGCTGTCGGCGAGGGCACCGCGACCGGCATAGGTAATGCGGGCATCGGCGATGCGCTGGGACGAGATACGGTTGCTCTGGTCAATATCCTCGACCCGTACCATGCCGCCCAACCGGATGTACTCATCCCCCTGATTGAGGCGGATCCACTTCTCACCTCGGATCCCCAGTACGCCATTGGGCATCACTTCCGCGACAGTGACAGTGATGGAACCAGCCAGAGTATTTTGCTGACTGGAAGTTGCGCCACCATCAAAATCCCGATCGGCACTGAGGGAGGCCCCCAAATCGGTGTATTGTTTACCACCAATAGTGGGGGTGGGTACATTCATGCTGCTGTTCTTGCTCATGCTGGTATTGGCTTTCTTGCTCGACTGGGTACGCTCTTCCAGCACCACGGTCAGAATGTCACCAATCCGATAAGCTCGCCGATCCTGAAACAGGGTCATCATATAGTTGCCACGATAGAGGCTACCATCCTCTCCCTGTGCAGCCGCTGCGACCTTGGGCCGGGAAGGTGCCCACTTCTCATCGCCAGGCTCGGGCGCCTGCAGCTCATAAGTGGCACAGCCGCCCAGCAACAGTACCAACCAGATATAACGCAGCATCGACTTCATCATCACAAAGCCTGAGTGACAAACTTGAGCATCTGGTCCGCGGCAGAGACAACCTTGGCATTCATCTCATAGGCCCGCTGGGTAGTGATCATGTCGACCATCTCCTCGACCACATTGACGTTGGAGCTCTCCAGCGCAAATTGCTTGACGGCACCCATCGCCTCCTCGCCCGGCACACCTTCAATCGCTTCACCGGAAGCACCCGTCGCGCGGTAAAGGTTGCCACCGAGCGCTTCAAGACCCGCCGGATTGGCAAAGTTGGTCAAGGTAATGCGGCCCAGCTCGACGCTATCTTGCTGACCCGGCAGCGAGGCGCTGACGGTACCATCGGTGCCGATGGAGATCTTGGTGGCGTTATCGGGGATCTGGATCTGCGGCACCATGGGCAAGCCATCAGAATTGACCAACTGCCCCTCGGCATTGCGGTGCCATTGGCCATTTCGTGTATAGGCAGTCTCGCCATCCGGGCGCTCGACCCCGAAGAAACCGGCACCGACCACCGCCATATCCAGCTCCTGGTTGGTGTTCTGGAATTGACCGGAGGTGAAGACCTTCTGGGTGCCCACAATCCGCACACCATTACCCATCTGAATACCGATAGGCGCCAGATTTTGCTGATCCTGCTGAGCACCCGGCTGGCGCTGCACCTGATAGAAGAGGTCTTCAAACGCCACCCGATCGCGCTTGAAGCCGACCGTGTTCACGTTGGCCAAGTTGTTGGAAATGCTGGCCATCTTGGCATCTTGTGCCGACAGACCTGTTTTACTGACCCATAAAGCTGCGTGCATTCTTTGATTCCACCTTGTTCATCAAGCCTCGTCCCCAAGGGCGTGGCCAAACACCGGGTGTCGACCCGATGCCATCAATATCAACCCTGACCGGAGATCAACTTGGCCCCTTGACGAGCCTGATCGTCAGCCGCTTTCATCAGCTTGACCTGCAGTTCGAAATTACGGGTCAATGACATGCTGCTGACCAGTTCATCCACTGCATTAACGTTGGCCCCTTCCAGAAAGCCGGATGCCATCACCACCTGATCACTGACCTCGGCATCCTCTCCCTGGCGCATCCGGAACAAACCATCGTGGCCTTTCACCAGTTCGGCAGGATCAGGATTGACCAGTTTCAGGCGGCCCACATCGAGCCGGGCGCCACCACCCGGAGGAGTGATGCTCAGGGTGCCATCCTTGCCAAAACTGATGTCACGATAAGCAGGGAGCACCAGCTCGCCACCTTCCCCCAGCACCGGCCGACCGTTGAGGGTCAACAACCCGTCAGCATCCGCCTCCAGGTTACCCGCACGGGTATAGGCCTCTTTACCATCCGGCGTCTGCACAGCAAGAAAGCCCTCGCCACGAATCGCCACATCCAGCTTGCGACCGGTCTGCATCAGGGCGCCAGCCTTGAAATTGGTCCCTGCCATCTCTTCTCTGGCCATCACCCGACTCTGGTAACCATCTCCAGTCAGGGCATACGCAGAAACCCGCTCAAAGTCGGCACGAAATCCGGCGGTATTGACGTTGGCCAGGTTATTCGCCCGAATTTGCTGAGCCATCAGGGTATGTTGTGCCCCGGACATGGCGGTGTAGATAAGCTTTTCCACGGATTACCCTTAGAAGGAGTTGAACAGGATCTGGCTCATCTTGTCAGCCGAGCTGATGGTCTTGGCGTTAGCCTGATAGTTGCGCTGAGATGTCATCAGGCTCACCAGTTCACCTGTCAGATCCACGTTGGAGCTCTCGTAAGCACCGGCGGTCAGTTTGCCCAGTGTCCCTGTTCCAGGAGCACCCAGCACCGGTTGGCCAGAGCTGAAGGATTGCTGCCAGGAGGTGTTGTTTGCCTGCAACAGGCCATTGGGGTTGGCAAAGTTAGCCATCACCACCTGCCCCTGCAACAGACTCTGACCGTTGGTGAATGTCGCATAGACACTGCCATCGGCGGCGACGCGCTCTCCGGTCAAGTCACCGGCGGTATAACCGTTGGACTGGTTACGAGTCGCATTGAAATCGGAGGCATACTGGCTGACCCGGCTCATATCCAGTTGCAACGCAATAGGCGATGCACCCGCAGGGGTCAGGGCCAACGTGGCTGGAATAGTGGAGTTAGCGGTATCCAGTTTGCCATTAGGGGTGAACTTCATTTCAGCACCGGCTGCAGGCGTCACATCCGTGCCATTAAAGCTGTAGTGAACATTCCAGGCGTTGGCCCCTTTTTTCACAAAATATTGGGTAACGGTATGTTCAGTCCCTAGCGAGTCATAAACCTTGCTGGACTGGGAATAGCTGAAGGTATCCGACTTGTTGGCATCAAAAGTAGCGGCCGCCGGGATGATGCTGGCATCAGCTTTGAGGTTGGCAACAAACTCCAGCTTATCGGATGGTTTGGCTGGCAGACTGCCTGCCTTGATCTGGATATCCCCGACCACACCGGATTGCAGCTTGCCAGCATCGTCCGTGGTATAGCCCTGCAGACGCGCCCCACCAGCAGTGGTCAGGTAGTTAGCGTTATCGCGCTGGAACATGCCTGCGCGAGTGTAGGATGTCTGGCCACTGCCATCTTTCAGCACAAAAAAACCGCTGCCCGAAATCGCCATGTCCAGCCCGCGGCCGGTGCGAGTCATGTCACCATTTCGATCAAAATTCTGCGAGACGTTGTTCATCTCAACACCGCCGGCCTGACCACCACCGTAAATTGCCGCAAATTCGGCACGGCTGGATTTGAAGCCAGCGGTGCTGGCGTTGGCCACGTTGTTACTGATAATGCTCAATTCCTGGTTTACGGCGCGCAGGCCGCTTAATCCGATACTGAAAGACACAGTGCGCTCCTCTTTGATTACGCTGATTTGCCGAACTGGATTGCACTGAACAGCGGGACATCGCCCACGCCGGCAACCTGCAGCATTATTTCACCTGTATGCAAGCTCACACGATCAACCTTGCTTGCCACATAATTCCTGGTCGCCACCTGGGTCTTCCCAGTCGACGCCTTGACCTCAAAGCTGTATTCACCGGCAGGAAGGGGGGGCAATTCATAATTCAGCTCACCCGCCTTGCTCTCGCCCCAGCTCTTGTTGGCCACCAATACGCCATGCTGGTCATACACCTTGAGATCAACCTGTTCCGCCACACCTTGCAGCTCGATTTGGCCGCGGATCTTGTGCTCTTGTTGCTGCTTGAGGGTTTTGCTCGGCACCATGACCTCTTTGTCAACCAAGGCGGTACTCTGCAACACCTGCTGGGTATCCATCTTGGTGTTGCTCTGGAGCTGAAGCGTCTTCAGTCCTTCAACCCCCTCTACCATGCTGAACTGGGCAAGCTGAGCGACATACTGGGCCCCATCCAGCGGATTGGTGGGATCCTGGTTCTGGATCTGCGCCACCATCATCTGCAGGAATTCGTTACGCAGTTGCATGCCACCATTCTGGTTACCCTGGGCGCCCTGAGTGGCGCCAAGGTTATTGCTGGCTATCTTGGGGTCGGCAGTGGTCTGAGCTGTACCACGCGCTGTATCCAGGCTACTGATCTGCGGCAGACTCATGGCTTAGGCTCCCTGACCAAGACGCAACAACCCCTGCTGCATGCTGTTGATGCGGTTGATCACTTCAACCGAAGTTTCAAAACCGCGAGAGGCACTCATCATGTCGGCCATCTCTTCCACCACGTTGACGTTGGAGTAGTAAACAAAGCCATCCTGATCGGCCATCGGGTTGGTCGGCTCCAGCCGTTTCTCAACCTGGCGGTCAGACTGTACGATGCCAGCCACTTGTACCGATGCGGCCCCAAGGCCATCGGTATCCTGAATCTTCTGATAGAGAGTGGAAAATACCGGCTTGATGGCACGGAAAGCAGAATCTTCACTGGCGGCTGCACTATCCACGTTGGCCAGGTTGGAAGCCACGGTATCCAGCCGCACGGTCTGTGCACGCATAGCGCTGCCGGCGATGTCATAAATCTTGTTAAACGACATGGTTAACGGCCCTCGATCGCCTTGGCGATCCCGGTAATTTTCATATTGAGGAAAGTGAGACTGGTCTGAAAATCGGTGGCATTGTTGGCAAACTTACCCTGCTCAACCCCCAGCTCTGCCGTGTTGCCATCCATGGAGACCTGATAAGGAATGCGGTAGAGAGGATGACGCATATCATCACGCATGGCGCCCTGGCTGATGGCCTGACTCTCGTTACCGGCAGCAACTTGCTGCGCGACACGCCCCAGAATCGTCTTATAATCTACGTCCCGAGCCAGGTAGCCCGGTGTATCCACGTTGGCCAGATTTCCCGCCAGAATACGCGCCCGCTCAGCCCTGACATCGAGGGCAAAAGGGTGTACGCCGAGGGCGCTGTCAAATGAGATACTCATGCTTCATCCTTTATCTATCACTCAGACCGGGGTTTTCCTTATCAAGACTCATGCCAATCATGAAAAGACCTGATATCAAGCGGTTACAACACATCATCAACCTCAAAACAGCGAGGAATGAGGAAGTGCGACTTCCCGTGTGGAAATTGGCCGGTGTACTTTGGTTGCTATCAGGCTCGCCGGCGCATGGCGAACCGCAAGCTCAAAGCGACTTGCTTGAGCGGTTGCTTGAACAAGATGCACGCCAGAGTCTTGATGACTACATAGCCCAACAGAGATGGCCTGCAACAACGGGTGAGTTTCGCGTCTGGCTTGCCCCTTCCGCCGACCACCTCCCCCCCTGCCCATCCGGAAACATATCGCTACAGGCAGGTGGCCTGTATCGGCAACCCTGGGGACGTCGTCCCTATCTCATCGAGTGCACAGATCCCGCTTGGCAGGTGCGTGGGCGGGTAGAGGTCTCATTACTGTTACCGGTCTGGGTTGCCGCACGGGATATCGCAAAAGGTCAATCCATCAGCGCCAGCGACCTGGTGGAAAAGGAGCTGGATGTCAGCCGCATACAGCGCGGGTTTACCCCGAGCAATCACTCCCTGCTGGGACATAAAAGCAACCGGCATCTGAGAAGCGGACAGCTCATCGGTGAGCTGGACTTACAAAAGGTCTGGGCGGTCAAACAGGGGGAGGGAGTGCTTATCCGTGCAGGGGAAGGTGAGTTCTCCGCAACAACCAGAGGGGAGGCCCTCGAAAATGGTGGAATAGGCGACGGGATCAGGGTGAAAAATCTTAGCTCTGGCAAAGAGATACAGGCATGGGTAACAGATACCGGGGAAGTTGAAACCCGCTTTTGAATCCAGGCAGCTATTTGATTCAAGTTTGACAAGCCTTGGGTCGCTTGTCATAGACAGACCATCAGGAATTTACGTTATGAAAATTACCCGTACTGACTCGCTCTATATTCAGAACCAGCCAGGCCGCAAGCAGGATGCGGCGACCAAGCAAAGCTCCAAGCCAGCACAACAAGCTGATGCCCAGATCAGCAGCACGGCACAGTCAGTTGCCAAAGCCCACAGCCAGCTTGCCACAACCCCGGATGTCGACATGGACAAGGTCAACGAAATCCGCAAAGCCATCAGTGAAGGCAAGCTGGAGATCGATCTGGATGCGCTGGGTCAGGCCATTCTGGATATGCATCGTCGATGAGTGTGGATACCAAAGCCACCGTCAAGGCATTGATCCTCGGGATCCAGCAGGACTACGGTCACTACACCGAACTCACCGCATTATTGCTTCGCCAGCATGCGCTGCTGGCAAGCCATGATGTCGATGGCCTGCAAGTCCATAACGAGCAGC
Organism: Aeromonas sp. EERV15; assembly: GCF_900079845.1. Lineage (NCBI taxonomy): Bacteria > Pseudomonadati > Pseudomonadota > Gammaproteobacteria > Aeromonadales > Aeromonadaceae > Aeromonas > Aeromonas sp. EERV15. The sequence goes on along the minus strand of NZ_FKKY02000012.1, from coordinate 119,832 downwards.
AGACCGCGCTGATGGCCAAGGTGACACAACAGGCAAAATTGCGTTGCCAGCAGTTGCAGACATTGGGACTCAAACCCGATGAGAAGGGGATGGCCACCCTGATTGCCAAGTTGCCACTTCCCCTGCGCACCACGGTGGTCAATCAATGGCAACAGCTTGAACAGTTACTGCACCAGTGTCTGCGTCAGAATGATCTCAATGGCCGCCTGCTGGCAGGCCAGATGGAGACCATTCACTCGTTGTTGGGACAAGATTCAGGTTATCGCGACCCGAGCAGCATCGCGGATTAACCCTCCTCCGTACTCTTGCGGGTCAGGTGACGCAAGCTGGCCAGCTCGTCCATCTGCAGCTGATCCCGCCTCTCCTGCTGCTGGCGAGCAACATCATCACGTCTTGCCAGCAATAACTCCAACCCTTTGACCCGTCCGAACTGCCGGACCAGTTCCCCTTCATGACGCTCCAGATCCAGTCTGGCCAGCGCCGATTGCTGCACCTGATGGGAGAGCAAAAGGCGCAACTGGCCATCCATCTGTTGCTTGTTTTGCCATAGCAAAGGATGAAACTTGTCGGAACCAGGCCGCAGCGAAGAGATCACTTCCTTCAATTTGTGCGCACGCTGCTCTTCCCGCAACGCCAGCTCCCGCAAGCGCTGACGCTCAGCGCCAAGATTTTCAAGCTCTTCCTGTTGCAAGCCCAGATAAGACTTCAGCATAACGAATCCTTATCCCTGCCCCAGCACCTGCTTGAGACCAACCATCACCTGTTCAAAGGCCATCTCTTCATGCAAGCCTTGCTGCAGGAATGCCGCAATCCCCGGATAACGCTGAACAGCGTCATCCATTTGCGGATCGGCCCCGGGTTGATAACCCCCCAGTGGCAGCAGCTCACGCACCTGCTGATAGCGCCCCCATAGCTGGCGCAAGGTTACCGCCAGCTTTTGCCATTCTGCGGGCACGACCTGTGGCATAACCCGACTCACCGATGCACCGATATCAATGGCAGGATAGTGGCCCTCTTCAGCCAGACGACGGGTCAGCACGATATGGCCATCGAGAATGGCGCGCGCCGCATCGACCACCGGATCCTGCTGATCATCACCTTCCGCCAGCACTGTGTAGAAAGCACTCAGACTACCATCCGGATGCGTGCCGTTACCTGCTCGCTCCACCAGCTGGGTTAGCATGCTGAATACCGAGGGCGGGTAGCCCCGGGTCGCGGGGGGTTCACCGATGGCCAGTGCAATTTCACGCTGTGCCTGGGCATAACGGGTCAGTGAATCCATCAGCAGCAGCACATCTTGCCCCTGCTCACGGAAATACTCGGCAATCCGGTGACATAACTGGGCCGCTCGCAGCCGCATCAGCGGAGATTGATCCGCTGGGGCCGCGATGACTACGGCGCGAGCCAGACCTTCCGCGCCCAGACTGTGCTCGATGAATTCGCGCACCTCACGGCCCCGCTCACCAATCAGCCCCACCACGACGATCTGGGCTGCAGTATTGCGGGTCATCATGCCAAGCAACATACTCTTGCCGACCCCCGAACCGGCGAACAGACCCAAACGCTGACCCTTGCCAACCGTCAGCAGACCATTAATAGCACGGATACCAACATCCAGTGGTTCACGTACCGGAGTTCGCAACAAGGGATTTGGCGGAAGAGCAAACAGGGGGACGCTATCACCGCCTTCTGGTAACGGCCGCCCATCGAGCGGCTGCAACAGCCCATCGAGTACCCGTCCCAGCAGGTGAGCGCCAAGCCGCACCGTCTCCTCTCCATCGATAGGCTCGACCTGAGCACCCGCGAAGAGGCCACTCATCGGCTGCAGCGGCATCAGGTAAGAGATATCCCGATTAAAACCGACAACCTCAGCCAACAGCGGCTCTCCACTTGCCGTACTGACACGACAACGTTGCCCCATCACCAGTTGACAGCCGACCACTTCGAGAGTCAGGCCGGTCACTCGCACCAACCGGCCAAAACGACGAAACGCGGGCAGCTCATCCAGATTGTCCAGCGCACTGGTCAGTGCCTGCTGCAAGGCCTCATGCATCTTGCGGCACGTCCAGCGAGCTGTTGAGCTGCTCGATACAGGTTGCCAGGCGGGAGCTGGTACTCACCTCGACGACGGCTGCGCGGGTTTCGATGCGGGCATCGCCCACCCCGAGTGCAGCATCGACTTGCAATGGCCACCTTTCACAGCGCGTAACCCCCTGCTCGGCAAGCCGCTGCCGGTCTCCCTCGTTAAGGTAGATCACCAGCGCTTCCGATTCACTCGGCAAGGTAGCCAACGCCTGTTCGACCTGATTCATCACCTGCTGCGGATTGAGGGTGAACTCGGCCATAATGACCCGTTTGGCTACCTGCGCCACCAGCTGGGCGATAAGCTCTTTCTGTTCGGCCATCCGGGCCCGGCTCAGTGACTCCCACTGCTCTTGCAGCTTGGCAAACGGCACCATTGCCTGCTCGAAGGCAGCTCGCCCCTCTGAAAGGCCCTGGGCAAAACCGCGGGTTTGCCCTTGTTGCAAACCGGTGCTCTCGCCTTCCTGCAGACCGCTGGTCAACCCTTGCTGATAGCCAGCCTGATAGCCTTCGTCGTGACCTTGCTCCAGCCCTTGCTGATAGCCGAATTCAAATTGTTCTTGCTGACTCTGGGCCTCTTCCCCGCTCTGACCGAGCGCGGGGAAACGATACAGTCGGGTCGCGCCAGGCACCAATTTACGCACATACTGACTCATACATGCCTCCTGTTAGCTGACGGTGGGCTCTTCGAACAGCTGGAACTCGATCTCGCCTTGCTCCACCAACTCGCGGACCAGTTGCATGACCTCTGCCCTTGCCTGTTCGACCTTGCGCAAAGAGACGCTGCCCTGGTTCTGGATCTGATCGTCCAGCGCCTGAGCCATCCGCTTCGGCATGGCCCCCAAAATAACCTTGCGGAAACTGGTCTCGGTGTTCTTGAGTGCCAATGCCAGCAATTCGCTGGGCAGCTCCTGCACCAAGCGCTGCAGGGTGTCGTCGCTCTGACGGCGCAGCGCCATGAAGTCGAACATGTTCTTCTCGATCTCCAGCGCCATGTCACCATCATGCTCACGCAGCAGCGAGAGCATCTGCTCCTTGTCACCCTGATAGCGGTTGAGGATATCGGCCACCTGCCGCACCCCATTTACCTTGGCACCGGATTGATCTGCCACGTAAGCCAGACAGCGATCCAGCGTCAGCCTGAGCTCACCCAGCACATGTTCGCTGACACTGCTGAGACTTGCGACGCGCACCAGCAAATCGTCATGAACCGAACCGGGCAACGCATCGAGCACGGCGGACGCAGTCTGGGGCGGAAGGAATGCCAAGAGCACAGCCTGCATCTGGGGATGCTCGTTGCGGAAGAAACGGGCCAGTACATCGGCAGGCACCCACTGCAGGCGCTGGATATCCTGACTCATCACATCGCCGTACAAGCTGTCGAGCAAACTACGGGAGAGCCGTTGACCCAACGCCAGATCCAGCGTCTGTTCCAGATACTCCCGTGAGGCACTGCCAATCCCGCTCTGCTCTCGGTATTGGTTGAAGAACTGCTGCAATGTCCACTTCGCTTCGATAGCGCTGACGCCAGAGAGAGCGGCCATCTTGGAGATCAAACGCTGCACCTCGTCACGGGAGAGCTTCTGCATTACCTTGGCAGCAGACTCGGTCCCCATGCTCAGCAACAAGATGGCGGCCTTTTCAAGGTTGTCGATATCGATATCGACGGCACTCTGATTCAAGTTAACGCTGTTCATTGCCACTCACCCACGCTCTGACAACCTCCGCCACACGGGCGGTATCTTTTTCAACCAGCAACTGCAAATGCTGGAGTTGCACCTCAAGTTCAGATCCCGGCTCTGGCAGTGACTCCATATCCAGTGAAGAGAACTGGGGTTCTATCTTGTTGTCTGCGTGGATCAAGCCATTGGACAACGCGGCCGATAGTTGGGGATCATCACTACGCATGGACAATCCGACGGTGGGCTCCAGCTCTTCATCTGCCAGATTGACTTCCATATCCGGCTGTTGCTGGGTGCGGACCAGATGTTTCACCAACGGGCGAATACCGAAGAATACCAGCGTCAGGCCAAGCAAACCGCCGACCAGATAACGCAAGGAGTCTTGCCAGTACGGGGTTTCCCACCAGCCGGATTCGGGAGCCGTCACTGGTACTGCACCATTGAAATCAAAGGCCTGCAGACTGATCTGATCACCACGAGACTCATCGAAACCGACTGCACGCTCCACCATCTGACGGATCTGTTCCAGTTGATCGGCACTCCAGCCACCTTCAGGAGCGATCTGTTGGTTAAGTAGAATGGATACGTTGATCCGCTCCAGACGCCCCTGCTGATAAGTGGTATGCACTATAGTGCGGCTGTTTTCGTACTGCTTGCTGACTTCCTGACGCTCAGTACGTGTATCATTCTGTGGTTGTGGCTGCGCACCATTACCTTTGGCGGTATCGGCTTTATCCTCTTTCGCTGAGGTTTCTGGCGGACGGTTGGAAAGCGCCCCGGGAATGCCCATCGCCAACGCATCGACGGTTTTGTCCGATTTGTTGGACTCATGAGTCACCACACCTTGCGGATCGAGCTGCTGTTGGGTCTCTTCGACAGCATTGAAGTTCACGTCAGCCGCAATCTGCACCTTGAAATTGGTACTGCCCAACATGGGGTAGAGCATGTCACTGGCGCGTTGACGGATGTATTGCTCCAGCTTGCGGACATACTCCATCTGCTGGACACTCTGTTTGCCAAAACCAACCTTATCGCCCAATTCTGCGCTGAGCAGTTGGCCGGATTGGTCAACCACAGTGACAGCGCCGGGTTTCATTCCGGAGATACTGCCAGCCACCAGATTGGCGATCGCCTCGACCTGGCCTGCTTCGATGGATTGGCCCGGTTGCACATCGAGCATCACTGACGCGCTGGGTTTTTCCTCATCTCGCCCCACGAACAGCGTGCGCTTCGGTATAGCCAGATGAACACGGGCACTACGCACGGCATCAAGCGCTATGATAGTTCGGGCCAGTTCACCTTCCAGGGCATGACGATAACGCGCCCCTTCCATAAATTCGCTGGTGCCCAATCCGGTTACGTTGTCCAAACCTTCTAGGCCAGACGGCATAGCCGCACGAACCCCTCGTGCAGCAAGCGCCATCCGGACATGAGCCAACTGGTTTTCAGGAACCAACACCTGACCGGTGCTTTTTTCCAAACGGAAAGGCACCTGTTCCTTCTCCAACATCTCCATGATGTTGGCGGTATCGTATAGCTCCTGTTTACCATACAGGGGCACATAGTTTTTGCTGGAGGTCCACAGGATCACCACAATGGTACCAGCGACAATCGCAGCTAGCAGGGCAATGGTCAGGATCGATTTGTTGTCACGGGAAAGAGTACGCCAGTTACGCAGCCCCTCTTGAAGTTTGATCTTGAACGAATCGGAGGTAGTCCCCTCAGGGGATGTTACAAGTTCAGTCATCAGTTACCTCAGAGTGGCATGCGCATGATGTCGTCAAAACCGGTCATCAGCTTGTTGCGCACCTGCATCAAGGCTGAAAAACTCAGGCCAGCTTTTTGACTCGCCACCATGGCGCCAACCAGATCATCACTCTGTCCGGCATCGACCGATGCCATCAACTTTGAGGCAATATTTTGCTGTTCATTGACACGCCCTACCACATCGTGCATCGCATCTGAAAACGATGCTCCCGATACATCACTATTGGATTCGATAGAAGGAGTCTGACTGGCGACACGCTGCATCTCCTGCATTTGTTGCAGTAGTGTCACTTGTGATGACATCATTTGAATCTTCACTATGTTATCCCTCTGCTTGAATCTGCTGTTCAATATCAATGCCTTGCTCACGCATCGCCGCAAGCTTGTAGCGCAGCGCCCGGGTCGTCATGCCCAGTGCATCGGCTGTGCGGGTACGATGGCCACGAAAGCGGCGCAAGGTCTCTAATACAAATTGGAACTCGGCATTCCGACGGGTTTCACTTAACCCCTCAGGAGCATGCCACATGTCTGACGCGGCTGTTTCTTGGACAAGAATACAATTTGGCAGCATCAAATCGACTGACTGTATATGCAAACCACGCGCCATAATTAACGAACGCTGCATAACATTATCAAGCTCCCGCACATTACCTGGCCACTCATAAGACAGCAGCAACTGGCAGGCCTGCTGACTCAAGCTGTATCCCTGCTGAGGTGCATAACGCTCAATAAAGTAGTTAGCCAGAGGAATAATATCGTCAGGACGTTCACGCAGGGCGGGCCAGCTCATTGGCAAAACATCAAGGCGATAAAAAAGGTCTTCACGGAACAGCCCATCAGCAACCAAAGTCCGCAAATCTTTATTACTGGCAGCAATAATTCGAACATCCAGCGCAATCGTTTGATTACTGCCAAGGCGCTCCACTTCTTTCTCCTGCAACACCCGTAATAACTTGGCTTGCAGGTTCAAAGGCAGTTCAGATATTTCATCCAGCAACAGGGTACCACCCTGTGCCAATTCAAACTTGCCAGGCTGCGCAGAGGTAGCACCAGTGAACGCACCTTTATTGTGGCCGAAAAGAATCGACTCGAGCATGGCCTCCGGAATGGCCGCACAATTAATTGCCACGAACGGCTTTTCAGACCTGACTGACATTTCGTGAATATAACGGGCCAACCGCTCTTTACCAGTACCGGACTCACCACCGATGAGAATGGTGGCAGATGTTTTGGCCGCTCGCCGAGCCAGTTGCAATACCTGCAGGCTCATGGGAGAAACGGCTATCAGATTGGGGATCGCCTGACGAAGGCGTAAAGCACCGCGCACCGCATCAAGCAATTGCTGAGGGCCGAAGGGTTTGACTATATAGTCGATAGCCCCGGCACACATGGCTTCCGCAGCAATCGCGGCCTGATGCTCATTGACCATGATGACGCAGTCCAGCCCCTCAAACTCGCGTAGAATACGTGGCCCAAGCTCGGTCATGGCATCCATATCGAGCAAGATCAAACTAACATCATTGCCAGCAATAATGCCTTTTGATTGTTTAACAGAATTAACACTAGATACACGATACCCCTCTTCCGAGAGGAGTGCTTTGATATAATTTTCAGCGATTAATGCTGGTTGTATCAATAATATGTGTGGGGTAATGCTATGACTACACAACCCGTTTGTTGTATTTATCGGTAATCCCGAAAGCATAGGAATCTGACACCTGCGACTGTGGATAGAACAATCAATAAAGATGAAGAGTCAGAGACAAGAACGCCATACAAGATCGCACTGCATCAACAGTGCGACATTATATCGATGTGGTAACAAGGAGATGTCTAGATACACCTTGGTAACCCCGCTGTCATTAGCTTTCCCGCTGTTAGACCGGAGGCTTTGCGTCCTGACTTTTCAGTTCAGTTTGCCCTTATCATGTGATTGTCCATGTCTGGACGACACGACCATATTGTTCGCTTGGTCGTTGAATACACACTTATTGTTATAATGATTATTTTTAGTTGACGTAGCACTGCGTCAATTTTAGTCACATCATATAGTATTCATACGGTAATTCAAGCCGGAGTGCGGAAAAAACACTTCCCTTCAGGATGTTTATCCAACAGCAATTAACCAAGTGTACCAATTACCTCCACCCGTAACTCTTCAGGTATTTCATTGTAAGAAAGCACTTTGAGACCCTTTGCAAATGATCGGGCATAACGGGCCATTAACGGTCTCAGTTGAGGCATGACAACTAACACGGGGGCATGTCCCAACTGCTGCAGCTGCTCTTTCACCAACGGCATATTCTGCTGCAATTGGGCCAGCAGTTGCGGATCAACAGGGAAGCTGTCCAGCTGGATCTTGCCCTGCTGCTGTGACTGGTTCATCGCGGCCAGCAATGTCTGCTCAAGTCGATCATCCAGGGTAAACGTGGCCAGCACATCGCGATTGCCAATGGCCTGTCGCACAATCTGGCGCTTCAAGGCGCAGCGCACATCAGAGGCCAGCAAGACCGGATCTTTGGTCAGCTCACTCGCATCCAGCAGTGTCGTAGCAATGGTACGTATATCGGTCAGGCTGACCTGTTCCTTTAGCAATTGACGGAAAACTCTCAATTGCTGCATCTGGGTCAGCGCCAGATTAAGCTCTTCAGCCAGCCGGGGTGACTGACTGGCCAGGTATTGGCCCAGCTTGCCCACTTCATCATGACCAAACAGCGCATCAAGTTGTTCACGCAACAGCTTGCTGGCATGAGTGGCAATCACGGTGGCAGAGTCCACCACCGAGTAGCCGAGATTAAGCGCCTTGGCCTTGTGCTCCGGTGAGATCCAGACCGCACTCATGCCGTAAGCCGGATCCTGAGTCAACTCGCCATCGAGCGCACCATAAGTCTCACCACTGCTGATCGCCATCAAGCGCTGACAATCCACATTCCCCATCGCCAACGCGACACCGGACAACTTGATCCGGTACTGCTCCGGTTGCAACTGCAGATTGTCGCGCACGCGGATCTCGGGGAGCAGAAAGCCATACTGCTCGGAGAGGGTTTTGCGGATCCCGCGCACCCGGGCAAGCAATTCCGCCCCTTTATCCGTTTCAGCCAATGGTACCAGACGATAACCAAGCTCGATGGCAACCGTATCAACCGGCAGCAAGTCCTGCCACTCCAGTGCCTGCTGTTCAGGCTGAATCATTTGACGAGTCAGCTCTTGCGCCGCATCCAGATCCGGCACATTGACGGCGCGCTTGCTGACACTCCAGCCAGTCCAAGCCAGCACCGCAGCAAAACTGAGGAATGCGAACATGGGCATGCCAGGCACCAGACCCAATATCAACATGATAATTGCCGAGGTATAGATAACCCGGGGGGAAGCAAGAATCTGTTGGCCAACCTGATCAGCCATCTCCCCCTCATCGCTGACCCGAGTCACAATAATCGCAGCGGCAGTCGACATCAGCAGGGACGGGATCTGGGCAACCAGACCATCACCAATGGTCAGCAGCGCATAGCGCTGGAAGGCATCGGCGACGGGCAAAGCATGCTGGAAGATGCCAATGGCCAACCCACCCACCAGGTTGATGATCAACACCAGCAGGCCAGCAATCGCATCACCACGAACAAACTTGGAGGCACCATCCATCGCACCATAGAAGTCTGCTTCGCGCGCGATCTCCTCACGGCGAGCCCTGGCCTGATGCTGATCCATGGTGCCGGCATTCAGGTCGGCATCGATTGCCATCTGCTTGCCTGGCATAGCATCCAGAGTGAAGCGGGCAGATACTTCCGAAATCCGCTCGCCACCCTTGGTGATCACCACAAAGTTGATGATCATCAGGATCACGAAGACCACCAGACCGACGACATAGTTGCCACCGATCACCACTTCACCGAATGCCTGAATGACCTTACCGGCCGCTTCATGCCCTTCGTGACCGTGCAACAACACCACCCGTGTTGAGGCCACGTTCAGCGACAGACGCATCAAGGTGGCAACCAGCAACACGGTAGGGAATACGGAAAAATCGAGTGGTCTGCGAGCCGAGACGGATACCAGCAACACCAGTACCGCCAACACGATGTTGAAGGTAAAGAGCGCATCCAGCAGCCAACCGGGCAGAGGCAGGATCATCATGGCCAGAATGGCCAATAACATCAGCGGAATTGCGGTATAGGATTGGGTTAATACACGCCAGTTCAAAACTTACCTCTCAGGTTGACGTAACTCGGGCGGTACATATAACGGGGCAAGAGGAGTCGGTTTCCTCCCCTTGCCTGCCTCATACGCCCTTAACTGCAATACATGGTTCAATACATAGGCAACTGCCGTGTACAGCCCTGCGGGGACTTCCTGATCCACCTTGGTCGAGTGATAGATGGCTCGCGTCAACTCAGGCAAGCTCATCACCATCTTGTCATGCTGCTTGGCAACCTGACGGATCCGCTCGGCCATGCTGTCAACCCCTTTGGCAATCACGAAAGGGGCATTGGCTCGAGCCGCATCATATTTTATGGCCACCGCATAATGGGTCGGGTTAACGATGATCACATCTGCCTGCGGTACCCGCTGCTCGATACGCGCGCGGGCAAGCATTCCTTGCACCTGGCGGATCCTGGCCTTGATCTCGGGACGCCCTTCGCTGTTCTTGTGCTCATCCTTGACCTCTTGCTTGGTCATCCTGAGCTGCTTGTTGAGCGACCAGCGCTGATAGGGCACATCCAGCACGGCAATCAGCATCTGCACGCTCCCCAGCAGAATAAATGCCTGGGAGAGGATCCGTAGCGCCTGTTCGAGGGCCGCCTGAGGGGGCATCCGGTTCATCATCAACAAGGAAGGCCATTGATGATTCAGCATCAACGCCAGCGTGCCGCCGATCAGCGTCACCTTGAGCAGTGACTTCAGCAACTCCATCAGGCTGTTCTTGGAGAACATCCGCCCCAGCCCCTTCAAAGGGTTCATCTTCTCGCCACTGGGCAACAGCTTTTTCCAGGTCAGCGCCATACCGCCCGGCACTATGCTGAGCAACACCAGCATCAGGGCCAGAAAGCCAAACAGGGGCAGCAGTACCCACAGCATGTTTATCAGCGCTTCACCCAACCAATGGATCATCATCTGCGGGTCACGGGCGCCTTGCCAGTCAAAACGCTGCGGGCGCTTCATCAACTCAGCAAAAAACTGGCCAAACCCCGGCACCATCCACTGCATCACCAACCCGCCAAGCAACAGCAAACCGGCAGAGCTGAGCTCTTTGGAGCGGGCGATCTGCCCATCATCCCTCGCTTTCTGGCGTTTCTGGCTGGAGGCCTCTTCGGTTTTATCCTGTGCGCTGTTTTGACTCATGCCGGGGTCAAGCCTCGCAGTTGTTCAAGCACATGGGTCACCAAATCCAGATAACGGGAGGGCACACCACTGATGGAGAGCGCCATGGTGAGCAACCCGAGCAACAGGGTCATGGGAAAACCGAGGGAGAAGATATTGAGCGAAGGTGCGGTTCGGTTCATCACCCCAAAGGTAAGGTTAACCATCAGCATGGCGACAACGGCAGGGAGTGTCAGCAACAGGGCGGCACCGATAGACCAGCCAAACAACCCGATCACGCCCTTCATATCGAGCAGATCCAGAGATGAACCCGGCGGCCAGCTACGCAAGCTCTGCACCAGGATGTCGAGCACCACCAGATGGCCATTAAGCCCCAAGAAGAGCAAGGCACAAAAAACCGTCATTACCTGACTGATGATGGGGGCGGAATCCCCATTGACCGGATCATTCATCACCGCCATCGCCAGACCCATCTGCATGGAGAGGATCTGCCCTGCCGTAGACATCACCATGTAGAGCAGCTGGACACACAGACCGAACAACAAACCAAATAACAACTGCTCGACCGCCAGGACCAGCGCACCGGCACTGAAAGGATCGACAACCGGCATATCTTTCATCATGGGGGCGAGCAGCAGGCTGATAATAAACGCCAGCATCAGGCGGACTTGCGCAGGCACCCGGGTATCCCCAAAAACCGGCATCACCCAGAATGCCATACCAATCCGGATAAACGGCCACCACCACTGTCCCAACCATGCAGTCAGGTCAGCAGCACTGAGGGACAGCAGCGAATTCATCCGATGAGCCCGGGGATTTTAAGGAAAAGATCCTGGAACAAGGTGGTGATCTGCGACAACAGCCAGTTACCCGTAAAGATAAGTGTCATCAAGGTCACGATAAAACGGGGAAGAAAACTGAGCGTCTGTTCCTGGATCTGGGTGGCCGCCTGAAAAATACTGACAACCAATCCCACAATCAGGCCCGGTACAATCAGCACCGAAACCATGGTCACCACCAGATTGACCGCGCCACCAACCAGGGCAACGCTCTGCTCAGGAGTCATATCAGCCTCCCCCACCAAAGCTGGCGGCTAGGGTGCCGACGGTCATCGACCAGCCATCGACCAGCACAAACACCATCAGTTTGAAGGGTAACGAGATGATCAGCGGGGAGAGCATCATCATACCCATCGCCATCAAGACGCTGGCAACCACCAAATCGATCACCAGAAAGGGGATAAACAGCATAAAGCCAATCTGAAATGCGGTATTCAACTCACTCAAAACAAACGCGGGCAACAGCACCCCGAAAGGGACATCCTCCTTGGCAACCGTTGTTGGTTCGCCAGAGATACGCAGCATCTGCTCCAGATCCGGTTCACGGGTCTGGGCCAGCATGAATTTGCGCAGGGGTTTTTCTGCCTTGGCGATCCCCTCTGACAGGGTTATTTCATTCTGGTCATAAGGGACAAATGCATTCTGATACATGTCCGTCCAGACCGGACGCATAATCACCACAGTCAGGATCAGACTGATGCCGATCAACACCCGGTTGGGAGGACTCTGCTGCAAGCCAAGTGCCTGTCTCAATATGGCCAGTACTATGATGATCCGGGTAAAACTGGTCATCATCAGTAACAAGGTCGGAAGCAGACCCAGCAGGGTCATGAAGAAGAGGATCTGCAACTTGATGTTGTAGTCCTCGCCCCCTGAAGCGCCTGGCGATACCGAGAACAGGGTCATGTCCGCGCCCCAGCCGGGCAGCGAAAATAACAGCAGCGTCAGCAGCAGATAACGCATCAGTCGTCCATGCCACCCAGCAGGTTGGTATCGATCACATCGACCAGGCGCAGACCATATTTGCCATTCACGACGACAACTTCGCCCTTGGCCAGAAGACGGCCATTAACCCGCACATCCAGCGGTTCACCCGCCAGCTTGTCCAGCTCAATCACAGCCCCCTCTTCCACTCGCATCAAATCGCCGAGAGGAACTTCGGTGCTGGCCACTTCCAGCGTTACCTTGACCGGGATCTGGCGAAAGAAGGAGAGATCCCGCTGTTTGCTACTACTGGTTGGCGCCATGTAGTCTGCTGCGCTGGGCATGCTGATGCCGTCACCAAACAGTTGATCCAGTCCATCCAGATCCAGTGGATCATTCATATTGTGCTCGCTCATGATTCGATTTACTCCTCTACAACCGTCGCAACCTGATAGACCAGGCTGCCTTTGTGTTCTGCGATTCGTCCACTAAAGCAGGGACGGCTGCCAATCAATGCTGGCACCACTTCAGGCAAGTCCAGTGACAACACATCACCCACCTTGAGACACTCAAGATCCGCCAGCGTCATGGACAACTGTCCCATCACCACCCGCAGACGTACCGGGACATGAGTCAGAGCCTGTTCCAGCTGACCTTCCGGCAATGACTGACTGACCGGAGAAATGGACTCCTCAGGAGGAAGCAGCCACATCTGCCAGTGGTGCGTGCAATTACCTGCCTGCAGGGTTGCCTGCGTGGTCCAGAGCTGGCGGTGGGCGATAGAATCCCGCGGCACGACATGCACCTGCCACTTCAAATCACCCAACCCCAGACAAGCACACCAGATATCAACCTGATACTGGCAAAGCCGCAATAACAGCCGCTGTTCAGTATCGGTCAGTCCTTTGCCTGACTGAACGGGTTCCTCTTTTTGCTGCAAGGTGCCACCGAAAAAGAGGACCGCCAGGCGATAGATAACCAGAGGGGCGATCGAGAAATAGACGGCGCGCTGTGGTTCAAGCGGACTTCTCGCCTCTACCCAAATATGGGCGTCGGCAGTCTCTGCCGGACCGGAAAAGGCGAACTCGCCATAATTCAGTTCGCACTCCGCGCTGTTGAACAGCTGGGCCATACAACTCGCAGCCTGCAGGGAAAATGTGCTCAACTGGCCATTGACCTGTTTCAAGCGGGCGTGGTTAACCCGCTCTACACCCAACAGATCATAATGAGGCAGGGTTCTGCCCCGTTCTGCGCTAAGCAGCCGGGAAGGTGTGAGCATTGCGCTGCTTGATGACATTAATAATCCACCTTAACCATTTCATCTCGCCTTACTGCCACAGGGTCGCTCATCAGGCCAGCAGTGTGATAGATACAGACAGTCCAGCCGACCTATATCGACCAAAAAGGGTTAGAACTTTATTACAAATTCCAGAAAGCCGCCATGCGGTGCATCTCGACGTGAATAATAAAAATCCCGGTGCCGTTAGGCACCGGGATTTTAACGTGATGGTTCACGCGGAATGAGGTCGGAGTTGGCCTGTAAGCCGGGTTCTGTACCGGGTTGCCCCGGGTAGCAATCATTCCTCTAGGCCAGCAATCGCTCGCTGGCTCAAGCAACCTACCCGCCCCCAACGCGGGCCGCGCCAATAGGGGCCTATTTGGTCTTGCTTCGGGTGGAGTTTACCGTGCCACGAACTGTTGCCAGTCGCGCGGTGCGCTCTTACCGCACCCTTTCACCCTTACCTGATCCCTTGCGGGCCATCGGCGGTCTGCTCTCTGTTGCACTGGTCGTAGGCTCGCGCCCCCCAGGCGTTACCTGGCACCCTGCCCTGTGAAGCCCGGACTTTCCTCCCCTCCGCCCGTCTGTCCCGAGGGACACAACGACGAAGCAGCGATTGCCCAGCCAACTCCGAGGCGCGGATTATAGCCTTGCGATACGCACGGGGTAAACCGGCAATTCCCGTTTACAGCCATTTATCGCGCTTTGGCCCCCGTTTACAGGCTGAATGCTCGCCGGTTCGGGGGATTGCACAGGTCAGAAAACAGTCTGCTGGCCTATTTCATCGGCTCAATAGTGCTCAAGGCCGTATTTGTAGAGGGCATTCTTCTTCACACCGTGGATCTCTGCGGTCAGGGCGGCAGCTTTTTTCAGTGGCAATTCAGTGACCAGTAGCCCTAACGTGCGGATCGCCTCGGCAGGGAGGTCCTCTTCATGCTTATTGGCCCCAGCCACCACCAACACGATCTCGCCGCGACAACGGTTATCATCCTCACCAAGCCAGGTCAGCATTTCGGAGGCAGGCAGGCCGTGGATCGACTCAAAGGTTTTGGTCAGTTCGCGGCACACCACCACCTGACGCTCACCGAGAATGCGCGCAATCGCTTCAACGGTATCCTGCACCCGACGCGGCGATTCGTAGAACACCAGCGAGCGGGTATCTTCGATAACCGCTTGCAGACGATCGTCACGGCCTTTGCTCTTGGCGGGCAGGAAGCCTTCGAAGGCAAAACGATCGGTGGGCAGACCGGCCGCGCTCAAGGCGGTAATGGCAGCGCAAGGGCCGGGCAGCGGCACCACCTTGACCCCTGCCTCGCGACAGCGGGTGACCAGGTGGTAACCGGGATCGCTGATGAGCGGGGTGCCAGCATCGGAGACCAGCGCAACACTCTTGCCCTCTTTGATCCGGCCGATCAGCACATCGGCCTTCTGCTGCTCGTTGTGGTCGTGCAGAGCGAAGGTCGGCACCGAGATTTGGTAGTGGCTGAGCAGGATACCGGTATGTCGGGTATCTTCAGCGGCCACCAGATCAACACTGCGTAAAATGTTTAATGCACGCTGGGTGATATCCGCCAAATTGCCGATCGGAGTGGGGACTATATACAGGGTTGGGATGTCACTCATGGGATCTCCGAGTGTCCCGACAATTGTGTCGCCATATTGGCCCGTTTACACTATGGCTAACTTCAACACTGGTCGGGGAATGAACTTGAACCGGGTTACAAAACAGCTAAGTGTATCACGACTCTTCGGCATCATACTCGCGGCAGTACTGCTCGCCGCCTGTGCGTCGGAGCCCAATCAACCTTCAGGGCAGTCAGGCATGCCCTCTGCGTTCTCCAATCTGACCAAGAATGCCCAGTGGTATCTTGAGCAGGTGGACCCGGCCAAGCCGGCCGAAGCCTTTACCTGGCAGATGCTGGCGGCACGCAGTTATCTGGCGCTGGGCCAGGCCAAACCGGCCTCGGCACTGTTCCAGCAATTGCAAAAGCAGGCCAAGGACCCCGCCCAGAAGGCGCAGCTGCAACTGCTGCAAGCCCATCTGTTGCTGGCACAGGGCCACGCCAATCAGGCGCTGATCCTGCTGGAAGGCAAACCTGAGGTGGTGCTGGATGCCGATACCCAGAAGGATTGGTATCGCCAGCGCGTGGTGCTGCAGCTCGATATCAACAACAAGTTTGGTGCAGCCAAATCGTTGATTGCACTGGAGCCCTACCTCAATCAGAGCGAACAGGCGACCAACCATCAGCAGATCTGGTCGTTGCTGAAAAGTATGACCCCCTCCACCCTGCAAGCGCTGGAAGAGGCCCAGGCGCCTGACGTGACCACTGGCTGGCTGCGACTGGCGGCACTGGTCAATGAGTTTGGCGCCCAGCCAAACCTGCTGGCCCGTCAGCTGGCAGGCTGGAAGCGTGACTTCCCCAACCATCCGGCCCAGAAGGATATGCCAGCAGGATTGGGCGATCTGGCTACCACTGCCAGTACCTCGGTGCAGCAGATTGCCGTGCTGCTGCCGCTCTCCGGGAACCTGGAACCGCAAGGATCCGCCATTCGCAACGGCATGCTGATGTCTTACAAGGAGAATCAGGGGCAATTCACCCTGAACTTCTACGACACCCAGAGCAAGGCGATTGGCGATCTTTACAAGCAGGCGATCCAGGAAGGAGCAGACATGATTATCGGCCCGCTGCTCAAAGATCGGGTCGAGGCACTGCTCCAGGCCAATCCGACCGTGCCGGTACTGGCGCTCAACGAGCTGGACAAGCCAATCGTCAACGACACCACTTACTATTTCTCCCTCTCAGCCGCTGCCGATGCCGCGCAGGCCGCCCAGTACCTCTACGCGCAAGGCTACCGCAAGCCATTGCTGATTGCCGCCCAGGGGCGGATCGGCTATGGCAGCATCAAGGCTTTCGAGCAGAGCTGGGCGCCCCTGAGCCAGGATAAGCCGGTTGTTGCCACCTTTGGCGCCCGCAATGAAGTGCAGGGAATGGTCAAGAACGCCCTGAGCGGCCGCTCGACTGCCCGTGCTGGCGAGGTGGTGCAACTCTCTGATGCCGCACCGCGCAGCATAGATGCCGTTTATGTGGTGGCCAACAGCCTGGAAACCCGGATGATCAAGCCCTACGTGGATGTCTCGGTCAATCCGATGGGCAGCCTGCCCATCTACAGCAGCTCCCGTGGCTACGACAGCGCCGCCACCGAAGTCGCATCCGAGCTGAATGGCATGCGGATCGGGGACATGCCGCTGCTGCTTGGCGGTTATGAAACCCAGCGCGAACAGATTGCGCTACTGTGGCCACAGATCCAGGGTGACCTGCTGCGTCTGTTTGCCATGGGTTACGATGCCGTGAGTCTGGCAGAAAACCTGCAACAGATGCGCAAGGTCGGTGGCATGCAACAGGCTGGCATGAGCGGCCAACTGAGCGTGGACGCCCAGGGCAATATCGTGCGGATACTGAGCTGGGGCACTTACCAGAACGGCAAGCTGGTCGATGAGAACGCTGTTCAGCAACTGGAGGAGCAATCCAGTGAAGGAGCTATGGAAACGGATGCGCCAGCAATTGCAGAGCCTGTTCCCCTCAGCGACACCCAAGGGACAGCACTTTGAGCTAGTGGCTGAACGCTGGTTGCAAGCACGTGGCCTGCAACCGGTAGTTCGCAACTATCGCTGTCGTGGCGGTGAGATAGACCTCATCATGCACCAGGGCCAGACCCTGGTGTTTGTTGAGGTGCGCTACCGGGCCAACAGCAGCCATGGCGGAGCCGCCAGCTCGGTCACCCGCGCAAAGCAGCGCAAGATCGTGCTGGCAGCGCGCCACTATTTAAAGCAACATGCCATCAACGAGGCTCATCAGGCCTGCCGATTCGATGTGATCGCGTTCGAGGGTGACCAGCCAGACTGGATCCAGAACGCATTTTAAGAGGACCCTATGACTGACCGCATTAAAGAAAACTACACCGAAAGCATCCAGACCAAGATAGCTGCCGCCGAGGCGCTGCCGGATGCCATCCATACGGCAGCCCAGATGATCACCATCTGCCTGCTCAATGGCCACAAGGTGCTGGCATGCGGTAACGGTCCTTCTGCCGCACTGGCGCAACTGTTTATCTCGGAGTTGGTCAACTGCTACGAAACCCAGCGCCCTTCCCTGCCCGGCATGGCGCTGACCGCCGATATGGCCACCATCAGTGCCATCGCCACCGATCACGGTTTTGAAGAGGTCTATGCCAAGCAGATCCGCGCACTGGGCCAACCGGGCGATATTCTGGTAGTGATCACCACCTCCGGCCACAGCCGCAGCCTGATCAAGGCCGCAGAGGCCGCTCTCTCCCGCGACATGACCATAGTCGTGCTGAGCGGTGGTGACGGTGGCGAGATGGCAGGTCTGCTGGGGCCCAACGATGTGGAGATCCGCGTCCCTTCCGCCCGTCGGCCTCGCATTCTGGAAGTGAACCTGTTGACCCTGCACTGTCTCTGTGATCTCATCGACCAGACACTTTTCCCGCAACAGGAAGATTGAACCAATGAACAAGCAGATCCTCATCCTTGGCATCGTCGCTGGCTCGTTGCTGCTGCAAGGCTGCGCAGCTGTGGTAGTCGGCGGTGCCGCGGGGACCGCCAAGGTTTCCGGCGATCGTCGCACCATGAGTGCCCAGTGGGATGACCAGACCATAGAGTTGAAAGCCGCCAACCAGCTGGCCGACAACAAGCCAATGAGCGCCACTAGCAAGATCAGCGTCTACAGCAACAATGGCCGTGTCCTGCTGGTTGGCCAGACACCTTCTGACGTTTACAAGCTGGAGGCAGGCAAAATTGTCGGTCGTATCGAAGGGGTACGGCACGTCTACAACGAGCTGCGCCTCGGACAACCGGCCAGCCTGACCACCCGCAGTAATGACTCCTGGATCACCTCCAAGGTAAAAGCCGACATGTTCGGTACCAAGAATTTTGACAGCGCCAAGGTCAAAGTCGTTACTGAAAACAGTGAAGTATTCCTGATTGGGCTGGTGACCCGCCAGGAAGGGGAGCAAGCGGTAGAGATTGCCCGCCACGTTGATGGTGTGAAACGCGTCATCAAGGCATTCGAGTTCGCCCAGAACTGAGCCCAACCAGCATAAAAAAACGCAGCCCATCGGCTGCGTTTTTTATTTGATCACTGTCAGGGTCGGACGACCGCTTGGACGCGGCGGTTCGGGCTCTGGCTCCACCGGAGCCTCGGCCTGCTCCAGCCAAATATCATAACCAGGTTCGGGCGGGAACATAGTACCCACGCCGTTCTCCCGGGCATGAATGGCCAACACAGCCGCCATCGGGATATAAACCTGCTGGGATACTCCGCCAAAGCGGGCGCTGAAGCTGATGGCATCATTGTCCATGTGAAATTGCATCACGGCACGAGGCGCGATATTCAGCACAATCTGCCCATCCTGGGCAAACTGCATCGGTACCATCACATGGGGCAGGTTGACGTTGACCACCAGATGGGGGGTCAGGTCATTGTCCAGCAACCAGTCAAAGAACGCCCGCAATAGATAGGGGCGGCTCGGGGTCATTGTTGGCTCGCTACTCATACGCCAGAACGGATCTCGCGTTCAGCTTCGGTCAGGGATGCCTGGAAGGATTCACGTTCGAACAAACGAACCATGTAAGCCTTCAGCTCTTTGGCACCACGACCGGTGAGGTCAATACCCAGACTCGGCAAACGCCACAGCAGCGGCGCCATGTAGCAATCAACCAGACCGAACTCTTCGCTCATGAAATAAGGCATTTCGCCAAAGATCGGGGCGATGGCCAGCAGATTATCACGCAGTTCGTTGCGTGCAGCGTCTGCATCAGTTCCGGCCATGACCTTGTCAGCCAGGGAGTACCAGTCCAGCTCGATGCGATGCATCATCAGACGGCTGTTGCCACGGGCAACCGGATAAACCGGCATCAGGGGCGGATGCGGGAAGCGTTCGTCCAGATACTCCATGATGATGCGTGAGGTATAAAGAGCAAGCTCACGATCCACCAGGGTTGGTACAGTGTTGTACGGGTTCAGCTCGGCCAGCTCATCCGGCAGGTTGGCTGGGTCAACCTGGCAGATATCCACGCTAACACCCTTCTCCGCCAGGACAATACGCACCTGATGGCTGAACATATCGTTGGCACCGGAAAACAGCGTCATTACCGAACGCTTATTGGCAGCTACAGCCATTGAACCCTCCCGTCATTAAAAAGCAGAAACGGCAATGAAGCATCTTGGTCTTCATTGCCGTGCATTATATTACCCACTTCTGGTCGCTTAGTGAACGTCGCGCCAGAATTCCTTCTTCAACAGCACAGTGAAGATGAAGAAGATTACGATGAAGCCAAGTACCCAGAAGCCCATGCGTTCACGCTCCTGTTGTACCGGTTCAGCCGAGTAGACCAAGAAGTTTACCAGATCCAGCACCGTCTTATCATACTCTTCATCATTCATTTCGCCATTACCGTCAGATTTGATACTGACAACCTGCTGGGTTTCCACTCCGTCGACCGTGTGAGTGGCGAACTCGGCACGGGGGGTTCCCTGCAACGGCTCCAGCACATGGGGCATGCCCACGGACGGGAATACGGCGTTGTTCACGCCAAATGGGCGAGTCGGATCAACATAGAAGGATCGCAGATAGGTATAGATCCAGTCTGCCCCCCGCACTCGGGCAACCAGCGTCAGGTCGGGAGGCGGTGCACCGAACCACTTGGCAGCATCCTTCTCTGGCATGGAGATCTTCATTAATTCACCGATTTTGGCGCCGGTGAAAACAAGATTTTCCCTCATCAACTCTTCAGGAATACCCAGATCCTCTGCAACCCGGTTGTAGCGCTGATACTGCGTCGAGTGGCAACCAGCGCAGTAGTTCATGAAGGTTGTCACACCACGCTGCAAGGAGGCCTTATCACTCAAGTCGTACTCAGCCTTGTCCAGATGCACTGCCCCTGTATTGGCAAACACCAGCGACGGCAGCAGGGTCAGCACTGCAAATATGATTCTTTTCATTTGAATGTAACCCTCTCCGGCAGCGGCTTGGTGCTTTCGTTCTTGCTATAGAAGAACAGCAGGACAAAGAACCCGAAATAACCCAAGGTGCAAATTTGGGCAATCAGCGTCAGCATCGGCGTCGACGGCAACACCCCGAGGATCCCCAGAATCACGAAGCAAACCACAAACTGGGCGATGTTCAGCTTGTGCAGCTTGCTGCGATAACGCACCGAACGCACCTTGCAGCGATCCAGCCAAGGCAGCAAAAACAGCACCACAATGGAAAGTCCCATCATAACGACACCCAGCAATTTGTCCGGTACCGCCCGCAAAATGGCGTAGAACGGCGTGAAGTACCACACTGGTGCAATGTGTGCTGGAGTCTTCAGCCCATTGGCCACTTCAAAGTTAGGCTTCTCGAGGAAGTAGCCCCACATATCCGGCTTGAAGAAGATAACGGCGCAGAACAAGAACAGGAAACCTGCCACGCCAATCATGTCCTTCACCGTGAAGTAAGGGTGGAATGCCACCGCATCCAACGGCCAGCCTTTTTCATCCTTATGCTTCTTGATGTCGATGCCATCCGGGTTGTTGGAACCCACCTCATGCAGCGCCAGAATATGCATGGCAACCAGCATCACCAACACCAGCGGCAACGCGATGACGTGCAGCGCAAAGAAGCGGTTCAGGGTCGCACCAGAAATGACATAGTCACCACGGATCCACAGGGTCAGATCGTCACCAATGACCGGAATGGCACCAAACAACGAGATGATGACCTGGGCACCCCAGAAGGACATTTGTCCCCAAGGCAGCAGATAGCCCATGAAGGCTTCCGCCATCAGCACCAGAAAGATCAGCATGCCGAAGATCCACAGCAGTTCACGGGGCTTCTGATATGAGCCATAAATCATGCCGCGAAACATGTGCATGTAAACCACAACAAAGAAGGCAGAAGCACCGGTGGAGTGCATATACCGCAACAGCCAACCGTACTCCACATCCCGCATGATGTACTCAACCGAAGCAAATGCGCCTTCGGCGGAGGGGTTGTAGTTCATGGTCAGCCAGATGCCGGTGATGATCTGGTTGACCAGCACCAACATCGCCAGAGAGCCAAAAAAGTACCAGAAGTTCAGGTTTTTCGGTGCCGGGTACTTGGCCATGTGGTCGTTGTACATGGCAGTGAGCGGGAAGCGGTAGTCGATCCAGCCCATCAGTTTACTCAACATGGTCAGGCCTCCTTGCCATCGGCACCGACCAGAATGGTGGTGTCGCTAAGATATTGGTACGGTGGAATGACCAGGTTCAATGGTGCAGGCACCCCCTGGAACACACGACCAGCCATGTCGAATTTGGAGCCGTGGCACGGGCAGAAAAAGCCGGATGTGACTCCCTGTACCTGCTCGCCAAAGTTATCCGGCAAATACGAGGGTGAACACCCCAGATGGGTGCAAATACCCACAGCGACAAAAATCTCGGGCTTGATGGATCGGTAGCCGTTATGGGCATAGTCAGGCTGCTGTGGCTCTTCAGATGAGGGATCCCGCAGCTTGTCATCATGCGCAGCCAAGGCATCCAGCGTCTGTTTGGTGCGTTTCACCACCCAGACAGGTTTGCCTCGCCACTCGACACGGATGAGCTGACCCGGTTCCAACTTGCTGATATCGACTTCAACCGGCGCACCGGCTGCTTTGGCCTTGGCACTCGGATTCCATGATTTAATAAACGGCACTGCGGTAAACGCAGCTCCCACCCCGCCAACGGCAACCGTTGACCAGGTAAGAAATCTGCGGCGACCGGTATCAACTGGCGCATTGCTCATCCAAAAACTCTCCCATGTGGACTCCGCACATTCTTATAGTGTCCCTGTTCCCCATTTTTCCTGTGACAACAGCGGCGGAAGCTGGATTTACAATCGCCACAGAAAACAGGGTAAATTTTAAAGAAAATATAACAAGTTGACAAGAAAGAGAGGTGAGCAATGAAAACAATAAAGAAACAAATTTTTGTCTTTTGTGACGCGTGGTTAGCATTGATGTCGGTAATTTTACCAATAAAAAAGCCTGGCAATTGCCAGGCTTTTTTGACACTCGAAAGAGCGAGTACCAGCAGCGAATTAACGCTTGGAGTACTGCGGACGCTTACGAGCTTTGTGCAGACCAACTTTCTTACGCTCAACCTTACGGGCATCACGAGTAACAAAGCCAGCTTTACGCAGTTCGGCACGCAGGGTTTCGTCGTACTGCATCAGAGCACGAGTAATACCGTGGCGGATCGCACCAGCTTGACCAGAGATGCCACCACCGTTAACGGTGATGTACAGATCCAGTTTCTCGGTCATCTCAACCAGTTCCAGCGGCTGACGAACTACCATGCGGGCAGTCGGACGGCCAAAGTATTGCTCCAGGGAGCGCTGGTTGATGATGATTTTACCGCTACCCGCTTTGATAAATACGCGAGCAGTGGAGCTTTTGCGACGGCCGGTACCGTAGTATTGATTTTCTGCCATGTTGCCAGTTCCCGATTAGATATCCAGTACTTGAGGTTGCTGAGCAGCATGAGCATGCTCGGCGCCTGCGTAAACTTTCAGTTTACGGAACATGGCACGGCCCAGAGGACCCTTCGGCAGCATACCTTTGATAGCAGCTTCGATTACCATTTCCGGCTTACGCTTGATCAGCTTGTCGAAGCTGATTGACTTGATACCACCCGGGAAACCGGAGTGAGAATGGTAGATTTTATCGGTAAATTTCTTACCGGTTACATGTACCTTCTCAGCGTTTACAACGATGATGTAATCACCGGTGTCAACGTGCGGAGTATATTCAGCTTTGTGCTTACCACGCAGACGAGAAGCGATCTCGGTTGCGATACGACCCAGAGTTTTACCCTCTGCGTCCACAATGTACCAGTCACGTTTTACGGTTTCTGGCTTGGCAACGAAAGTTTTCATTAAGTTAAACCCAATTACCTGTTACAGACCCAATTGCTTATGGGGGCTCTCCCACAAACAACAAACGATGGCCTACCTGTACCCCTTCGAATACAAGTAAAGCTTAAAGTGTCGCTGTCTTATCGACAGCTGTAACGTGGGCCGGGCGATTATAAGTGAAGTTGCCTTAAATATCACCTGCTAATTTCACTGCCATGACACTAGCAAATCTCGCCCAGCCCTACCTGCCGCAGATGCCCATCCGACTGGCAGGCGCGGTATTGTGACTAAGGAAGGTGCTCTCTGGCAAGGTATTCGTGCGATTGCATTTCCTGAAGCCGCGAAAGACAGCGTTTGAATTCGAAATTCAGTAGCCCTTCACCATAGAGTTCTGTCATGGGAACCGCAGCCGATATGATGAGTTTAACGTGCCGTTCGTAGAACTCGTCGACCATAGCAATAAAGCGGCGGGCCGCGTCATCCGTGCCATTTCCCATTGGCTGCACATTGGCCAGCAGGACGGTATGAAACAGTCTGGCCAATTCGATATAGTCGTTCTGGGAACGGGGAGTACAACAAAGTTGCTCGAACTCCATGTAGATCACCCCTTCACCGATCCCCAGTGACGTCAACTGACGATGATTGATCTCAACGCCCCCCTCGCGGGCTTCGTTTCCACCGGTTAATTGCTGAAAATAGTGATCAAGATTGCTTTTCGCCCGCACATCCAACGGACAGTGGTAAATCTCGGCCTGCTCCAGCGTGCGCAAGCGATAATCGACGCCACCATCCACGTTAAGTATCTCGCAATGGCGCTCGATAAGCGCGATAGCCGGCAGAAAACGGGCTCGCTGCAGCCCGTTGCGATAGAGATCCTGCGGCGGAATATTTGACGTAGCAACCAGCACCACACCGTGGCCAAACAGCTCCTGAAAAAGGGTGCCAAGCAACATGGCATCGGTGATATCGGAGACAAAAAATTCGTCGAAACAGATGATGTCTGTCTCGCTGGCAAGCTTGCTGGCGACCAGTTTGAGTGGATCAGGTTGGCCGCTCAACCCTTGAAGTTCATCATGGATCCGGTGCATGAAACGGTGGAAATGGCTGCGCATCTTGCGCGTCCCCGGCAAACTGTCGAAAAAAGTATCCATCAGCCAGGTCTTGCCTCTACCCACTCCACCCCACATATAGATACCAAGGACAGGCTCCGGTGGCGTGGGCTTTTGCAACCAGCCAAACAGCCCGCGGGATCTGGTCGGAGTCGGGCTCCGCTGCAAATCCTGATACAGTCGCTCCAGCCTGCTGATCGCCATCCCCTGCGCGGGGTCGGCCACAAGGCCGAGGCGCAGCAGATCCTGCTGGTATTTTTCCTGCGGTGTCATCCCTGAACGCCTCTCCAAGTCCCTGAATAGAGGACAAAATGGTATCACGGCCTCAGGACGCACGGTATAGTGCCATCAAGGCATGGCGGTTTTGCCAACCGCATAAACCCATACTGTTTTAGCTGTAAAAAGGAGCATCTATGAGTCTGTTAACTGGGATCCTGCTGGCTGTCGCAGCCTTGATTATCGGTATCATCCTCGGTCGTTTTTCGGTACGTAGCCGTGATGCCGGTCGCCTGGAACAGGAGCTGAAAAAGGCCCACAAGGAGCTCGAAAGTTACCAGGGCCAAATCAACACCCACTTCGCCGATAGCGCTGCGCTGATGGAGCAACTTGCCGAGCAATATCAGAGCCTCTATCGCCACATGGCAGAGCAGAGCAAATTCCTGGCCAAAGCACAGGAACCGCTATTTCGTGAGTCACTGGTAGAAGAAACTCCAGCAAAAGTGGTCGACGAGCCGAGTATTCCGCCTCGTGACTATGCGGGCGCCTCTTCCGGGCTGCTCAAACAACCAAACTAGTTCCTCGAGGAACTAATCGACTACTCCCGTGGTCTGACCTTGACGATTGCAACGCAACTTTTTCTGGGAGCTGTTTTTCATATGCGTAAACCTCTTTCCTTGCTCAGTGTGCTAGCCCTCAGTGTCGGTATCGCCATGTCTGCGGCTCCTGCACAGGCTGCTCTGCCTTCCCTGTTAGGTTCAAATCAGGAGATGCCAAGCCTGGCGCCGGTTCTCGAACAGGTCACTCCGGCGGTGGTCAATATCTCGGTCTCTGGCAAAAAAATTACCCGCCAACGCCTGCCAGAACAGTTCAAATTCTTCTTCGGCCCCAACATGCCCGATGAGCAGGTGAGCGAGCAGCCGTTCCAGGCGCTGGGCTCAGGTGTCATCGTCGATGCCAAGAAAGGTTATGTGATCACTAACGCCCACGTGGTTCACGAGGCGGACGAGATCAAGGTAAACCTCAAGGATGGTCGTGAATATGCGGCCAAGAAGATCGGCGAAGACAAGCAGTCAGATATCGCCCTGCTGCAAATCAAGGCCGAGGATCTGGTGCAGATCAAGTTTGCCGACTCAGACGAACTGCGGGTCGGTGACTATGCCCTGGCGATCGGCAATCCCTTTGGTCTGGGTCAGACCGTGACCTCGGGGATCGTCAGCGCACTGGGCCGTAGCGGCCTCAACATCGAAAATCTGGAGAACTTCATCCAGACCGATGCGGCCATCAACTCCGGCAACTCGGGCGGAGCCCTGCTCAGCCTGCGTGGCGAGCTGATCGGCATCAACACCGCGATCCTGGGTCCGAATGGTGGCAACATCGGTATCGGCTTTGCCATCCCGTCCAATATGGTGCGGGATCTCACCGAGCAGATCGTCAAGTTCGGCGAAGTACGACGTGGCCAGCTGGGCATTACCGGCACCGAGTTGACCTCCGACATCGCCAAGACCTTCGGTTACAACAAGAAGGATGGCGCCTTCGTTAATCAGGTCATGCCCGGATCATCGGCAGATAAAGCCGGGATCAAGGCGGGTGACATCATCATCAGCATCGATGGTAAAGCGGTTCGCTCCTTCGGGGAGTTGCGTGCCAAAATCGCCACCATGGGCGCTGGCAAGCAAGTTGAGCTGGGCCTGATCCGCGACGGCAAGCCACAAAGTGTCAAGGTGACCCTGAAACAGGCCGATGACACTGAAGTGCGTGCCAGCGCGCTCCACCCCGCGCTGGAAGGGGCCAAGCTCAGCACCACCACTGACCCGGTCTCCGGCGTTGCGGTGACAGACATTGATCCCCGCTCACCTGCCGCCGCCTCCGGCTTGCAGAAAGGCGATATCATCATCGGAGTGAACCGCTTGCGCATCAACGCTCTGGGCGATCTGACCAAGGCGCTGAAGAACAAGCCCGACGTGCTGGCGCTGAACATCCAGCGTGGCGACTCCTCGCTCTATCTGGTGATCCGCTAGCGCGCTGGTTGTTCGCCAACCCCTCCATCACCCGCGGCCTTCGCCGCGGGTGATTTTTATCCATTGATAGTGTTATTCTCTGCCCGCTGCCTGTCCGGATGAGAATCAAATGAAAATCCCCCCTTTAGTCAGTTACTTGGGCAAGTCTGTCGGTTTTGGTTTGACCGTCGCTGCGCTGCTGTTGCTGCTGTTTCCCCATTTTCGCGGTGGTGCCCAACTGCCCGGCATCATCACCAATGCCCGTGAATTAAGCTTCTCTTACGCCGCCCATCGGGCAGGTCCAGCCGTCGTTAACATCTATACTCGCAGCTTTGCCCCCAATCAGGGCAATCAGGGAGAGCTGCGCCCACAGGGGCTGGGGTCCGGTGTCATCATGAACCAGCGCGGCTATGTGCTGACCAACTACCACGTCATTGCCGATGCCGATCAGGTCATAGTGGCACTGCAAGATGGCCGGGTGTTCAGTGCCGAACTGGTCGGCACCGATCAGCTCACCGATCTCGCAGTGCTCTATATCGAATCAGATGACCTGCCGGTGATCCCGCAAGACCCGGAACGGCTGCCAGAAGTGGGGGATGTGGTGCTTGCCATCGGTAATCCCTATAACGTCGGCCAAACCATTACCCAGGGCATCATCAGCGCCACCGGCCGTACCGGCCTCTCCAGCATGGGCCCAGACAGCAATGGCCGTCAGGACCTGCTGCAGACCGATGCGGCCATCAACGAGGGGAACTCGGGTGGCGCCTTGGTCAACGGCCGTGGCGATCTGGTCGGCATCAACACCGCCACCTATCACCTCAACGGTAATCAGGAGAGCTACGGCATCAGCTTCGCCATCCCCTACCGGCTGGCGAAACGGATCATGGATGAACTGATCGCCAACGGCCGGGTGATCCGCGGTTATCTCGGGGTCTCCAGCGTCGAGATCAATCCAATCGTCGCGCGGATGATGAACCTCGGCGACCTGCGCGGTCTGGTGGTTGAGAGTCTGGATCCCAACGGCCCGGCGGCCAAAGGTGGTCTGCAGCGAGGAGATGTGCTGCTCAAGATCGATGGAGAAGCCATCAACGGCGTGCGCAGTGCCATGGACAAGATTGTCGAAAGCCGCCCTGGCACCAAACTGACTATCTCGGTATTCCGATCCGGCAAGCCACTGGAAGTGGTGGTCACCATAGAAGAAGACCTGCGCTATCAGCAAAAGCTACAAAATAAAACAGCCCCGAGTGGGGCGACCGCCAGCTGATATTACCGCTCCACTCACCCTCACCATGGCGGGCTACCGCCCTTGGTCCTTTTGCCTCTCCCTCATCCCGTGCAACACCGCGCATCAATCATTACCCGGCAGCACCACTGCAGGGACTGGAATTTGAACAAAAGGGAGATGTAAGCCAGCGTCAGGTGAATACCATCTCCATACACCCATGCCAACCTGCTCATCGAGAAACCTGCCGCTACAGGAGCACAGAAAAACAAAAGGCCATCCGCTAGGATGGCCTTTTGTCATTGAATTTGATGGTGCCCGGGGTCGGACTCGAACCGACACGATTATTCATCGGCGGATTTTGAATCCGCTGCGTCTACCGATTTCGCCACCCGGGCAACTGCGAGGGATTATACAAATGGAGCGATGCCATGCAAGGGGTTTTTCTATTGAATACGCTCGTTTGCTCATTTATTCAACGCCTTGCCGATACGGGGCCAGTTACATAGAATGCCGCCATCATCTTAATGGAATAAAAACGATGGCCAAGCCTAAACAAGTCCAACAAAAATCCCCCACACTCCCCCGATACCCGTCGGCCACTCTGCTGCGACGAATTGGCGCGCTGATCTATGATGCGCTGGTCGTGACCTCCCTGCTCATCATCGCCGGTTTTATCGGGATGGCAGTGGCAAAACTGCTGCTGGTCAGCGGTATGGCCAGCGTCCCCGCAGGCGAAGATACGGTCTGGTTGCTGACCCGCCACCCCCTGAGCCTGATCTATACCCTGTGGCTCGCCTTCGTTGTCTGCGGTTTCTACACCTGGTTCTGGACCCGCGCCGGCCAGACCATCGGCATGCGTGCCTGGCGGCTACGCATTCAGAACGAGGATGGCAGTCATATCCGCGTCACTCAG
Organism: Aeromonas sp. EERV15; assembly: GCF_900079845.1. Lineage (NCBI taxonomy): Bacteria > Pseudomonadati > Pseudomonadota > Gammaproteobacteria > Aeromonadales > Aeromonadaceae > Aeromonas > Aeromonas sp. EERV15. Next base: position 90,541 of record NZ_FKKY02000012.1, on the reverse strand, counting down.
GCGCTGATCCGCCTCGCCACCGCCGCCTTTGGTCTGGGCAACCTGATGTGCCTGTTCAACCGCAAGCGCCCGCGAGCGTTTCAGGATATCTGGGCCGAGTGCGAAGTGATTGTGTTGAGCAAGCAAGAGAATCTGGAACTGCTAAACAAGTAATTCCGAAGCAATGTAACAACGAAAGAGGGCACCAAAAGGTGCCCTCTTTGCATGGCCGCGCCACGGCTTACTGCTTGCGACTGAGAATGTAGAAAGAGATACCGCCAAACAGCAGGCTGGGGGCGACGGCAGCCAGGATTGGCGGCACCGCGTAGACCAGACTGACGGGACCAAATACCCGATCGCTGACATAGACGGCGAAACCGGTCATGATCCCCATCAGCATCCGCGCCCCCATGCTCACCGAGCGTAGCGGGCCGAAGATGAACGAGGAGGCCAGCAGGATCATCGCCACCACCGAGAGCGGTGACAACAGCTTGCGCCACATCTCCAGCTTGTAACGACCGGCATCTTGCTTGTTGGCGTCCAGATAACCTATGTAGTCACGCAGGCCTGAGACCGAGAGATTTTCAGGGTCGATACTCACCACCCCCAGCTGTTTGGGGGTCAGCTCGGAGTTCCACTCCATCTGGGCATGCTGCTCGCTGTTGATTTGCGCAGGGTCGTCGAAGCGAGTGACCAGGGTCTGTTTGAGCAACCAGTGGTGCTGGTCAAACACCCCTTCTTGCGCCTGTACCACATCGATCAACTTGCGCTCGGGGGTAAAGCGATAGAGGGTGATACCGGTCAGAGCACCATCATTGCGCACCCCGTTGATATTGACGAAGTTGTTGCCATCGCGAGCCCACACCCCGTAGGCAGAGACCGTCAATCGCCCCTCGGAGATGGCACCGGCACGGATATCATCCGCCATCCGTTTGGCGATGGGGGCCACGTACTCGCCCATCAGCCCCACCAGCAGCATCAGCGGAATGGCAGTCTTGAGCGCGGCCATCACGATACTGATCTTGGAGCGGCCCGCAGCCTGCATCACTACCAGCTCGGAGCTGGTCGCCAGCTGGCCTAAACCGATCAGGCCGCCAAGCAACGCCGCCAGCGGGAAGAACAGCACCGCCTCCTTGGGCATGGAGAGCAGCACATAGTAGAGGGCATTGATCATGTCATAGTTGCCATCACCGACCGACTTGAGCTGCTCCACATACTTGATGAGCGCCGCAAGGCCAACCAGCGTGATTTCGCACAGCAGGATCGACATGAAAATGACCCTACCGATATATCTGTCGAGAATGCCAAACATCAGCAGAAGTTCCTATGTTGCAGCATCATGCTGATTTTCTGTTGAAATAACGGCCCTTCACCCCGTTCCACCAGCTGGTACCTTGCACATTGAGGGGCAAGCCGATCAACAGCAGGTAACCGAGCGGCACCAGGAACATCCCCGGCCAGTAGGGCAAACGACCGCTGTCGATGGCCGAGCGGGCGGCGCTGAGCAGCAGGAAGTAAGAGAGATAGAGCATGATGGCCGGCAGCAGTTTGGCATAGCGCCCCTGACGGGGGTTAACCCGCGCCAGCGGTACCACCAGCAGAGTCAGCACCGGAATGGAGAGGGGCAGCGACAGACGCCACTGCAGCTCCGCCATCATGGCGTTGTCCTGAGTACCGAACAGCTCCAGAGTCGGTTTAGCCGCCGCCTTGCGGTTGGAATGCTCCAGCTCTTGCTGGCGGATCACCAGACCATATTCGCTAAAATCGGAGACCTGGAACTGCTTGCCGGAGAAGTTCCCCTCGTAGCGGGAGCCATCTTTGAGGGTCAGCCACTGCAGACCGTTCTCATCGACTGTCACCACCCCTTCGGTCGCCACCACCACAGAGGGGGGATTGTTTCCCTCCGCCCGTTGCAATACGAAGATTTTCTGCAGTTTTGAACCGTTTTCGTTCAAATCCTGGATATAGGCAACCAGGCGCCCCTTGTCGAGCTCCATAAAGCGGCCTGCCTGCAGGAAGGAGATCCCCGGATCCGCCTTGAACTCGTCGATCACCTGATACTCCCGCTCCTTGGCTTGCGGGGCGATCCAGCCGGTGTTGAAGGCGGCGACGGCAGCAGTCAGCAACGCCAGCAGCATGGCGCTGCGCATCACGAAACGGTGACTGAAACCCACCGCATGCATCACCGTCATCTCGCTTTCGGCATAGAGACGCCCGTGGGCAAACAAGATGGCTAAAAAGAGACTGATTGGCAGCATCAACAGCGCCATATTGGGCAAGTTGAGCAGCAACAAGGTAGATACCAGCCGTGTCGGTACCTCACCATCGGCGGCATCACCGATAATCTTGATAAATTGTTGGCTGACAAAGATAAGCAGCAATACGAAGAGCACTGCCAGCTGGGTTTTCAGGGTTTCCCTGAACAAATATCGGAATACGATCACAGTCATTCCCAAGTAAACTTGTGTTTTTAGTCGAATGCCTGAAAAATAGGGCCGTATATTGGATTTTTACCAGTTTGAACTGCGGAGCCTGTGGCTGTTCGCTCCGCCTCTGATACCCCAACAAGCACCGCATTATTCAATAAAAGGTGCCTTTTGTCTTTAGGATGTAGGAGATTCCATGGAGTTCAGTGTAAAGAGTGGCAGTCCTGAGAAGCAACGTAGCGCCTGCGTCGTGGTCGGCGTATTCGAGCCTCGTCGCCTCTCTCCGGTTGCCGAACAACTGGACAAGATCAGCGATGGCTATATCAGTTCGCTGCTGCGCCGTGGCGACCTGGAAGGGAAACCAGGCCAGATGCTGCTGCTGCATCAAGTACCGGGCGTGCTCAGCGAGCGCGTACTGCTGGTCGGATGCGGCAAGGAGCGGGAACTCGACGAACGCCAGTACAAGCAGATCATCAACAAGACCATCACCACCCTGAACGAAACCGGCTCAATGGAAGCGGTCTGCTTCCTGACCGAGTTGCACGTCAAGGGCCGGGATACCTATTGGAAGGTGCGCCAGGCGGTAGAAACCACCAAGGCGGGCCTCTACAGTTTCGATCAGTTCAAGACCAACAAAGCCGAACCACGTCGCCCGCTGCGCAAGCTGGTATTCAACGTGTCGACGCGTCGGGAACTGACCATTGGTGAAAAAGCCATCGCCCACGGTCTGGCAGTAGCCAAGGGTGTGCGGGTCTGTCGTGATGTGGCGAACATGCCGCCCAACATCTGCAATCCGGCTTATCTGGCCTCCCAGGCCCGTCGTCTGGCTGATGCCTTCGACAACATCACCACCAAAGTGATCGGTGAGCAGGAGATGGCCGAACTCGGCATGAACTCCTATCTGGCGGTGGCCCGTGGTTCCGATAACGAAGCCATGATGGCCATCATCGAATACAAGGGCAACGCCGATGCCAAGCCCATCGTGCTGGTCGGCAAGGGTCTGACCTTTGACTCCGGCGGCATCTCCATCAAGCCGGCCGATGGCATGGACGAGATGAAATACGACATGGGTGGCGCCGCCTCCGTGCTGGGTACCATGCATGCGCTGGCCCAGCTGCAACTGCCGATCAACGTCATCGGTGTGCTGGCTGGCTGCGAAAACATGCCCGGTGGCAACGCCTATCGCCCAGGTGACATCCTCACCTCCATGTCCGGCCAGACCATCGAAGTGCTCAACACCGATGCGGAAGGTCGTCTGGTGCTGTGTGATGCGCTGACCTATGTCGACCGCTTCGATCCGGAGACCGTGATCGACGTGGCAACCCTGACCGGTGCCTGCGTCATCGCGCTGGGTCACCACACCTCGGGTCTGCTGGCCAACCACAACCCGCTGGCCCACGAGCTGCTCAACGCCTCCGAGCAGGCTGGCGATCGCGCCTGGCGTCTGCCGCTGTTTGACGAGTATCAAGAGCAGATCGACAGCCCGTTTGCCGATATGGCCAACATCGGCGGTCGTCCGGCCGGTACCATCACCGCAGCCGCCTTCTTGTCACGCTTCACCAAGAAGTACAACTGGGCCCACCTGGATATCGCAGGGACCGCCTGGAAGAGTGGCAAGGATAAAGGCTCCACCGGTCGTCCGGTGCCCCTGCTGACCCAGTTCCTGCTGAACAGGGCTGGCGTGGATATCGAAGAGAAAGAGTAACTCCCCTGCCCCTTCCGATGGCTGCATCGGAAGGGTTGGCGTTACCCTGAACCACAAGGAAGAGGCCTGCCTCTTCCTTGTTTCATTGTTGTTTCAGTGAGATGCAGACGGGAAAATCCCCCGTCAGCCTCTGCGGCGGTCAATAGTCCGTCACCGCAAAACGGGATCCACCTGATGAGCCAAGTGACCTTTTACCTGATGAACGAACCGGATGACGCACAGGCCTCGGCGGTCGAGCGGCTCGCCTGTACCCTGGCGGCCGAGTCGTGGGGCGCGGGCCATCTCTATCTGTTGTGTGACGATGAAGCCCAGGCCCTGCGCCTCGACGAGCTGCTGTGGCAACTGCCACCGGAGCGCTTCGTGCCACATCAACTGCAGGGCGAAAGCGGCATGGCCCCGGTGGAAATTGGCTATCAGCCGCCGAAACGGCGCTATGCCCGCCTCATCAATCTGGCCAGACAGACACCTTTGTTTGCAGGACACTTCGCTCAAGTGGTAGATTTTGTCCCCACTGATGAAACACAAAAGCAGCAAGCCCGCGAGCGCTACAAGCACTATCGCCAGGCAGGTCATACCCTCGAGATGAGGGAGCAGCCCGTCATTGCCGCACCGGATCCGGCGCAGCCCTGACTGCAAGCTATTGATCTAAAAAACAATCAACACCAGACTCCATCCATCCAGATTACGGCGAGACCATGGAAAAGACTTTTAATCACAATGCCATCGAACAGGCGCTCTATCAGCACTGGGAATCCCAGGGTTACTTCAAGCCCCACGGCGACACCAGCAAAGACTCCTACTGCATCATGATCCCGCCGCCGAACGTCACCGGCAGCCTGCACATGGGTCACGCCTTCCAGCAGACCCTGATGGACACCCTGATCCGCTACAACCGCATGCAGGGCAAAAACACCCTGTGGCAGTCAGGTACCGACCACGCCGGTATCGCCACCCAGATGGTGGTTGAGCGCAAGATCGCTGCAGAAGAGGGCAAAACCCGTCACGATTACGGCCGTGATGCCTTCATCGACAAGATCTGGCAGTGGAAGGAAGAGTCTGGTGGCACCATCACCCGCCAGATGCGCCGTCTGGGCGACTCGGTGGATTGGGAGCGCGAGCGCTTCACCATGGATGAGGGTCTCTCCGCCGCCGTGCAGGAAGTGTTTGTCCGTCTTTACGAAGATGGCCTGATGTACCGCGGCAAGCGTCTGGTGAACTGGGATCCGAAACTCAACACCGCCATCTCCGATCTGGAAGTGGAAAACCGCGAGATAAAGGGCCACATGTGGCACCTTCGTTATCCGCTGGCCAACGGCGCCAAGACCGCCGAAGGTCAGGATCACCTGATCGTCGCCACCACTCGTCCGGAGACCATGCTGGGCGATACCGCCGTGGCAGTGAACCCGGAAGACCCGCGCTACAAGGCGCTGATCGGCCAGCACATCCTGCTGCCGCTGGTGAACCGTCTGATCCCCATCGTCGCCGATGAACACGCCGACATGGAGAAGGGCACCGGTTGCGTGAAGATCACCCCGGCCCACGACTTCAACGATAACGAAGTGGGCAAGCGCCACAGCCTGCCGATGATCAACATCTTCACTCTGGACGCCCATGTGCGTGCCGAGGCCGAAGTGGTCGACACCAACGGCAACCCTTGCACCGCCTACGACGCCGCCCTGCCAGCCGAGTTCGCCGGTCTGGAGCGCTTCGCTGCCCGCAAAGCCATCGTGGCCAAGCTGGACGAGCTGGGCCTGCTGGCCGAAATCAAGGATCACGTACTGCAACAACCCTACGGCGATCGCGGCGGCGTGCCCATCGAGCCGATGCTGACCGACCAGTGGTACGTGCGCGTGGCACCGATGGCCAAGACCGCCATCGAAGCGGTGGAAGATGGCCGTATCCAGTTCGTGCCTAAGCAGTACGAAAACATGTACTTCTCCTGGATGCGCGACATTCAGGACTGGTGCGTCTCCCGTCAGCTGTGGTGGGGCCACCGCATCCCGGCCTGGTATGACGACGCCGGCAATGTCTACGTGGGCCGTGACGAGGCGGAAGTGCGTGCCAAGCACAGCATCCCGTCCGTGACCACCCTGCGTCAGGACGAAGACGTGCTCGACACCTGGTTCAGCTCCGCCCTGTGGACCTTCTCCACCCTGGGCTGGCCGAACAACACCGAAGCACTCAAGACCTTCCACCCTACCGATGTACTGATGAGCGGCTTCGACATCATCTTCTTCTGGATTGCCCGGATGATCATGATGACCATGCATTTCATCAAGGACGAAAACGGCCAGCCGCAAGTCCCGTTCAAGACCGTTTACATCACTGGCCTGATCCGTGACGAAGAAGGCCAGAAGATGTCCAAGTCCAAGGGCAACGTGCTGGATCCCCTCGACATGATCGACGGCATCTCGCTGGAAGATCTGCTGGAGAAACGCACCGGCAACATGATGCAGCCGCAGATGGCCGAGAAGATCGGCAAGCGTACCGCCAAGCAGTTCCCGGAAGGGATCGATGCACACGGTACCGACGCCCTGCGCTTCACGCTGGCAGCGCTGGCCTCTACCGGTCGTGACATCAACTGGGACATGAAGCGCCTGGACGGCTACAACAACTTCTGCAACAAGTTGTGGAACGCCTCCCGCTATGTGCTGATGAACACCGAAGATCAGGATTGCGGTTTTGCCGGTGGCGAAATGCAGTTCAGCCTGGCGGATCGCTGGATCCAGTCCCAGCTGCAAGTGGCCATCCGTGACTTCCGTACCGCCCTCGATACCTATCGTTTCGATATCGCCGCTGGCGTGCTGTACGAATTTATCTGGAACCAGTTCTGTGACTGGTATCTGGAGCTGACCAAGCCGGTACTGGGCAAGGGTTCCGAGGCTGAGCAGCGCGCTGCCCGCCACACCCTCGTCAGCGTCCTTGAAACCCTGCTGCGTCTGGCGCACCCGATCATCCCGTTCATCACCGAGACCATCTGGAAATCGGTGGCACCGCTGGCTGGCGTGCACGCCGACACCATCATGATTCAGGCCTTCCCGGAATTCGACGCCGCCAAGGTGGACGAAACCGCCATGGCGGATCAGGAGTGGGTGAAGGAGTTCATCGAAGGGGTGCGTAACATTCGTGCCGAGGTGAACGTAGCACCCAGCGTCGGTCTGAACGTGCTGCTCAAGTGCGATGCCAAAGATGCCCAGCGCGCCGGTGACAACGAGGCCTTCCTCAAGTCCCTGGCCCGTCTGGAGTCTATCCGCGTGCTGGCGGACGGTGAAGTGGCCCCCCTGTCAGTGAAGAAGCTGATCGGTGCCACCGAGCTGATGATCCCGATGGCCGGTCTCATCGACAAGGACGCCGAGCTGGCCCGTCTGGCCAAAGAAGTGGCCAAGCTGGTTGGTGAGTGTGGCCGTATCGAAGGCAAACTTGGCAACGAAGCCTTCGTCGCCAAGGCGCCGGAAGCGGTCATCGCCAAAGAGCGCGAGAAGCTGGAAGATTACCGTCTCCAGCTGACCAAGCTGGAAGCCCAGCAAGCCGAGATCGCCGCCCTCTAATACGGCGTACTGCGCGCGACAGACACTCCTCTACCAGGAGGTCTGTCTGACCTACAGCCCAGCAAGCCTGCCTTGCTGGGCTGTTTTTTTCTACTGCAGGACACATCCGGACGACCCGCACGACCGCGATACGGATCCCCTTATCTGGTCAGACAGGATGCCCCCCTCAGCCTGCGCAAGTGAACCCGCCGCAACCGGCAGGTTTACCCCATCCCGGTGGCCAGCCAACCTCGGGTTAATCAGAAATTGTTGTACGGCTTGTGTTCACTCTGGCCAACATAAGATAGCCTCCCTCTTGAGTCAGGCGAGCACCTGATTCAAGGCTCCCCATCCATCTCTGTTATCCGAGGCTCAACATGTTTTTTCAGGTCGTCTTCCTCGCCTTGCTGGCGCTGCTGCCCATGGTCAATCCGCCCACCACTGCCACCCTGCTGCTGGGGCTGAGCAAGGGGATGTCGCGCGAACATGTGCGCCGTCAGGTCAACCTGGCCGCCATCTATCTGTTCTGCACCCTCTGCATCACCTTCTTTATCGGATCCTCGATTCTGGATCTGTTCGGGATCTCCATCCCGGGCTTGCGACTGGCCGGTGGCCTCATCATCGGCTTCATCGGCTTTCGCATGCTGTTCCCCGCCCCCAGCCAGCAAAGCGGAGTCGATATCAACCAGAGCATCGCCTTTGTGCCGCTCACCATGCCCAGCATGTGCGGGCCGGGCACTATGGCGCTGGTGATCAGCGGTGCCGCCCAGATTGCGGAGCTACCCGGCGAGTACAACCGCCTCACCATCTATGGCGCCATGATCACTGCTTTTGCCCTGATGAGCCTGATCAGCTGGGGCGTCCTCAAGCTGGCGGATCCGGTCTGCAAGATCCTTGGCGCCACCGGCATCGACGCCATGACCCGCATCATGGGTTTCCTGCTGGTTTGCATGGGCATGCAATTTTGTATCAATGGCATCAAGGAAGTGGCACAAGATCCGGTCTTCCACGGCGGCCAGGCCGTGCAAACCACACCGGCGCTACCGCAGGTTTCCAGCGCGTTTGATCAGTTGCCGCAGAAGCCCGCCAGCGCTGATTGAAAACGCTATCAAAAAGTCCCTGGCGATCTGCACTGATCTTGTTCCTGATCATGTTATTGACACACAGATGAGTTAGCTTGTTTTTCATACAGACTATATTCAGACGGACGCTGATAGGTTTGTTGGTGAATACCCACTCAATTTCAGGAGAGTATGCAGATGGATAAGATGCTGACCGAAATAGGAAGCCATAGCCTGTTTCACGAATACCTGAACGTGGTGGGGATTGCGAGCCCATCTCTCGCCAAGATCGAACAGCACTGGGAATATAAAGATCAAGAACAGCTGGTTGCCAAAATCCAGATCGACAAACTGGGTAACGCCCGTTACTTCATCGACGCCCGCGCCATCTCCGTCAACTGATACTGATTACTCCGCCAGCCCCGGCCAACTGACCGGGGCTTTTTGTTGTCTGCGATACCGCGCTCAACGGCAGATCCCATCATTGTGCTGATGACAAGCGACCATCCGCCTGCCTGTTTTTTGTACAGCGCGCATTCAGCTCAACACAGCTATCTTGGCTAGCGAACACCCTTACTTCAGAAGAGTATCCCGATGACCAAGATGCTGACCGAAATCGGCAGTCATAGCCTGTTTCACGAATACCTGAACGTGCTCGGCATAACCAATCCAGCCCTTGCCAACGTAGAGCAGCTGTGGGAATACAGGCAGCAAGAGCGGCTAATCGCCAAAATCCAGATCGATAAACAAGGCAAGATCCGTTACTTCATCGACGCCCGCGCCATCTCGGTCAATTGATACCGAATATCCCGCCAACCCCGCTCCACCGACCGGGGCTTTTTGTTGTCTACCATCCGCTAAATAGCAAAACCCCGGCACATGGCCGGGGTTTGATTGCGTCGGGTTACGCCGCTACGCGGCTAACCCGAACCTACGAAGTGCCACCCACGGTGAGCTGATCCAGTTTGAGGGTGGGTTGGCCGACACCGACCGGTACGCTCTGCCCCTCCTTGCCGCAGATGCCGACACCGCGATCCAGCGCAAGATCGCAGCCCACCATGGAGACCTGGCTCATCGCTTCGGGGCCATTGCCGATCAGGGTCGCGCCCTTGATGGGGGCAGTGATCTTGCCATCCTCGATGAGGTAGGCCTCGGAGGCGGAGAAGACAAACTTGCCGGAGGTGATGTCCACCTGACCGCCACCGAAGTTGGGGGCATAAATGCCCTTCTTCACCGAGGCGATGATCTCCGCCGGATCGTACTGACCCGCCAGCATGTAGGTGTTGGTCATGCGCGGCATCGGCATGGCGGCGTAGGATTCGCGGCGACCGTTGCCGGTGAGCGGCACGCCCATCAGGCGGGCGTTCTGCTTGTCCTGCAGGTAGCCCTTGAGGATGCCGTTTTCGATCAGCACGTTGTAACCGCCCGGCGTCCCCTCGTCATCTATGCTGACTGAGCCGCGCCGACCCGGCAGAGTGCCATCATCGACGATGGTGCAGTGCTTTGATGCCACTTGCTCGCCAATGCGGCCAGCAAACGCAGAAGATCCCTTGCGGTTGAAGTCCCCCTCCAGACCGTGGCCCACCGCCTCGTGCAGCAGCACGCCGGGCCAGCCAGCACCGAGCACCACCGGCATGGTACCGGCTGGCGCATCGATGGCCTCCATGTTGACCAGTGCCTGCCGCACCGCTTCGCGCACATAGCCAAAGGCGCGGCTCTCCAGCCCGTCCAGTTCGAGGAACCAGTCGTAGCCGAAGCGGCCACCGCCACCGGCACTGCCACGCTCGCGGCGATCCCCCTTCTCGGCGATCACGGTCACCGACAAGCGCACCAACGGACGCACATCGGCAGCCAGGGTGCCATCGGTGGCGGCCACCAGGATCTCTTCATAAACACCGCTGATGGAGGCCATCACCTGATTGATGGCAGGGTCCAGACTTCTGGCGAACTTGTCCATCTGCTCCAGCAGGGCGATCTTCTGATGCTTGTCGAGGGTCTGCAGCGGATCCATGGCCGGATAGAGCAGGTTCGCTTCGGTGCGAGCCCACGCCTTCACCTTGCCGTGAGCACCGGCAGCGGCGATGCCGCGGGCGGCAGTCACCGACTGTTGCAGCGCCAGCAGGCTCAGCTCGTCCGAGTAGGCGAAGCCAGTCTTCTCGCCGCTGACGGCGCGCACCCCGACCCCCTGATCGATGTTGTAGCTGCCATCCTTGACGATGCCATCTTCCAGCATCCAGGACTCGTGCCAGCTGCGCTGGAAATAGAGATCGCCGAACTCCACCTGATGGCTCATCAGGCTGCCGAGCAGCTGCTGCAGGCGCCCTTCGTCGAGATCGTTCGGGGCCAACAGGGAGGCACTAACCTGGCTCAATAGACTCAATCTTCTTCTCCACTCTCGCATAATTCATCCGAGGTCACCCGGATCACCAAAACTCGCCGATGGGCAGACCAAGGTCGATTTTGACCTGCCCAAAATCAGACTCATTGGCCTTAGCGCGTGTTGACCATAGTTGCAGCAACACCCGCTTGCCTGCATCCGCACTGTTGATGGCCGTACTATCCAGGCTACCGCAGAGCAACACACCCGGCGCCTCGACCCACCCATACTGGCTATAAAATGGCACCAATTCTGGATCACAGGTGAAAATGCCAATATCAGCTCCCGAGTGGTTCATCCATGCGGTCGCCTCGGCCACAATACGCCGCCCAAATCCCTTCCCTTGTAACCGCGGCTCACAAGCTACGCAACTTAATCCCTGTGCCAAATAGACCTGCCCAGCCACCGTCACGCGCTGACTCAGGACAGCGCCATACGCCACAAGTTCGTCCCCATCTAGCAAGCGAAACGACACCGGGGAAAGGTCGGGGTTATGCAGCGGAGTTACGCTGGCAACCTCGCTAGGCAACGGTGGCCAGACGCGATCCAGCAGGCCAATGACGGCCTCCTGCTGAGAGTGGCTCAAAGAGAGCCACTCTTGACTATCACACTGAATTACATCCACCCCAGATCCTCCACACCATCACAGCAGCCTCGCGTGTTGCAACACCGGCATGGTGCGTTTCAATTCGTCGATAAGCCCGGGCTCCATCTTCGCCAGCACTGTGCCGCGTCCGCACTCTTTGCTCGCCAGCACCCGACCCCAAGGATCGATCACCATGCTGTGGCCCCAGGTCTGGCGCCCTGTCTCGTGAGTGCCGCCCTGATTGGCTGCGACTACGTAGCACTGGTTTTCGATGGCGCGGGCCCGCAGCAGCGGCTCCCAGTGCGCCTCGCCGGTCACGGCAGTAAACGCGGCTGGCACCAGCAGTACGCGGGCACCGGCAAGGGTCAGCTGGCGGTAGAGCTCGGGAAAGCGCAAATCATAACAGATCGAGAGGCCGAGGGGACCAAAGGGGGAGTCCACCAGCACGCAGTCCTGACCAGGACTGAAAGTTTCGGACTCCCGATAGCGACCGTGATTGTCCGCCACATCCACATCGAACAGGTGGATCTTGTGGTAGTGGCCCTTGAGCTCACCGCTTGGGTCAAACACCAGCGAGCTGGTGTGTATATGGTCGGAGCCTGCGATGGTAGTCGGCATAGCCCCAGCCACCAGCCAGATGCCGTAATCTCGCGCCCACTCGGCCAGTTGCTGCTGAATGGGCGCGGCTCCGCTCTGATCGGGGCCAATCGCCTCGGCACCATCCAGATAGCCCTGCCGCTCGCCAAACAGGGCAAAGTTCTCTGGCAGCAGCACTAGCATTGGCCGCTCTTTTGGCAAGGCTGCCAGCTCGGCGGCGATCTGCTCCCGGTTATCCTGCCAGTGACGGCCAGATACCAGCTGTATTGCGGCTAACCACATGTCGCTCTCCTTGTCGCTTGGGCCATCAGACGGTAACAGCATCCCCCGCCTGCAGGGTGTAATCCAGCACTATGATGCGCTCCAGCACCGGACGGAAGATGGCCTTGAGGGCATCGTGATCCGGATGGGGCAGATAGCGCTGGCGGGCGGCTTCGTCGGCGAAGGTCATCAGCACGCTGTGGGTAAAGCCGTCATCCCTCCCCTCAGGGCTGTCATTCTCCCCCCACTCCACGGCGGTCACGCCGCTGACCTTGGCCGGTATGGCGAGGAAGGCGGCCCTGACGGCGGCAATATCAGCGGGGAGTGCATCGGGCTTGAAGGTGATCAGCAGAATATGTCGGATCATGGCTCTCTCCTTGAGCGTGAACAGGTCGAGGTAATGGGCAGGCGCCAGCATCAGGGCTGGCGCGGGCTACCCGGTTGTGGATTCAGCAGGAAAGGGGTGGCCGCTGGCAGCGTGGGTGCCGCCGCATCGACCGCCTGTTTCTGCTGCTGGTTGAGCTTGATGCGAGCGCGATCCCGCCCCGCTTCGATCAGCTTGGGTGCGTCGAGCGGGCCCGAGATACGAAAGTCGATACGGGTCACCACATCCACCACTGGCTCCAGCAGTTTGGAGAGGGCCAGCACGTAGAGGCCGGTGACCGGGGTGATGGAGAAGGCGGCCACCACCGGCAGGGTGCCCCCCAGATTGGGGGAGAAGCTCAGCTCGTAGTCGAGCTGCCAGCGCACCAGATCGGCGATCCCCTCGCCGCGCAGATTACCTGCCGCTCCCTTCATGTAGAAGTCATCATTGCTGACCTGCCCCTGCTTGATAGTGGCAGAGGCGGACATGGATTCGAAGTAGAAGCCCTTGTCGAACACATCGCGAAAATCGAGGCGCAGCTTGCGCAGCAGGGAGTCGAGACTGAGCAGGGAGAGCAGCCGCGCCCCCTTGTCGTTGACCTCCCGCAGGGTGCCGCCCTCCAGCTGATAGTTGGCACTCCCCCCCAGGGTCGGCAGGCTCGGACGATAGGGCACATCCTGCCAGTTGAGATCAAAAGCGAGAGAGCCTGGCGCATCGCCGATGGGCGAGGTATAGCCGAGCCGCTTGAGCAGCAGCTCGCTGTTGTTGCTGGTCAGCTTGCCACGGGCGCGGGTCTGCATCCGGTTGCCATCGGCCAGCCAGTCGACGCTGCCGGTGAGTTGGCTGCCAGCCAGCCGCACATCCAGCCCCTTGAGGGTCACCTTGTTGGCGCCGGGCACCAGCTCCCCTTTCACTTCGCCGAGCGGCAGCTCGCCAAAGCGGCAATCGACACAACTGAATGTCAGCCAGGGAATGGAGGCCATGATGGCGTTATCCTGCTTGGCATCAGGATCCGGGCTGAGATCCGAACTCTTGCCGGACCAGTAGATGCGGGCAAACTTGGCATCTACCGGGCGATTGGCCACTGCGGGCAGGCGGATCACCCCCATCACATCGGGGCTGTCGATCATCACCTCGGTCGCCTGATTGGTCGGCCCCACGGTGAAGCGGGTCGCCTTGAGGGTGGCACTGCCGATATAGGCACGGGCCAGCTGACCATCCACCCACCACTCCTGCGGCAGGAAGGAGGGGCCAACCACCGCATTGCCGGTCTGGTTCTGCGCTGGCAACCACTGTTTGAGTCGCGCCAGCCAGCCGCCCACGTCGGCCTCCTGCTGGTTGATGGCAAGCAGCATGGGTACATCCCGTAGTACCCGGGCGCCAGGCTGCCCCACATCGACCCTTAACCGACTGAGGTAGGGCACCCCTTCGCCGTAGACCAGCCGGGTTTGCATATCCACATCGGCCCCCAGCACAGCGCGAATGTCGGCGTTGCCATCCCGGCCACGGGCGATCACCTTGAGCGGCAGACGGCTGCTGGCAACCTTGGCCAGCGGCAGCGGCAGATCCAGCCCCATCCCCTGCAGGTTGGAGTCCATCGCCAGCTGGAAGCTGAACGGCTTGCTGTCGGGCAGGGTCAGCCCCAGTTTGCCGCCCCAGTTGCTACGGCCGTTGAGGATACCGAATGAGGAGATGGCTGCTGGCTGGCGCCGACTATCCCACTGCCCCTTGAAATCGAGATCGACCTGATAGCGATCCGGGTGCTGACGCCCCTGATAGTCGAGGGTCAGCGGCTGATTCCACAGGCTCGCCTTGAGATTGCTGAAACGGGTCTGCTTGTTGTCATATTCGAGGCGGCCCTGCACCTTCTCCAGCGGCAGATCCAGGCTGGCGACCCGCACCTTGTTGTTGCTGAAGATGGCATCGCCGCTCGCCTTCACCTCGCTCTCGCCATCGAGAGGGATATCGAGCTTGACCGAACCGGCCATCGGGCCGCGGATCTCGATCTCCCGCAGCGCCTGTCCCACCGAACTGCCCAGCGGGGAATCCTGCAGGTAGTCACTGATGGCTTGGCCCTCACCCTGCACCTTGGCATCCACGTAGAGATGGCCACCGGGAGAGAGACTCGGGATCCAGGCGTGCACCGAGTCAGAGCTCGCCTTGCCGAGTTGGGCGGAGCGGCTGCGCATATCGAGACTGGCGTTCTGGAACAGCAGATCGATCTGCAGGTCAGTCAGCGATTGCCAACCGGGGAAGAACTGGTAGGTGGCCTGCTCAAGGGGCACCGCCACCTGGAAGATGCCCTCGCCTTTCTCATAAGGGAAATCCCTGAACTCCCCATACCAAAGCAGGTCAGCGCCCTTGGCCTTGCCACCCTTGAGCGCGCCACTCAGGTAGTCCACCAGCCCCTTGTCCATCACTTGTAACGGGTAGTAGCGATCCGCGTTGCCCGCGTTCTTCACATCGATGCGGCCGGTCAGCGCCAGAAAGGGGTGTTCGAACAGATCGAGCCGAAAGCGGCTTGCCAGAGTCAGGTCCGGGTTATCCAGCGCGATATCCTGGCCATAGAGCACCCAGCCTTGCTCCTCACGCCACCAGTCGAGGCGGGCCGAGAAGCGGTTGACCGGGATCGGCTCCTTGAAGTGGCGGGCCGGATCCAGCTTGTCGTTGAGCAGTGCCACACTGACGCGGCCCCCCTTGGGGGTCAGCCAGAACTCACCGTTGAGATCGCCAAAGCCGGGCACATCGTGCCAGGCGTTCAGACTCATATGGGCGATCTGGCCGCTGAGGGAGAGATCCTGCCAACCGGCATCCGCCTGCAGGGTCAAATCGGTCAGCTTGCCCTTGGGCTTGCTCTGCTTGAGCAGTTCACTCTGGGCAGGGTAAATCCCGGAGACCAGCTGGCTCAGCTGGGCGATCTGATCGAGATCGATCTGCGGCACATAGCCTTGCACTCGCTCGCCGACCCGCTCCAGCTGCAACCGGCTGTGCAGCCAGGGCTTGTCATCCAGTTTGAAGATCACATTGTGGCTGGCCAACTGCCAGTTCTGGCCATCACGGCGCAACTGGATCTTGCCGCCATCCAGCCCGAGGCGGTGGAGCCCCTGATCCTTGAGATCCTTCCAAATCAGGTAGTTGTTGCCAAATTCCAGCAGGGTATTGCCCAGCTTGCCGTGGTCAAACTCGCTCCAGAGCTGAAAGTCGATCTGGCCCGCCAATTTCGGCTCACCGGCATGAATTTTGGCAAGAATGGGGCTGATATCGAGCTGGCGGGCGCCCAGATAGAGCTGCCCCTTGAGACGGTCGAGGCGAGCGCTGGGAGCTTCGACGTCCAGGATCAGATCGATGGTACTTTCGCCCACCCCGTTGATAAGGTAAGCCTTGCCGACCCCCTGATGGCGTTTGCCGCGGTTCTGCCAGCGCAGTTGGGCAATATCGAGGGCCCGCAAATCACCAACGGAGGTGGTGACACTAAGACGGGTGTTATGTACATCAAAGGTGGTGAGCTGGGTCAGCAGAAAGCGCAGCAAGGCACCTTGCTGCGCGTCGCCCTCGGGCTCGCGGCTATTGGCTGGCTGGCTGAAATCGAGGGTAATATCCCCATCACTGAGGATCAGTTCGCCAAACACCGGCTTGAGCTGATTAAGGGTGCGCCAGAAGTCGAGATGCACCCAGGCTTTGCCGAGCTGTACGGTAAAACGCCCCGAATCCGGGGCGATGGCAAGTTGCTGCAGTTCGAGGGCAGGGCCGGACTGTGTCCAGTCCAGTCCCACCTGACCTACGCTGACCTTGAGTTGTGAATCCCCCAGCAGAGTGTGGATCAGACTCTCCCGGTATTGGTTCAGCAAAGGACCACCGACCCGCACCAAAGTGACCATCATGGCCAACAGTACGAACAGGATCCCCAGGGCAAACCAGCCCCGACTCAGCCAGCGATAGACCAATTACATCATCACCACGTCAAACTGCTCCTGACCGCAGAGGGGCTCGCTCACCACCCTCACCTGCTTGCCGATGAACACCTCCAGCTCAGCCAGACTGTGAGACTCTTCGCCACGCAGATAATCGGCCACGGCTGGCGCCGCATAGACGGTGAACTGATCCGCATCATACGCACGGTTGACCCGGATCAGCTCGCGCAGGATCTCGAAGCAGACCGACTCCACCGTCTTGACCCGACCACGCCCCTTGCACTCCGGGCACTCCGAGCAGAGCACATGCTCCAGACTCTCGCGGGTGCGCTTGCGGGTCATCTCTACCAGACCGAGCTGGGAGAAGCCGTTGACGTTAGTCTTGGCGCGATCTTTGGACAGCGCCTGCTCCAGACTGTGCAGCACCCGACGGCGGTGATCTTCCGACTGCATGTCGATGAAGTCGATGATGATGATGCCGCCGAGGTTGCGCAGGCGCAGGTGACGGGCAATGGCCGCCGTTGCCTCGACGTTGGTGTTGAAGATGGTCTCTTCCAGATTGCGATGGCCGACAAAGGCGCCGGTGTTGATATCCACCGTGGTCATGGCTTCGGTCTGGTCGATGATGATGTAACCGCCAGATTTCAACTCCACCTTGCGCTCCAGCGCCCGCTGGATCTCGTTCTCCACGTCGTAGAGATCGAAGATCGGCGACTCGCCAGAGTAATACTCCAGCTTGTTGGCCAGCTCCGGCACGTACTCCTCGGTGAAGCGCTTGAGCTGATCGAAGCTCTGGCGTGAATCGACCCGGATCTTGTCAAGCTCGGCACCGACAAAGTCGCGCACCACCCGAAACGCCAAGCTGGGATCCTCGTAGAGGATCTTGCAAGGGGGATACTTCTGCTTGCGCTCGAGGATCTTGCGCCACAGTCGCTTGAGGAAGGCAGCATCCTGCTCCAGCTCCTGCTCACCCACCCCTTCGGCGGCGGTACGGATGATGTAGCCACCCAGATCATCTACATAGCTAGCCACGGTACGCTTGAGTCGCTCACGCTCCCCTTCGGATTCGATACGCTGGGAGACGCCGACGTGGGCACTGCCCGGCATAAAGACCAGATAGCGGGATGGCAGGGTGATATCGGTAGTGAGACGGGCCCCCTTGGTACCGAGCGGATCTTTCACCACCTGCACCATGATGTCCTGACCCTGGCGCACCAGCTCGGCGATGTTGCCGACCTGGAACTGCTCTTTCTCTTTGACTGCCACACATTCGGTGTGAGGCACGATATCGGAGGCATGGAGAAAAGCGGCCTTGTCCATGCCGATATCGACGAATGCCGCCTGCATACCGGGCAGCACCCGACTGATCTTGCCTTTGTAGATATTGCCCACAATGCCGCGCTTGGCCTGACGCTCGACATGCACTTCCTGCAGCAGGCCGTTTTCGACCAGCGCAACCCGGGTTTCAGAGGGAGTAACGTTAACCAGCAGTTCTACTGACATAAGTAACCTTGCCTGTTCCAGTTTTGAATTCTATAGAGCCAATCCGGTACAACGCGCGCAAGGGAAACGCAGCAGAGCACAGCTGACGGGAAATTATTTGAGCTGTTCCAGATGATGCTTGATCAACAGGTCCGTCTCCAGCAGGGGCAGGCCGACCACGGCGCTATAGCTCCCCTCGATACGGCTGACAAACTTGCCGGCAATACCCTGAATGCCATAAGCCCCGGCCTTGTCACAGGGCTCTCCGGTCTGCCAGTAGGCCTCGATCTCGGCCTCGTCCAGTTTGCGAAACGCCACATTGGTGCTGACCAGACGAACGTCACAACGATCCTTGCTGGCCAGCGCTACCGCCGTCATCACCTGATGGACCTTGCCGGAGAGTGCCTCCAGCATATCTTTGGCATCCAGCAGATCGGAGGGCTTTTCCAGCACCCGATCCCCCAGCACCACAATAGTGTCGGCACCGAGCACAGGTAACGCCGTCGGTGCGGCGGCGACACCGGCGGTGGCCTTGTCACGGGCGAGGCGGCAGACATAATCCTGCGCCTTTTCACCCTCTTCCCGCTGCTCGGGCACATCCAGTTTCAATACCTCAAAGCGGTAGCCAAGCTGGGTCAGCAGCTCACGGCGGCGGGGAGAAGCCGAGGCGAGATAGAGTTGTGGTTCGTTGTTTTTGTTCATTTTTACCTAATGTTGAAGCGGCGCCGCAGATTGCGCAGCACCAGAAACACCCAGGGCCATATTAACATCGTCGTCAACGTCGACCAGAAATAGGCAAGATTCAGGCTGGCCTGGCTGAACAGGTGCTCGGCCCAGAATATCGTCATCTTGCCCACCAGCGACAGACAACCGATGATCAGCGCCTGCTGCCAGAGGGAGAAGTTGCGGATCTTCTGGAACTGAAAGGCTGCCAGATAGGTGGTGATGGCCATCGCCATCGCCCGCACACCGAGGGTACTGCCAAGCAGCACATCCAGCAGCAGGCCAGCGACCCAGGCGGTGCCGACGTTGGTGCGATGGGGCAAAGCCAGCGCCCAGTAGATCAGCACCATGGCCAACCAGTCCGGACGGAAGGGATCAAATTCGAAAGGAAGCGGCAGGATCGACAGGCTCAAGGCCAGCAGGATCGAAATCCAGATCCAGATCCTGCCACTGGCGGGTTGTAGCATCAGCGCGTCGCTCCTGCGGCGGACGCAGCCGGCGCGGCAGCTTCACCAACCTCATCATGCACTTCAGGGTTCTTGTCGGTCCACAGCAGCAGCAAGTAACGCAAGCGATCCAGCTCCACCAGCGGCTTGGCTTCGACCTGGGCGAAGGGCTTGCCCTCCACATACTCGGAGCGAGTCACGGTCGCCACCGGATACCCTTCCGGGAAACGGCCGCCAAGACCCGAGGTGACCAGCAGATCACCCACCTGAATATCGGTGTTGCGCGGCAGGTTGCGCAGCTCCAGCGTGTCGAGCTCGCCACTGCCGGAGGCGATGGCACGCAAGTCGTTACGCAGCACCCGCACCGGAATGCCGTGGCTGGAGTCGGTGATCAGCAGCACGCGACTGGTGGTGGAGCCCACATGGAGCACCTGACCAATCACCCCCTGATCAGTGATCACCGCCTGACCGTTATAGACGCCATTCAGCGCGCCTTTGTTGATCAGCACCTGATGACTAAAAGGGTCGGAATCCACCGACAGCAGCTCGGCCACCATCTTGCGGGACTCTTTATGCACCGGCGAACCGAGCAGCTCGCGCAGCCGCTGATTCTCGTGCTCCAGATGATCCATCTTGAGCAAACGGGAACGCAGGGTGAACAGCTGTTGTTCCTGCAGCTTGGTCTGTTCGATGAGATCGGCACGGGTCTGCACCTGGGTCGACATGGTGTCGAGCAGGGTACCGGGCGCATTGGCCATGTATTGCAGGGGACTGACTAACGAACTGAGGTAGACGCGGACGTGGGTAAACACACCGAAGCGGGAATCCGCGACGATGGCAGCGATGGAGATGATGACGGCGAGAAACAACCGTAACTGAAGCGAAGGGCCTCTACCAAAAATGGGTTTCATGGGTCGTCAAAAAAGAGCCGGCACGCTGGCCGGCTTTGGGTCTTATTCGTAGTGGAACAGGTCGCCACCGTGCATATCAATCAGCTCCAGCGCCTTGCCGCCACCTCGGGCCACACAGGTGAGGGGATCTTCAGCAACGACAACAGGAATGCCGGTCTCTTCCATCAGCAGACGGTCGATGTCTTTCAGCAGTGCGCCACCACCGGTCAACACCATGCCGCGCTCGGAGATGTCGGACGCCAGTTCCGGCGGGGACTGCTCCAGCGCCACCATGACAGCAGCGACGATACCGGACAGCGGCTCTTGCAGCGCTTCCAGGATCTCGTTGGAGTTGAGGGTAAAGCTGCGCGGTACACCTTCCGCCAGGTTACGGCCACGCACTTCAATCTCGCGCACCTCTTCACCCGGATAGGCGGAACCGATCTCGTGCTTGATGCGCTCGGCAGTGGCTTCACCGATCAGGCTGCCGTAGTTGCGACGGACGTAGCTGATGATAGCTTCATCAAACTTGTCGCCACCGATACGGACGGACTGGGAGTAAACCACACCGTTCAGGGAGATGATGGCCACTTCAGTGGTACCACCACCGATATCAACCACCATGGAACCGGTCGCTTCGGAGACCGGCAGGCCGGCACCGATAGCTGCAGCCATAGGCTCATCGATCAGGTAGACCTCGCGGGCACCGGCGCCCAGAGCGGACTCCTTGATGGCGCGACGCTCGACCTGAGTGGAACCACACGGCACACACACCAGCACACGGGGGCTGGGGCGGAAATAGTTATTGTCGTGAACCTGCTTGATGAAGTGCTGCAGCATCTTCTCGGTCACGTAGAAATCAGCGATCACGCCATCTTTCATCGGGCGGATGGCAGAGATGTTGCCTGGGGTACGGCCCAGCATCTGCTTGGCGGCATGACCGACAGCAGCGACCGATTTGGCGTTCCCGCGCTCTGTGCGAATGGCGACAACTGAGGGTTCGTTAAGGACGATCCCTTGATCTTTTACATAGATCAGGGTGTTGGCAGTTCCCAAATCGATCGACAGATCGTTGGAAAAAACGCCTCTGAGCTTTTTAAACATGGCTACGGGAAATCCTAAGAATTTGGAGGTGCAGAAAACCGGCTAACTTTACCAATGCCCACCCCAATGGGCAAGCGCTCAAACTGTCGCCAGTCAATCAGTCGCGACAAAAGTGCGAGTCATCACTCACTGCCGCGGGCTTACAAACGCTAATAAACAAGGAGATAGGGGGTAAGATCCTGAAGATCCATCCCCCCACCTTCGTTACTGCATCACTTCACGTCGATAAATAATTCTGTCATTACCACGGCTGGAACCGAAAATGGCCTCCCCTTGCAAGCTAATGGGGTCAGATAACCACGTCGGCGAAGATGGCTGCTTTGCCAAATCGATCTTGTAGGGAATCCGTACTGCAACATTCGGCGCACCAAAGTGAAAAACGATCTCACCTTGCTTTGCCCTGGCAGAACTGGCCGGTACCGTTTGACCACTTAACGTCAAAGTACTGCTATATGGTTTGATTAATAACGGGGGTACCTTGCCTGTAACCTCATAAGAAGATGTCACACTATTAAAGCCAATCTTGCGATCAGGATCTTTAGGCTCTACCGCAGGCAGGGGATCAAAACCACTATTCGCCAGCGATAGCTGGCTACAGTTGTCCTCATCATTGATCACCCAACCACCTTGTTCGAAACGCTGAATCAATAGCTTCAAAGGCAAGTTGGCACTATCAACACCACGATCTTTGCCCGCCAGCAAGCGGCCGTACAACAGCTTTTGCGTTCCCAGCCGCACCGCATCACAACCCGCTCCGGAACAGGCTCCTGTTACAGCCGCATTCATATTCGGCGTCGCTAAGCGCGTGTTACTGCCATCCTTATCATCGACTTTGATACCAAAACTCAACGAAGTGAAAGGTGCCTCTGGACTAGCAGCACGATCAAAGCGGGTATTCAGCCCCAAAGGTGACTGCTGATTAACGCTCGCAATACCACTTGCCCAGCTGAGCGAGGGAGATAGTGTAATACGCTTGTCACGCGCAACCCCATCCAGAGCATTGGCCGCAACCATCTCAGCAACCCCTTTAGCGAACGCCCCCTGATAGTTCTGTGTCGTTCCTTGCTGCAGATTGCGCGCAGTGATGACAAAACCGCTGGCAAAAGTCTGACTCATGTAGGTGAAAGCATTGCAGGCTGGCGTAATAAAACCACCACTCAAACTGTAATCCCAAGGCACGAAACGGCCGATGGGGGCGCTCCAGCGCAATGGCACCTTCAACTGGGGCGTCTCGTCCTGATAACCTGGATAGGGCACAAAATCAGTAATACCCACCTTGAGCACCCCCACTTCATCCCACTTTGCTATCGTGCTACTCACGCCTTTAGAGATAGATAACAAGGCCGGTGACACAGTGCCATTCACGCCTGTTTGTGGGGCCAACCTCGCCCATTGCACGGCCAAATTTGTCGCGCCAAAACCGGGGGTAAGGTCCCCCAGTTGATTAAGCGCCTGGGCCTGCAGCGTGAACTCTGCACCAGCCTTGCTATACACGCCACAGTTGGCCATATAGCTTGTATCATTTGTACCGCTACAAGCAGGTTGATCCTTACTTCGCAATAAAATAGAGCTGGGCAACACTGCAAACGTATCGCTGCCGGTAAGCCTGAGCGTGCCTGTAGCATCGCTTTTCTGGAAAGTCGCATCCAGCCGCAACACCCCCGCATCCGGGTATTCCACGGTCAGTTGGCCAACACCATCACTATTAAACTCCACTTTAACGTCTCCTGATGGCGCGATAGCTGTGCTATTGACCGTCGGCACGGCACTAGTGGCCTCAGAGACGACCTTGGTCGATGCAAATTGGAGGGTCTGATTACCGGTCAGTAATGGCACACATACCTTGGTCGCCCCCGCATCGTTTGATTTGATAGCGCGAATCGAGGTGACACCCGAGGCACCGGCATAGAAGGTGGGCACATTGAAACGCAATGCGGCATCGACAAATGAAATTGTGCAATTGGCGTCAAGCACGCCATCTTTAAAACAACGCAGCGGAGCAGAGGGCGTTGCTGTAACAATAGAAAGCGGGATAGCGCCAGCCTGATAACGTTGCAAATTCAACGCGGCACTACCTGAAGAACCCATCACGACCGGATTACTACTCCACCCCTGCGTGGGTGACAGCGTCACGTTAGCGCCGAGATCAAACAAGGTTGAACATTCGTCATTGGCACACGCCTTGAGCTGCACATTAGCCACTTCACAGGTCAGCGTCTGGGCACCATAGTGCAGTTCATAATGATCAACTTGCTTCTCGCTGCCACCACATGAGTATCCAGAAGAGTCGATAACTGAATGTTTGCCAACCGCTATACTAGGTGAGCTTACACGGCCATGGATATAGGAAGAGGACCCCATAATAAAAGCATCCTTGCCCCCCCCCTCCTGCTGATAAACCAAGCCACTGATGGTGGCTTTGTCGCCCATACTCAACGAGTCGTATGTAACAAGTAGTAGTTTCCCGATATCCCCCCGCTGATTTACTCCTTTACTATTAATAAAACTACCACCCACCATCTTTAAGTTTTTCACAAATAATCTGACAGGTCCTGACAGCTCAATTAATGTATCATCATTCATGGCCAAGGTTTCAATCCAGTAGTCCCCTGCTGCCAAACGTACCGTATAAGGCTTACCGCCACGACCACTACCCAAATCAAGTTTCTTTATAGTGATCCCAGCCTGTTTTATATCTATTGACGCGTAGTAGTTTGTCGTTATTGTGCCGAACCGCATACCATCTGATGTCGTCAGTTGCTTATCTTGACCATACTGAACGGCTATATCTGGGCCAGATGGCAATGGGAAACGAGAAACAGGCAACGACAAGCTATTCGTGTTTGCGGTAGGCAGGCACACACCCCCATCACACGCTTTACGATAACTACCCTTTATCTGGCCATCATTTTTATAGCCCAGCCTACCCTGCGTTGTACCCAGCACAATACCAAATAATTCATCAGGGTTACCACCACCAAAATTGATATTATGATCTGCTGCTCGCCCTTGTGCTGGATAAGGGAATGCTTGCTTGCAAATCGCAGAAAAGTCATTTTGCTGAGGACTCGGTTCATACCGTAAGATGATGTCATCCCAAGAAA
This sequence comes from Aeromonas sp. EERV15, assembly GCF_900079845.1. Classification (NCBI taxonomy): domain Bacteria; kingdom Pseudomonadati; phylum Pseudomonadota; class Gammaproteobacteria; order Aeromonadales; family Aeromonadaceae; genus Aeromonas; species Aeromonas sp. EERV15. The sequence continues at coordinate 65,998 of NZ_FKKY02000012.1, read as the reverse complement.
TATCATCGAGATCTCCTCTCCCTAATGTCTCTAACCATAACTCATAGGTACCCGCAGCTAACTCGTACTCAATTGGCCAGTTGACCTCACCATTTCCAGAAAAATAGAAGACCAGCGGTGTATCGACAGACCCTTGCGTCCTTATAAACATCCGACTGCCATTCGGCACACCCCAGTCCCTTAAATTAAATAAACTGAGATTTTTTAATTTTGATTTTTGATTGAGTGTAAATAAGTGCTTAACGTACGTTCCACTTGGAGAAGGTGGATACCAACGACTTCCATCCGAGTTATCACCAAGATGAGTTCGCTCGATAAAATGAAAAGCATCACTTATTCCTGCAGACACGAGCCTTATACCATTAAACTGAAAATCATCCCAGTCAGAACAATTTAATTGATAACGCCCCTGATATATACCATTTCTGAAGCCCCCCCCCCAAACCGCCATTTTATATTCGCCAGCTGGAAGCGATATTGGACTGGATATGAGGTCTGGTGTTAAATTGGTTGCCTTCTTGTCAAACAACACATCAGCGTTTTCATTCCATATAACAACATTAACCCCAGCATCTAATCCTGCAGCTCCATCCAGTTGCACCTCACTAATAGTTAATGCTTCTGATAGTGAAAAATTAATGGGTGCAACAGGGATAAATACCCCCCCGCTCTGCCGCACCATTACAGTAGGGAGTAACGCATCACCATTATTATTACCAATGTAAAATTTACCTGGCAAAAAAACATCAGCCCATAACAGCGAGCTAAATAAGAGGCCAATTAGAATACAGAAATTGATCATGTAACGAATCATGGGTTAGCTCCATCATAAGCTTCTGCCATCAAGGTTCTGCTTACAGCAAAATCGGGGTTGGCACTGTTGAGGTCAGAGCTACCACAGGTTCCGACACTCTCGAGACGATAGCCATTGGCTTGGCCACCATTGTAGGTCACGGGTATCTGAGAACACTGAACGACCACCTGACACTGCGCCAAACCGGCAACTCCAGCAAACGAGGGCGGTGAGCGCACCCAGTCACAGCGATCCAGAGGGGCAGTCTGAGTCGGTCGGTTGGGAAAAAGCTGGTACAACGCTACTTCAAGCCCGCTTTGGGCAGCCAGCAGGGCACGCACGCTGCGTACCTCCACGGTATTTTTCTCGCCGCTATCGACCAAAAAACGGCCCATGGCAGCAGCCAGTAGCGCCATCACCACAATCACAAACAGGGCGATCATCAGGGCACTGCCGCGCATCCGGCCGAAAAAGTGCGGATCAAGGGACATTCAGCACCTCTATCTTGTGGTTGAAGGTGACCGACTCGCCCTTGCGCTCAAAGACAAAGCGCATGCCAAATCCCCCTGCTGCATTAAAAGTCGAGGCAGAGGTTTCCCGATAGAAGACATTGCCAAGCCGCAGTGATTCTGCCATCAAGGTACCTAATGGCATGCTGCCGCCTACAGTAGTGATCGCAGCACTGGCGCGATATAAGGCACCGTTTTGCACGCAATAACGCACCTGCTCGCGAGCAAAATAGACCCGCATACCGGGCGACTGCCCATCCAGCTGCGCACCGCTATACCCTATTGTTTGGGCGCCAGAAATCACCGCCCCCACCGTCTCAACCTGCGCCACGCAGCGGCCATAATCACAGCGGTCCCGTATCGACTGCGTACCACTGGAAACGGGTTGGGGAAACACCACCAGCCAATCGTCCGTCTTCTTGACCGCTACCGGCGGCGCTACCATCACCAGCTCAAGTGTGGACGAGGAGCCAGACGGGCGATTGAGGGCAAGATAGCGCCCGGAGTTGCTGATCGGCCAGAACCGCAGACAGGGGCCTTGGTCCAGCCAGTTGCCACCCTGATCTTCAATTCGCTCCGAGCCCGGCACCGCATCACGAAGTTCACGGTTAAGCCGCTCCATGGCGAAGCGGGCGTCGCTCATCAGCTGCTCACGGCTGCTGGCATCACCATAAATCTGGGTGCCGATACCGATAAACTGGCTGGTAAAGGTCGCCATGATGCCGAGCAGCAGGATCACCATCACCAGCTCAACTAAGGTAAAACCGCTGTTACCCCGAGGTTTGCCGCAAGTTCGATTAGCCGGTAGGCGTAATCGGACGTCGGAAGTAGCTGCAGGAGCAGACATTCGGGCAGGCAGGCAACCCCCGACAGCGGAGCGATCCATCAGTAGTTCCCCCGGTAAAAGGAGAAGTCGAGCACGCTCCCATCCGGCAGCTTTACCTGCAACAGGATCCGCTTGCCGATAGACTCCGCCTTAAGGCCCGAGCTTCCAAACAGGTTATCTGGCGTGACGGAGATCCTCACCTGATAGTTGCGATACTCATCGCTTGCGACCTTGGAATCGGCTTGAGTAAAGAATGCCGCATCAATCCAGTCACCGTTCAAACAGCTAACCTCCGCCCAGCCCTTGGCACAAATAGCGCTGGTCTGATAATCATCCACATCGTTAAAGGTGTAGGGCTCCCGCTCACCAGCATCCGGGCCATACTGGGTGGGCTGCCAACCTGCAATCGCCGGAGCAGGAGGATTCTGGGTACAGGTCACACCCACAGGGCAACTGCAGTCCCCGTAAAACTGGCCATTGAAGGTCTCGCCACAGCGATAACGGCCACCGTTATGATCGGAGTTTTCATCAAACGACTTTTGCAAGATCTCGCCAGCCAGCCGCTGGGCCAGCTGAGCAGCACGCACCTGCTGCACCGGATCCACCGCCTGCGGCGCCTGATTGATCAACAACCCCAAAATTCCGGTCAAGGCTACCGCCAGCAGCACTATGCCGACGATCAACTCAATCAGGGTAAAACCGCGCTTAAGGGATCTCATGGATAAACCCCTCGGATTCAATCTTGATGCGGCTAGTCTCACGGCCATCGGTTACTTGCAGGGTACAACCCGTCGCACAGGGGCCCAGCGGCCGCCCCATCTGATCAAAGCGGATAACAAAAGGAGTATTGCCATTGTTCAAGGAGAGGGTGATCCCGGCAGAAAGAGTCACTGGACGACCACGGGTGAGCTGATTGGGATTCCAACTCGATATGGCCGCAGGATTGTCACAGGGGGACTCTGTGCTGTGGCCAAATTGGCCCGCTTCAACAAGCAGTGAGGTACAACGATTGGCCGGTTCGTGCATATTGACGGTCTGTACCAACCGCAGCCGGGTCAGCAGCTCGTCACGCACGGTTTGAGTTTCAAAGCCGCCTTTGCCCAGCCATTTGGGCACGGCAAAGGCGGCCAGAATCCCGATTAACAGGATCACCAGTACCAGTTCAATCAGGGTAAAGCCCTTGGTTGCAGGCATGGGTTTTCTCATCAGGGGAAAGAGAAAGCGAGGCCGAAGCCTCGCTTGTCACAATCAAGGCTTCGCACAACCAACTATCTTGGTGCTAAAAATTTTGGTTGTTGCATCCGCTTCGGTATACACAACGGAGCAGTTGTTACCCGCACCATTGTCTGGAACAAAGGTGCCAGGAGCGCCTGAAGCACTCCACCCTTCCAAAGTAACAGCTGCAGAGATTGTTTTGGCAGTTGGGTAGCCGTAGAGAACTTTCACACCAGTAAGCCCGGTCAGATCTGTACCTTCAGCTTTAGAAGCCGCTTCAATACCTTCCAACGCGGCCTTGCTGTATACCAGATTGGCAGAACTCTGCATTGCAGCCTGTACACCTTGAGCTGCAGAGTAACGCGCATCATCCTGCAGATTCAGGAACTTGGGTGCAGCGGTAACTGCCAGAATACCCAGAATGATAATCACGATAACCAGTTCGATCAGGGTAAAACCCGCCTGTTTTTTCATTTCACTTTCCTCTGTTAATTAATATTAGTGGTCACCTGACCGGAGGCCGGACGGTAACTGAAACTCATAAATGCATCAGTTTTGCCTTGCGGATCCTGATACTTGCCATCACTGCCCTTACTCAGACTATTGACCAGATAGTAGCGGCAGACCGAACTCAGGCCATTACTGCTCACTGTGGCATAGTATTTCAGGTCATTCCCGCTACCGCGCACTTCATTGAAGCTGGCCGTAGCCTTGGGCGGGTTTTGCAGTAACCCCTCCCAAATATTGAGACAACGATCTGCGGTCAGATTGGTCGGGTCCACATCCGGTGTGCCGCTGGCGGCGCTATCCATCGGATAACCGGGGGACAGTTCGCCATTGCTGATCTGGCTGTCGGTCGGCGTGGTCAGATAGAAACGGCTGCCATCATAGAGCACGGTATTGAGGCTGTCCTGCTTGGCTCGCCCCTCAGCTTCCCACTGGGCCCGCACCAGCGAGACACCGGTAGCAAAACCGCCGGAAACCCCTTCCACACTGGCCTTTTTCGCTTCATCTGTCACATCGAGAAAACGGGGCAACGCGGTTACCGCCAGGATCCCCAGGATCACGATAACGATCACCAGCTCAATCAGGGAGAAGCCTGATGCGTCTCTCATCATCCCGTTCTGTGGCATTGATGGTGCCATTGGTTTCATTGACATGCTCCCTTGGTAAGGGCCGGCATTATTCCATGCTGGCCTAAAAAAATCATGTACTTGGACCATATGATTAGCTTCATTCAAGGCTTTTTTATCACTCGCCCGTCAGCAAATTGATAAAAAAGCCAATAGTTGTCCCAACCTATCTCGCAACCGCTGCCATCAGAGCTGGCCAGAAACTGCAGCGGAGGCATGCCGCTGTCCGTCTCCCCCACCAGTGCCAACCACAACTGGCGGCAATTTTCCGAAGGGGATTGCAGTGGCACTAGCCCCAAGGGCCAACCGCGGGCGTCAAACTGCCACCCCTTTCCCACCACATGCAGCACTGGTGGACGCCGCTCATCAAGCCAACGTCCGTGCAAACGCTGTGCCCGTTCGGCAAACTGCTCTCCCAGCAGGGTGAGGGTGAGCTGCTGCGCCTCCTCCCGGTTGCTCTGATAGCTGCGCACCAGGGTTGCGACAATCACCAGCAGCAGGATCACAGCGGCAACCTGCCGATATCCCGCCAGCCAGCGATCATCTTGCTGCGTCTGTCTGCTCATTTCGTCCTTTGCTTCCCGCACCCACGCTTTGGGTGTCACTTTCCTCTGAGGGCGCGCATCATGCCCCACCACCGGGACATGAAGATATCGAGTTACTTGCCTATTACGGCCCTCATCATGTCCCACCACTCAGGTGTGAAGATGCCGAGTTACTTGCCTCTTACGGCTCTCATCATGTTCCACCACTGGGACGTGAAGATATCCAGCTCCAGCAAGATTACTTGCCGCGAACCGCGCGCATCATGTCCCACATTGGCGTAAAGATGCCGAGCGCCAGGATCAACACCATCACTGCTACGATCCCGATCAGGATCGGCTCGATGCGGGCGGTAAGGCTCTTGAGGTCATAATCCACCTCCCGCTCGTAATACTCGGCCGCCTCGTGCAACAGGTCATCGACCTGACCTGTCTCTTCCCCTACCGAAATCATCTGCATCACCAGCGGGGTAAACAAGCCGCTGCTACCGGCGGTGCGCAGCAGGCTCTCGCCCCGTTCGATACCGGCGCGCATATCCCGCACCCGGCCCGCCATAAAGGCGTTATCTACCGCATCGGCCACCAGGGTCAAGGCGGTATTCAGCGGGACACCGGCTTTAAGCATCATGGAAAAACTGCGGGCAAACCGGGCCAGCAGGGAGCGCTCTATGATGGTGCCGACAATCGGCAATTTGAGTTGCCATCTGTGCCAGGTCAGCTTGCCCTTGGTGGTGGCAACCCAGCGACGCCAGCCAAACACCATGCCCGCCAGCATGGCGAGCAGCAGCCACCAGTAGTTGACGAAAAAGTGGGAGGTGGCGAGCAGGATGCGGGTCGCCAGCGGTAACTCCACCCCGAATTTGGCGAACATACCGGCAAACACCGGGATCACCATGATATTGAGGATCACCATGGCGATGCCGATGGCGATCATCACGAAACTGGGGTAACGCATGGCAGTTTTGATCCGCTTGCGGGTCTCCAGCTCCAGCTCGAAATAGGTGGCAAGCTGCAAGAAGGCCTCTTCCAGCTGACCGGTGTTCTCACCCACATGGATGATGGCGACAAACAGGCTATTAAATACCTTGGGATGAGCCTGCATCGAGCTCGACAGTGGCCGACCGTTACCCAAATCCTCCCCCAGTGAATGGAGTGCCCGCTTGAGCGGCTTGCTGTGGGAGCTCTCCTCCAATCCGGCGATGGCACGCAGGATCGGGATCCCGGCTCGGGTCAGGGCATACATCTGGCGGCTGAAGATCACCAGCTCGTCCAGCTTGACGCCCCCTTCCAGCAGCAGTGACCAGTCGATGGCGGCGGATTTGGCCTTGCCCGGTTTAAGCTCGGTCGGCATCACCCCACGGCGCATCAACTGTTCGGCAGCGGCCATCTCGTTGGCCGCCTCAACGACGCCACTGGTGGCATTGCCCTGACTGTCACGACCCTTGTAGGCAAAGGAACTCATAAGATGTACCTGCCCCACAGCGCGCTAGCGTCATGGCAGCCATAGCAGGTGTTGGCAATGAAGTGAGTCATGGCTTACCCCAGATCCTCGGCCAGTCGCAGCACCTCGTCCACCGAGGTGATCCCCTGGCGGGCATAATCGAGCGCCGTCAGCGCCAGCGGGCGGAAGTGTTCGTGCTGACGCGCCGCCTTGGCAAATCCTTCTGCATCGTTACGGCGCAAGGCATCCATCATCGGTTGATCCAGCTCCAGCAGTTCGTACACCCCGATCCGGCCAGAATAGCCGGTAAAGTTGCAGCTCTGGCAGCCACGGCCCTTGTGATAGGTGTGCTGGCCCGGCGCTTCGCCAGAGAGCACGGTGAGCCAGGTGGCCTGCCCTTCGTCCGGCGCACTCTCCTCGACGCAGTGCTCACATACCCGCCGCACCAGCCGTTGCGCGACCACAGCACGTAGCGCACTCGCTACCAGATAACCCGGCGCGCCCATGTCGATCAGGCGCAGGGCACTGGTGATGGCATCGTTGGTGTGCAAGGTGGTCAGCACCAAATGGCCGGTGATGGCGCCACGCAGGCCGATCTCCACGGTTTCGTTGTCCCGCATCTCCCCCACCAGCAGGATGTCCGGATCCTGACGCAGGGTGGAGCGCAGCACCTGGGAGAAGGTGAGACCAATCTTGGGGTTGACCTGCACCTGATTGACGCGGGAGAGGCGATACTCCACCGGATCTTCCACCGTGATGATCTTGTTGCTGGCCTGGTTGAGCTCGGAGAGCGCGCCATAGAGGGTGGTGGTCTTGCCGCTACCGGTCGGGCCGGTCACCAGGATCATACCGTGAGGACGATGGAGTTGGCGGCGGAAACGGGTCAGGATATCCGGCGGCATGCCACTGTCAGTCAGTGACAGGATGCCAGAGGATTGATCCAGCAGACGCATTACCACCGACTCGCCATACTGCACCGGCATGGTGGACATCCGCACATCCACATCACGGCCACGCACCTTCATGTTGAAGCGGCCATCTTGCGGCAAGCGCTTCTCGGAGATATCGAGCCCGGCCACCAGCTTGAGGCGCAGCACCAGCGCCTGGGCGATGCGCACCTCGTTGAGGATGTTCTCATGGAGGATGCCGTCGATCCGCTGACGAATGCGCAGCACCTTTTCGTCCGGTTCGATGTGGATATCCGAGGCCCCCACCTGCACCGCATCCTCGAACAGGGAGCGCAGCAGCTTGGCCACCGTCGCCTCCCCCTCGTCATTGGCCCCCAGATTACTGGAACCCAGCTCGAAGCCGGAGTCCTGATACTCCTCCTGCAGCTGTTCGGCGAAGCTCTCGATCTCGCGGGTACGGCGATAAAGGCGGTCGAAATACTCCAGCAGTTGCCCTTCCCGCGCCACCGCCAGCACCATGATGCGTGGGCTGAGCAGGGCGGCAATGGCATCCAGTGCGCTCAGATCCGCAGGATCCGACATCGCCACCGTGACCCTGTCATCGGTCAGATTGACCGCCAGCGCCCGATAACGGCGCGCCTGCACTTCAGGCAGCAGCGGCACTGCGGCGGCGTCAATGGTGAGGTTGTTGAGATCGAAGAAGGGCACATTCAGCTGGCGAGCCAGGAACTGCAGCAACTGCACTTCGCTGATAAAACCGAGGTCAATCAGGGTCGAGCCCAGCTTGCGACCGGTCTGACGCTGCTGCTGCAGGGCAAGCTGCAGCTGATCATCAGAGATGATCTGCTCTTGTACCAGCAGGTCGCCGAGGCGCATTTTCAGTCTGGGTTGTGCCATTACTACTCCGATAAATGTGATTCAAAACCCGCCACCAAGCCCGCTTCGCTAATCGAACCTGCGATTTATCACGGGGCTAGTTGGCCAATACGTTGTTCCAGCCAGCTGGTTGACGCCTCGCCGAGGTTGCCGTGCAGTAGCGCATTGCGATAAGCATCAAGCGCCCGCTGACTGTGGCCCTGACCATCTTCGGCCACGCCGAGGCCAAGCCACCAGCGGCCCTGATCCGGCTGCTGATGCAGCAGCTTCACGTAGAGCGCCGCCGCATCGGCATTCTGGCCCAGCTCCTGAGTCAGCCCGGCCCAGGTGGCGTAATAGTCCATGTTGCTGGCCAGATCCGGCTGATAACCGGATAACCAGCCAAGGGCCTGTTGCTGTTGTCCCTCGCTGATGGCAAGACGGGCCAGCAGCAGGCGAAAATCAGGCTGTTGCGGGTTGAGGCGGATCCCCTCCTCCAGCAGCTGACGGGCCTCGGTCAGGCGGCCCTCGCCATAGAGCAACCCGGCCAGCTGCTCGCGCGCCCCTTGGCTATAAGGGTCGTGGGCCAGCACCTGATAGTAGTTGTCCTGGGCATCGCGCAGGCTGCCCTTGGCCATGGCGGTGGTCGCCTTGCGCTCCGCCAGTGCCGCCAGCTCTTTGGCCGACAGCTCTACCGTCTCGATCTTCAATACGCTCGGTTTGCGCGGCGCGCTAGCAACTGCCTGCTGCTCTGCCGCCAGTTCGGCGTAAAGCTCGGGTTGCAGCTCTTCATCGGTCGGCTCCGACTCGTCAAAATCACTGGAGGCATCGAAGGGCGCCCCATCAGCCAACTCGCTCTCGTCATCCCCTGCATCTTGATACACAGCATCTTGATCTTCGTCGGCCACGTCGTCAGCGGTAGCCTGGTGACGGGGCAATGGCAGGGCTGCGGCCACCTCGACCGGCTCGGGCTGACTAACCGATGCGGCGACCCTTGTAACCACATCGGGGGTCACCGCATCGGGAGCGATCACTTCGCTGGCCGCCGTCACGGTATGGGTCTGCTGCCAGTAGATCCAGGTTCGCCAACCGAGGATCCCCAGCGCCAACCCGCAGATCAGGGTCAGCAATAACATCCACCATCCCTGCTGGCGTGCAGGGGCAATATAGACGGCAGCACCATCGGACCCTTGCTGGCGCTGATCCAGATCTTTGAGCATCTGGTTGATTACACTCATGGCCAGACTCCATAAGCCAGGGCACACCCCAGCAACAGTAACAGCGGCCACCAGCGCCACGGCGCAAGGCGGCTGGCATCTTCGGTATCACGAATGGCGAGCCGCACCAGACGACTGTCGATCTGGCGCGCGCCCTGACCATAGGCCAGCATCAGACACTTTTGCGCCAGCACATTGATCAGTCTCGGGATACCGCGCGATGCCCGCCACAACCTGCGCATGGCGCTGCTGGCAAACAGCGGCGCACCGCGATAACCGGATACCTGCAATCTGTGCTCCAGATAGGCGCGGGTCTCGTCAAAACGCAGCGGACGCAGGCAGTAAGAGAAGCCAATCCGCTGGCGCAGTTGGCGCAGGTGCGGCTTGGCCAGCCTGGCATCCAGCTCCGGTTGGCCGAACAGCACGATCTGCAGCAGCTTGCTCGACTCGGTCTCGAGATTGCCAAACAGGCGGATCGCCTCCAGGGTCTCGTCCGGCAGCGCCTGCGCCTCGTCAATAAGCACCACCACCCGACTGCCCTGCTGATGCAGGCTGATCAGGTGGCGATGGATCCGATCGGTGAGATCCAGTTCGCTCTGATCCCGCACCGCCAACCCCAACTCCAGCGCCAGCGCGATACGCAGCTCGGCCGGGGTGAGGTGGGGATTGGGCAACCAGGCAAGCCGTACCGGGCACGCTTCCGAGCCCAGTTCGCTTAGCAACTTGCGGCAGAGCAGGGTCTTGCCGGTGCCCACCTCGCCGGTCACCTTGATAAACCCCTCCCCCTGCGCCAGCGCCCAGTTGAGCACCTGCAGCGCCTCTTCGTGGGGCGGCAGGCCGTAGTAGAAGCCGGTATTGGGGGTAAGGCTGAACGGCGCCTCCTGCAGGCCGAAGTGGCTCAGGTACATGAGGCGTCACCGACCATGGCGAGCAAGCAGCCGGTGCTGGCAAGGCAGCACCGGCCGTTCGGGATAAGGGCGACCGCGTCGTGTGTCATGGCTTAGCCCTTGGCCGGATACCACTTGTCGAGCAGATCGGAGGATCGTTTTAGCTCATTCTGCCAGGTATCTTTCTCCACCACGGTTGGTTTGAGCATGATCACCAACTCTACCTTCTTGGTGCTTTCACGGCGGTTGGTAAAGGCCTCGCCAATCCAGGGGATGTCACCCAACAGCGGCACCTTGCTGACGATCTCCTGCTTGTCAGTCTTCATCAGACCGCCGATGACGATGATGTCGCCGTTATTGGCCTGCACCACGGTATCGGACTCGCGGATCGAACTCTTGGCGAGCGGCAGTTGCAACTTGCCACCCGAGGTGCCCATGTCGATCACCTTGTTTTGCTCTTCGGTATCGATAACGGAGGGATGGATGTGCAGCAGCACCTTACCCTCTTCATCGATCTGCGGCGTCACGTCCAGCGCGATACCGGAGAAGAAGGGGGTCAGCTCCACATTGGGCGTCTTGTCTGTGCCCGTCGAGGTAGTGGTAATGGTGGTGGACGCATTGGTGACGTAATACTCGTCCGTCCCCACCTTGATCACCGCCTTCTGGTTATTGGTTGCGGTGACACGGGGGCTGGAGAGGGTATTCACATCACCCTGGGTCTTGAGCAGGTTGACCGCCACGTTAAAGTTGCCGTCGGAGATGGTAAAGCCTGCACCGCCCCCCAGCGCGCTGAAAATCTGGTTAGGTGTGGTGGGCAACCCTGAATTAGCCGCCGAGCCACCACCGGTGATTCCCTTGTTGCCATCCCAGCTGGCGGAGAGACCGCTCCAGTCCACCCCCTGCTCGTAGCCTTCGTTGAGGGCCACTTCGATGATCCGCGCCTCCAGCACCACCTGACGCTTGAGGTGGCTTTCGGACTGGGTGAGGAACTCACGGACCGCCTTGAGCTCTTTCGGGTAGGCACGAATGGTGACCAGACCCGCCTGCGGGCTGGTGATCACCGCGCGGCCGTCACCGCTGCCGATCAGGGTCTGCAGGGAGTCGCGCAGATCGGTCCAGTAGTCGCTGTTGGTATCGGTCTCGATACGGGTGCCGTTGTTGTTGTCACCGCCCGAGCTGCTGGATGAGCTGTTGCTGCCGCTGTTGTTGGACGCACTATCAAAACTGCTATCGCTGCTGCTGTTATTGCTGTCATTGGCGGTCACCCCGCCAGTGCTGACCGAGGTGCGGGAGAGACCACGACGGGACATCATCAGGTAGTTGACCGGGATGGTCTCGGTGCGCAGGCCAGCCGGATAGATATGGAATATATTGCCCTTGCGCTGCACATCGAAGCCATACATGTCGCCCACTACCGCCAGTACTTCCGGCAGGGTCACATCCTTGAGCTCGACCGACACCAGCCCGGCAACCCCGGGATGGACTGCCACGCTATAACGGGAGCCCTTGAACAGGGAACCGAAAAACTCCACCGCTTCCACATCATTGGCCGCAATCCGCAGCCGCTTCTCAGGCATGCCAACCGGCATCTGGGGCCGGTTCAGCTGCAGCAATTCGCTCTGCACCGACTTGGGCAACGCGGTCAGAGGGGCAGCCTGCTTCTGCTGTTCGTTCATGGCATGCTTGAGCGCATCCTTGGCCTGGGTCGGCTCGGGGTGCTGATACGTGGTACAGCCCGCGGCCATCATGGCCACGGTGATCAGACAGAGACGGTGTGTTTTCATGTAATTAGGGCACCCTGACTTGCAATTAAACTCGATAAAACAGGCTCACCTCACAGGAGGCAACACCGATTCAAACCCGGATCTTGCTGGCAAACAGTGCCACCGTATGGCGTTTTCCCGCCTTTTCCAGCACCACGGCATCGGCATTGATGGCCAGCAGCATATAGCCATCCACCTGCTGCCCGACCCGATAACTCTTGCCATTGAGCACTGCCAGTGCTGGGCCATTACCCAGTATGACGCTCTGCAGCTTCGGCAACCCGGCACTGCTCTCGCCAGTCGCTCTGGCACCGACCGCCACATCCGCCAGCGGTGCAGTGGGATCCTGCAATACCTCGACCGGCTCCGCCTGTACCAGCACGCTGAACAGGCAACAGCACAATGCAAACACTCTAGCCACGGATAAACTCCTTGCTGGTACTCAGGGTGTAGATCTCCATCTCCACCACAGCGCTGGGATAAGCCTTGACCTGATAGTCGAACTGCTTCCAGTAGAAGTGGCGCGGCAAGGCTTCCAGCGCTTTAAGATATTGATAAACATCGAAATAGCCGCCTTCCAGTTGCAGCCGGATACCGTGTTTATAGAGATTGACCTGCTGCTCTCCCGCCATCAGCGGGGTCGGCTCCAGCGAACTGAGGGCCAGCATATGAAGATTGGCGGAGCGGGAGAGTAACGCCTCCAGCACCAGCGGCATCTCGTGGGCCGGGATCAGATCGACGGTCTGAGCCTTGAGCTCACCATCGACCCGGGCCAGATCGACCGCCACCTGCGCCAACTGGTCGTGAACCCCCTGGTTGGGATCCCGCTTGAGCCGGGCCTGCTTGCCGAGGTTTTCCAGCGTCATGATTTCGAGGTCGCGCTCGGCGGCGCTCAGGGCGATGCGATCCTGTTGCAAACGGATATCGGCGTCATCGAGCCAACCATAAAATCCGGCAGCCCCCAGCAACACCAGACCGGTCAGCAGCATTAACACCCGCTCCCGCTGGCTCAACACTGCGATCCGCTGACTCCATGCTTGCCATTGTGCTTTCAGGTTCATCAGGGTTTCTCCCGCGCGATGCCGCTCAACTGGAAGGTCAGGCGACCCTCCTTGTCACGGCTCAGGGTCAGTTCACCAAACTCCTTGCCCACCAGACTCGGGGTCTGCTTGAAGCGGTTGACCCAGGCCGGCACATCCTGACTGCGGCCAGCAAAGCCGGAGAGGTTGATCCGCCCTTCGTTGATTTCAATACGCTGCAACGAGAGGTTGCTGTTGCGAATACGGGACAAGTCCGCCATCAGGCTGGCGTAGCCCTGAGATTTTTGCAGGGTCAGGCTGCCCAGCTGGCGCATCAGCCCCTGCTTGGCGGTCAGCTCATCCTGCTGGTTGGTGAGTTGCTGCTGCAAGCGGGGATCCGCCTGATGGCGGGCCAACTCGGCGTCCAGTCGCTGGGCCTCGTCGCGTTTGAGATCCAGTTCAACATTGCGCTGCGCCAGCGCCCGGCTGACCTGTTGCTGCTGCCAGCTGTAACCGACGCCAGCCAGCAAGATCAGCAGCAGCGCGCAGCCCCATACCAGCGCCATCTGATTGAGGCTGGCCCACTGCCGTTTGGGGCGAAACTCGGCGCCATAGAGGTTTATCTGACGTTTCATCACGCATCCTCCCCGATAGCGGCGGCATAGGCCGACAGGTACTCGACCCCGGCCAGCACCGCTTTGTTGGCCATGGCGGAGACGGCAAAGCCGAAGGTCTGTTCCATGTGGCGTACAAGGGTACCGATAAAGGGCGAAGCGACGGCAAACTGCATCTGCCCCAGCTCGGGCAGTTTGAGCTGGCCCGCCAGATAGTCAAGAGAGCGCTGGATCTCCAGCGCCAGCGAGTCGAGCAGCATGCTGTCCGGCTCATGTTCCCCGGTCAGGCTGGTAAAACCGCGCAGCTGGCGGGAGAAGCAGAGCCCTCCCTGATGGAAGACCAGCAGTTGCAGATCCTGCCCCTTCGGCTGCCACAGCAGCATGCGCACCGTCTCGTCCGCGTCATAAAGAGAGGTCAGTGCCAGCTCATCGCTGATGATGGATTGCAGGGTGGCAATACCATTGATGGCATCGGCCAGCTGTTGCACTCGGCTCTTGGGCAGGCAAATCACATTGATGCGCGGACGACCAGCTGGCGCGGTCGGCAAATCGACATAATCCATTGCCAGTTGCAGCACCGGCTCGCTGACATAATCTTTTACCGCCCAAGGGAGCGCCCCCGCCATCTCGGCATCGGGCACTGCGGGTTTGTCGATCTGGATCTGTTGATAAAGGCTGGCGGCGAGGGCTACCCGCACCTTAGACTTGGCCAGCCCATGACGACTGAACAGCTCATTGATGGCAACAGCCCACTCCTGTGGGCCGTTAATAGAACGAGTCGCAAAAACGGGGGAATTGCCCACCGCTGCCAGCATGATCCTGTCATTGGCCAGCAACAGCCCCACCTGGCGGCTTGGCGTCGATCGCCTGAACAGTTGTTTCATGTAAGCTCGCCCATCAATAGTGGTTAAATGTGTGAAATATTAACATAAACAGCAAATTAGCTTCCATATAAAAGACGGACTCACCATTGCAAGCCAACTTCCCAGCTGAGTCAGATGACACCGCTAACCTGCCCTCGCCCCTGCAACGCCTCCATCACCCCTTGCTGCACCGCTATGGTGTCGAGCTGTGGTGCAAGCGGGATGACCTGATCCATCCAACCATATCAGGCAACAAGTGGCGCAAGCTCAAACATCATCTGCTGCACGCCAAAGCGCAGGGCAAGCAGCATCTGCTGTCGTTTGGCGGCGCCTACTCCAATCATATCCACGCCTTGGCGGCGGCAGGGCGCCAAGCTGGTCTTCGCACTACCGGTATCATACGGGGCGAATCCTATGCCGTCAGTAACTCTACCCTGCAGGATGCCAAGTGCTGGGGCATGGATCTCGTTTTCGTTGACCGCCAGAGTTACCGGCGACGGCAGGATCCCGACTGGCTAGCCCAATTTGCTGCCAGCGACACCCTGATCGTGCCGGAAGGGGGCAGCAGCCCGCTGGCCATCCCCGGTGTCGCTGAACTGGTCAGTGAAGTGCCATTTTCACCAGATCTCTGGGTATTGCCCTGCGCCAGCGGCGGCACCCTGGCAGGGCTGATTGCAGGCAAGCGACAACAAGAACAGATCCTCGCCATTGCGGTGCTCAAGGGAGGTGGCTTTATCGCCGACGAGGTGTGCCGCCTTCATCCTGCGGCCACCACTATAGCTGGCTGGCGGATCGCGCTGGATCACCACGATGGTGGCTACGCCAAATTTAGCCCAGCCCTCTGGCAGTGGGTGCAGGATTTCAGCGCCCAAACCGGCCTGCCCCTTGAGCCCATCTACAGCGGCAAGGCGATGTGGGGACTGTTTCGCGAATTGGCCGCCGGACGCATCGCCCCCGGCAGCAAGATCGTCTTTATCCACACCGGTGGCATGCAGGGATTGGCGGGCTTGAAAGAGCAAGGCCGCCTCTAAGCCGCAACCCTCTTTCAGGCTCTGGCTGGCTCAATGAACAGCCGCTGAGGCGGAGCAAACCAGGGGCCCTGACCGGCATGCACCCCGAGGTGGCGCAGCATCTTCCACTCGTCGCCACTCTCCACTCCCACCGCCAGCACCCGGGTGCCGGTATTGGCACAACCCCCTACCAAACTGCGCACCGCCATCTGGTTCACCTGACGGAGATGGATCTCCCGCACCAGACTGGGATGCAGCTTGAGAAAGTTAATTTCAAACTCTTTGATGTACTGGGTACTCACCACATCCTGACCGGCGTGATCGATGGCCAGCCGACAACCGAGCATCCGCAGGGAGCGCAGCGGCCGTTTGAGCGCCTCAAAATGGCGAGTGACCTGGGATTCTGACAACTGCAGAACCAACCGCTCGTTGGTGCTGCGGGGTAGCTGGAACAGAGCGAAGAACAGCCAGCGCTGAAACTCGCGGTTGAGCAGGCTCTGGGCACTCAGGGTCAGGCTAATGGGGCAACTCTGCTCGGGACGCTGGCGCAGCAAGAGCAGGGTCTGCTCTGCCACCCAGCGATCCAGTGGTAACAACAGCCCCACCTTCTCCGCCATCGGCATGAAAATCCCCGCCTGCAGTGCCCGTCCCTGCTCGTCATGGAGATAGGTTAGCAACTCCTGCTGCAGCACCACCTGGTCCCGATCCTGCTGGATCGGCTGGCTATAGAACTCGATGCCCTGCTCTTCCAGGCGACGGCTGATCAGGGTGCGCCAGCGCACCGAGCCCTTGCTGCTCTGCTCCTCATTCAACTGCTTCTCATAGAGGAACCAGCCATTGTGGCCCTGCAGGCGGGCACTCTTGAGGGCCAGCTCAGCCTCCTCCTGTACCTTGAGCAGGCTATCTTCGGCCTGATAACAGACGGCACCGAGATACACTGCCGTTTCGGGATTGACTGTCTGTGGCCAATGCAGCCGTTGTAGGCTCTTGAGCAGCTGGTTCGCCCCCTCCACCATTTCGCTCTCTGACATATTGGGCAGCAACACGGCAAACACTTGTCCGGCATAACGGGCCTGCAGAGCACCGTTATGTTTACGCACGAAAGCACCGATGGTGGCACTCGCTTCCAACAGCAGGTCACGGCTCTGCAGCTCGAGCGGCTCGGACTCCAGCTCTTCAAGGCAAGCGAGATCGATCAGCAACACGCCACCACTCATCACGCTCGCCTCCATGATGGCGCTCTCCAGCCGGTTGTCAAAAAACAACCGGTTGCCGATACCGGTCATCTTGTCGACATAGGCGTTGCTGCGGATAAAGTTGTCGAAGCGGCTGCGCTCCTTGCGAGCATCCGCCAGCTCGGCGAGCAGGTGGTCGAGGGCCTGACTGGCGGCCACCGGCCACTCTTCGGCGGGGTCATGATTCAGCTTGGAGAGTTTGTCATCGAGGATCAGCTGGGCGCGAATGCTCAACAGCTCGGCACCGCGCAACTGCTGGCGCAGCCAGCGGATGGAGTACCAGAGACCGAACACCACGATAAAGACGCCGAACGAGATGCCGGACATCGCCCTGATGGAGTACTCCGCCTCCTTGAAGGGGCGCTCCAGCTTGAAATTGGCCTGCATGTCGGCCTGATGGGGTAACGGCAGGCTGTATGGCTGCAGCAGCTGTTCATCGACCGCATCCTGCACGTTGCGGAACCAGTAGACCCGCTGGTCGTTCTGACGAACCTCCAGCTCCACCACATGGGCGGCTCGTAACAGGGTGGGCAGCCAACGGCTCATATCCTCCATGTCATGAGCCACATCCAGCTGCTTGTCGATCACCTCGACCAGCGCATCAACCTTCTTTTGCTGCAACTCCATGCCCAGCTGGCGAAAGCTGAACACCCCGCCAATCAGCACGGTTGCCATGGCGGCAATCACGCACAGGGTGATAAAGGAGACAAGCTGTGTTGTGAGTTTCATGCACCTTTCCGTATGCCCGGTACCATCCATGTGACCTCATGCTAGCAGCGACGTCAGCACCGCAGCTATGGATGAAGATCCCGCTTCTGCAATTTAAGCGGGCAGCATAACCAAAGCACGGTGAGAATACCAAGAATGGGGGGAGGTGATGCGGTGCTGATGCGGTACCAGGGGAGATAGCTGGCAGAAAAATGGTCCCTCAAAGGGGACCAAAAGGAACACTCATATCAAAACTAACACTCTGTGCTACTGATAAAAAAACAGATACAGGAGTATTGAACACACGGTGAGTCAAACCGTACTGTCACTTTAATCCAGTTCGGATAAGCCGAGCAATTGTCATTTCTGACAGGTCAGCGATTGAATCTTGCGTGAAAATAATAAAAATCATTACAAATCAAATAAATAACAGGGAATCCAATCAGTTTGGTAACTCTGATTCAAATTGATTGTACTAATCCATTATGATGACAATATCCAACTGTGTCTTATGAAACTGGCAGGTACTCCCTTTGCGTATATCTCCCGTCTGGATCTCTCTGTTGCTGTTCGCCCTGCCTATCGTGGGTAGCCAGTCTCTCGGCCTGTGGTTTGCCAAGCCGATGGCCTTCCATCTGCTGGAAAATAAGGTCACCGAGCTCAAAGAGGCAATGGCAGAACGCCACAGGGAGCTGGATGCCGCCATCAACAAGCAACTGGCACAGTTTAACTTTGACTGTGGTGCCAAGGACATGATGCTGCTGCGCGATCCCCGCTTCTACAGCAACCACATCCGCCTGCAGGGGCTGGAGCTCGCCTCCGGTAACAGCTGCTCCAGTCTGGGGGTGGGGATTACGATGCTCAAAGATGCCCAAAACAACGGGCAGAAGTACGGTAAATTGGGGATTACTGCTACCGTGGCCAAATTCAATACCGAGCAGGAGCTGGTGGCCTACTACCAATCCGGCGGCAACCTCGCCTACTGGGTACTGGATAACAGCTGGAGCCACGAGCAGCTGCAACACCCCTGTACCAACTGCTTCTATATGGAGTTCAGCCGGCAGGCTCCCGATGCGGCCACCGTTCACTTTCCACGCGGCGACAAGACCATCAAGCAGGAAGAGAACAATAGCAGCCTGAGTTTCTACGACCCGAATGAACTCACCAGAAAGACGATCTGGGCGGGAAAAGCGCTGGAGCAATATGCCCATGACCAGCTCAATCACTACGGCCTCTGGTCCGGCATAGTGCTAGGCGCCCTGCTCAGTGCCGCGTACTGGCTACTACGCAACTACCGGCGCTCCCTCAAGGGACTGCTACAAACGGGGCTAGCCAAGCGGGAATTTGTGCCTTTTTACCAACCAGTGGTGAATAGCCAAACTCGCCAGGTTGTTGGCTTTGAGGCCCTGCTGCGCTGGCAACGTGGAAACGAGTTAATTCCTCCGGGTTCCTTTATTGACTATGCGGAGGAACAGGGGCTGATCCTGCCGATGACCGAGCAGTTGCTGGAGCAGGTGATCAGCGACCTGCCGCTGCTGGCGCCGGAGCAGTGGGTCAGCGTCAATCTGGTCGCAACCCATATCGAACAACCACTACTGCGCCAGCTGCTGGCAAAACACCATAACCCCTCCCCTGACCGGCTCAATTTTGAGCTGACCGAACGCAAGCCGATCCATGATATCAAGGCGGCTACCGAGGAGATCACCCTGCTGCAGCAGATGGGCTATCACTTCAAGCTGGATGATTTTGGTACCGGCTACGGCGGCTTTGCCTATCTGCAAAGTCTGGGGATCCGCCAGATAAAAATCGACAAGATGTTCGTCGATACCATAGGCACCAACGACCTCAAGCGCAGCGTACTGGATGCCATCATCGTCTTCGGTCGGGAATCGGGCATGGAGATGATCGCCGAAGGGGTCGAGAGCCAGCTGCAGGTCGACTATCTGAGCCAACACGGCGTCTATCTGATCCAGGGCTACTTCTTCGGTAAACCCATGCCGCTAAAGATGTTGCCGCGCTGGCAACAGGAGTGGCAGCTGCAACACCGCGAGGCCAGCTAGCGCAGATATTGCAAGATCTGACCGCGAAACGGCTGGGCAAGCTGCTCGACATCATCAGGCTGGTGCTGGCTGTGCCGGTAACCCAGCCCGGCCATCAGCCGGGTAAAGCGCCCCTGCTGACCGCGACCCGGATCCACCAGGATCACCTTGCAGCTTGCCTTGGCATGTTGCTCGATAAAGGCGGCCAGCGTCTCCACATGACCGCGCTCATAGAGCAAGTCGCTGCCGATGATCAGGTCGAAGCAGCCCAGATCGGTGGCGGCATCGGCCCAACCGGTACGGGTGAAGGGGATCTCGGCCCCCTGATTAAGCAACACATTCCGGGCCAGAAAGGCACCCGCCTCGGGGTGATAGTCGGTGGCCGTGATGTCGGCATGACGATGATTGAGCACCAGACTGGCCAATCCGATGCCGCAGCCCACCTCCAGAATCCGCAGTCCTGTCACCTCCTGACACACCATCTGGCTGGCCAGCACCCGGCCAGAGTCCCAGACAATCCCGAACAGCGGCCAGAAGGCCGAGGAGATGCCGAGTGCCTCTGCCTCGCCCCCATCGTCGGAGAACTGCTGATTGTCGCGCAATGTGCGCAGATGGATATCCAGCTCACCAAATTCGATGGTGTGGTAACGCAGACGAACCGCTGACATAAGCACCCTTATCGCGGGGATAGCAGCCACAGCGGCAGGATTGCCGCAACGACCGCTACCTCGCCATGCTACCCCTGCACGGGCCCGATACCTATCCCTATCGGGGGGAGCGACCCACCCCCTTCAACCGCTCATTTACATTCCGCAACAAAATGATCTGCCCGGATGGGGGTCACTGCCTTTATCATAAGGGGCTGGTTATCGCGCAACCGATAACTACGCAGCCTGTTTATGTCATCCGGTCGCTCAGACCCCCAGAAGAGAACCATTGCCTATGAAGACATTTATCCGGCAAGAGATTGCCCTGCCCGTTGGCCTGCTGACCCTGCTCTTTTTCAAGACCCTGGGCAGCGACCTGCTGACAGAGACAACTCCGCTCGCGATTTATCTTCCGGTCTCACTGGCTCTGCTGGCCGTCGTTACCTGGGCCATCTTCTCGGTGGTGCGCCACTCCGACGCCCTCGCCATCAAGCTGGGCGAACCCTTCGGCACCCTGATCCTCACCCTGTCGGTCATTTCGCTGGAGGTAGTGATGATCTCCTCGGTGATGCTGACCGGCGAGCCCAATCCCACCATGGCCCGCGATACCATGTTTGCGGTGGTAATGCTGGTGAGCACCGGGCTGGTGGGGTTCACCCTGCTGTTTGGCGGCTGGCGCTACCACACCCAGAGCTTCAATCTGGACGGGGTCAAATCCTATCTGGTGGCCATCATCCCGCTGGCGCTGCTCTGTCTGGTGCTGCCCAACTTCACCCGGGGCGGCACGGTCGGCAGCATGTCGAGCCCCATGTCATGGATGTTGATCATCATTTCAGTCCTGCTCTACGGGGTCTTTTTGCTGATCCAGACCCGCAGCCACAGCCACTTCTTCGTCGACAGCGATCACGAGGATTACGAAGAGCACCACGGCCCGCTGCAGAGCAACGTCTATCACACCCTGCTGCTACTCGTTTATCTGGTGGTGGTGATCCTGCTGGCCAAGACGCTGGCCATCCCCATCAACTACGGGGTACATGTGATGCAGGCCCCTGCAGCACTGGGTGGCTTTATCGTGGCCTGTATCGTGCTGGCGCCCGAAGCGGTCGGTGCCATCAAGGCCGCCTTCAACAACCAGTTGCAGCGGGCAATGAACCTCTACTTCGGCTCGGTGCTGGCCACCATCGCCCTCACAGTACCGGCGGTACTTCTTATCGGCGCCATCATGGGTCAAGAGGTGCGCCTCGGGCTCTCCGCCGCCGACATGGTGCTGCTGGTCACCACTCTCATGGTCTGTAAAGTGACCTTCAGCAGTGGCCGCACCAATGTGCTCCATGGCGCGACCCATCTGGTGTTGTTTGTCGTTTACCTGTTCCTGATGTTCGAGCACGAATAACAGGCGCCAGCACCTATCCCGGTGCTGTTCGTCGTCTATCTGTTCCTGATGTTCGAGCACGAATAACCGCGTTTAGCCAACGCCAGAAACGACAAGACCGCCCGATTGGGCGGTCTTTTGTCATCTGCTCCCGGATCTCACCGGCGCCAGTGAAGCGGCTTCCCCCCCATCCCCCCCCTTCTCCCGCCAGGGGAGAAGGGGGATCAAGGCTTACAGGCTGGGCAGCACCCCGGCCGGGATCAGATCGTTGTAGCTGGCACGGCCCAGCAGGGCGGCGGCAGCTTCGATATCCGGCGAAAAATACCTGTCCTTGTCGTAGAAGCTCACCTCTGCCCGCAGTCGTCCCTTGGCCAACTCGATCAACTCGGTGCTGCGCAAGGGCGCACGGAAGTCCAGACCCTGTGCCGCCGCCAGCAGTTCGACAGCCAGAATGCCGCGGGTGTTCTCCGCCATGTCTGCCAGCCGACGAGCGGCGAAGGTGGCCATGGAGACGTGATCCTCCTGATTGGCGGAGGTGGGCAGGCTGTCTACCGAGGCAGGATGGGCCAGGCTCTTGTTCTCGGAGGCGAGCGCCGCCGAGGTGACCTGAGCAATCATAAAGCCGGAGTTGACCCCGCCATTGTTGACCAGAAACGCGGGCAAACCGGACATGCGCGAGTCGATCAGCAGCGCCATCCGCCGCTCTGACAGCGAGCCGATTTCGGCGATGGCCAGCGCCAGATTATCAGCCGCGAAGGCCACCGGCTCGGCGTGGAAGTTGCCACCGGAGAGGATCTCCTCGTCATCGGCAAACACCAGCGGGTTGTCGGAGACCGCATTGGCCTCGCACACCAGCACCTCGGCGGCGTGGCGGATCTGGGCCAGACAAGCTCCCATCACCTGCGGCTGGCAGCGCAGTGAGTAGGGATCCTGCACCTTCTCGCAGTTGTGATGGGACATGCCGATCTCGCTACCATCCACCAGCAGGTGGCGATAGCAGGCGGCCGCATCGATCTGGCCACGCTGACCACGCACCTCATGGATGCGGGCATCGAACGGACGGCGGCTGCCAAGGGCGGCCTCCACGCTCATGGCGCCTATGGTGATGGCACCGGCAAACAGATCCTCGGCGTGGAACAGCCCCTCCAGCGCAAAGGCGGTGCTGGCCTGGGTGCCGTTGAGCAGCGCCAGCCCCTCTTTCGGCGCCAGCGCGATGGGCTCAAGCCCGGCAATTTTCAGCGCCGTGGCGGCATCGATCAGCTCGCCCTTGTGGCGCGCCTTGCCTTCACCGATCAGCAAGCAGCTCATATGGGCCAGCGGCGCCAGATCGCCAGAGGCGCCGACGGAGCCCTTCTTCGGCACCACCGGATAGACCTCTGCATTGATAAGCCGGATCAGCGCCTCCAGCACCGCCAGCCGGATGCCGGAGAAGCCCCGCGCCAGCGAGTTGAGCTTGAGCACCATCATCAGCCGCACGGTGACGTCATCCATATAGGTGCCAATCCCTGCCGCATGAGAGAGCACGATGGAGCGCTGCAATTCGTCCAGCTGCTCCACCGGAATACGGGTGTTGGCCAACAGGCCAAAGCCGGTGTTGATGCCGTACACCACCCGGTTCTGCTCGATCACCTTGGTGACCACCGCAGCGGAGGCGTGGATCCCCGGCAATGCGGCCGGATCCAGTGAAATATGTACCGGCTCGCGACTAACGCGACGCAGGGTGGCGAGATCCAGCTCGCCCGGAGTAATAGTCAATTCAAACATGGTGTTACACCTTTCCTTTGACACCGTTGGCGCCGCCTAACATCGGCAGATCCAGTTTCGCCTCATGGGCACAGTTGATGGCAATCTCGTAGCCCGCATCCGCATGGCGCATCACACCGGTGGCCGGATCGTTGCGCAGCACCCGACCCACGCGGCGGGCCGCATCATCGGAGCCATCGCAGACGATCACCACGCCGGAATGCTGGGAGAAGCCCATCCCCACCCCGCCGCCGTGGTGCAGCGACACCCAGGTCGCGCCACCGGCGGTATTGAGCAGAGCGTTGAGCAGCGGCCAGTCGGAGACGGCATCGGAGCCATCCATCATCGACTCGGTCTCGCGGTTCGGGCTCGCCACCGAGCCGGAATCCAGATGGTCGCGGCCAATCACGATGGGCGCCTTCAACTCGCCGTTTTTCACCATTTCGTTGAAGGCCAGACCGAGCCGCACCCGATCCTTGACACCGACCCAGCAGATCCTCGCCGGCAGCCCCTGAAACGCGATCCGCTCGCGGGCCATGTCGAGCCAGTTATGCAGATGAGGATCATCGGGGATCAGCTCTTTCACCTTCTGATCGGTCTTGTAGATATCTTCCGGATCGCCGGAGAGGGCCACCCAGCGGAACGGACCAATCCCCTCGCAGAACAGCGGGCGGATATAGGCGGGAACGAAACCGGGGAAGTCGAAAGCGTTCGCAACCCCCTCTTCCAGCGCCATCTGGCGGATGTTGTTGCCGTAATCCAGGGTGGCAGCGCCGCGGGCTTGCAGGGTCAGCATCGCCTCCACCTGACGGGCCATGGAGCGACGGGCGGCCAGATTCACCTCCTGCGGGGCGCTCTGTTGCAGCTCGCGCCACTTGGCAACGCTCCACCCCTGCGGCAGGTAGCCGTGGATCGGGTCGTGGGCAGAGGTCTGGTCGGTCACAACGTCTGGCGTGATGCCACGGGCCACCAGCTCGGCGAAGACATCGGCGGCGTTGCCGAGCAGGCCGACGGAAACGGCGGTGCCGCTCTGCTTGGCCTCTTCGACCATCGCCAGCGCCTCATCCAGGCTGTGGGCCTTCTTGTCCACATAGCGGGTCTTGAGGCGAAAATCGATGCGGGTCTCGTCGCACTCCACGGCGATCATCGAGAAACCGGCCATGGTCGCAGCCAGCGGCTGGGCGCCGCCCATGCCACCGAGACCGCCGGTGAGGATCCAGCGGCCCGCAGGCTCGCCGTTGAAGTGCTGGTTGGCCACTGCGAAGAAGGTTTCGTAAGTGCCCTGCACGATCCCCTGGGTACCTATGTAGATCCAGGAGCCTGCGGTCATCTGGCCGTACATCATCAAGCCCTTCTTATCGAGCTCGTTGAAGTGCTCCCAGTTGGCCCAGTGCGGCACCAGATTGGAGTTGGCGATCAGCACCCGCGGCGCATCCTTGTGGGTCTGGAACACCCCAACCGGCTTGCCGGATTGCACCAGCAAGGTCTGATCCTCCTCCAGACGGGTCAGCACCTCGACGATCTTGTCGTAGCAGGCCCAGTTGCGGGCGGCGCGACCAATGCCGCCATAGACCACCAGCGACTGGGGATGCTCGGCCACCTCGGGATCCAGGTTGTTCATCAGCATCCGCAGCGGCGCCTCGGTGAGC
This sequence comes from Aeromonas sp. EERV15, assembly GCF_900079845.1. Classification (NCBI taxonomy): domain Bacteria; kingdom Pseudomonadati; phylum Pseudomonadota; class Gammaproteobacteria; order Aeromonadales; family Aeromonadaceae; genus Aeromonas; species Aeromonas sp. EERV15. The sequence continues at coordinate 41,010 of NZ_FKKY02000012.1, read as the reverse complement.
CAGCTCTTGGCGGTCAGTTCGGTGCCGCGCGGGGCACGGATCACGCGGTTAGGGTCAGTTCTGGAATCAGCGCGAGGATCCTGGTGTTGCACAGACATACACACTCCTTGTTGTATCAATAGGGTGCCTTCGGCGACCTGCGGCCAAAGGGTTAACGGGTCAACAGATGAACCAGAAGCGCAGCCATGCGGGCACTGCGGTTGTCCTGATCCAGCGTAGGGTTAAGCTCGGCCAGATCGGCAAGCCTGAGTTTGCCGCTGGCCCGGATATGGGCGATCAGCGGTTCGATCACCGCCAGCTCCACACCGTGGGCGGCGGGCGCACTCACTCCCGGCATCACGGCGGCGGGCAGCACATCGAGATCGATGGTCAGGTAGAGGTGATCGCAGCGGGCGATAAAGGCATCCAGCCCGCTCAGCAAGCTAGGCAGGGCCCGCTCGCTCATGACTTCATCTTTCACATACCAGACCCCCAGCTCGTCGGCCCGTGCAAACAGCGCCCGGGTATTAGCGGTCTCGGCCACCCCGAGGCAGGCGTAGTGAAACGGTGTGCCCTGAGCGGCGCACTGCTCGGCGATCTGGAAGAAGGGGGTGCCGGAGCTTGCCAGCTCCTGTTTCATGCGCAGGTCGAAATGGGCGTCGAAATTGATGATGCCAACCTTGCCACTACCGCCCAGATGACGGTTGAGGCCGCTCCAGCTGCCGAAAGCCACCTCGTGGCCGCCCCCCAGCACCAGCGGGAAGTGGCCCAGATCGAGTGCAGCGGCGACCCGCTCGGCCAGTCGGCCGTGGGCAGCGTCGAGATCGCCATCGGGGCAGCTCACATCCCCGCCATCGTAGACGGGGCGATTCAGGTGCCAGGCGGTATTGGCCAGCAGCTTGCGCACCGCTTGCGGCGCACCGGCGGCGCCGATACGCCCCTTGTTGCGGCGTACCCCTTCATCGCAGGCAAAACCGAGCAGTACTACACCGGCTGCCTCTTGTGCCCCGGCGGCCCAGGGTTGCACCTTGTCGTGCCAGCGCAGTGCCAGTTCACCATCTTCCGGATCCTGCCGTCCCTGCCAGAGCGACATGTCGATCGGGTTGAACTTATCCATGGAGGGTCTCCTCACCGTTGAAGATGCGGCCTGCCAGCTGATCGACGCCGACCATGTAGCTCAGCTCGGCCGGATGAGCGCAGTGCCAGATCAGAAAATCGGCCGCCATGCCCACCTTGAGCTGGCCAAGACGCGCCTGCTCGCCGAGCGCTTTGGCAGCGTGACGGGTCACCCCGACCATCGCCTCCACCGGGGTCAGGCCAAACAGGGTGCAGGCCATGTTCATTGCCATCCGCAGCGAGACGATGGGGGCCGTACCCGGGTTGATGTCGGAAGAGACCGCTATCGGCACCCCCGCCTTGCGCAGGGCAGCGACGGGGGGCAACTTAGTCTCTTTGAGGAAGTAAAAGGCAGTAGGTAGCAGGGTGGCGACCACGCCGCGATGTGCCAGCGCCAGGATCCCTTCCGGATCCAGATACTCCAGATGATCCACCGAGAGGGCGCCAAAGTGGGCGGCCAGGGTGCTGCCCCCCAGATTGGAGAGCTGATCCATGTGCCCTTTCACCGGCAGGCCGTATTGATCCGCAGCCAGATAGACCTGCTCGGTCTGGGCCAGCGAGAAGCCGATGTTGCAGCGGCGACCCGCTCGGCCAGTCGGCCGTGGGCAGCGTCGAGATCGCCATCGGGGCAGCTCACATCCCCGCCATCGTAGACGGGGCGATTCAGGTGCCAGGCGGTATTGGCCAGCAGCTTGCGCACCGCTTGCGGCGCACCGGCGGCGCCGATACGCCCCTTGTTGCGGCGTACCCCTTCATCGCAGGCAAAACCGAGCAGTACTACACCGGCTGCCTCTTGTGCCCCGGCGGCCCAGGGTTGCACCTTGTCGTGCCAGCGCAGTGCCAGTTCACCATCTTCCGGATCCTGCCGTCCCTGCCAGAGCGACATGTCGATCGGGTTGAACTTATCCATGGAGGGTCTCCTCACCGTTGAAGATGCGGCCTGCCAGCTGATCGACGCCGACCATGTAGCTCAGCTCGGCCGGATGAGCGCAGTGCCAGATCAGAAAATCGGCCGCCATGCCCACCTTGAGCTGGCCAAGACGCGCCTGCTCGCCGAGCGCTTTGGCAGCGTGACGGGTCACCCCGACCATCGCCTCCACCGGGGTCAGGCCAAACAGGGTGCAGGCCATGTTCATTGCCATCCGCAGCGAGACGATGGGGGCCGTACCCGGGTTGATGTCGGAAGAGACCGCTATCGGCACCCCCGCCTTGCGCAGGGCAGCGACGGGGGGCAACTTAGTCTCTTTGAGGAAGTAAAAGGCAGTAGGTAGCAGGGTGGCGACCACGCCGCGATGTGCCAGCGCCAGGATCCCTTCCGGATCCAGATACTCCAGATGATCCACCGAGAGGGCGCCAAAGTGGGCGGCCAGGGTGCTGCCCCCCAGATTGGAGAGCTGATCCATGTGCCCTTTCACCGGCAGGCCGTATTGATCCGCAGCCAGATAGACCTGCTCGGTCTGGGCCAGCGAGAAGCCGATGTACTCGCAGAAGACATCCACCGCATCGGCCAGACCCGCCTCGGCGACGGCCGGGATGATCTCCTGACAGATGGTCTCGACCCAGCTATCGGGGTCATCGCGATATTCCGGCGGCACCGCATGGGCTGCCAGCAGGGTGGTCTTGACCCGGATCGGCTGCGCCTCTCCCAGTCGGCGGGCCACCCGCAGCATCTTGAGCTCGTCCGCCAGCGTCAGACCATAGCCGGACTTGATCTCCACCGTGGTGACCCCTTCGCGGATCAGTGATTTCACCCGCGGTAGCGCCAGCTCGAACAGCTGCTCCTCGCTGGCGGCGCGGGTAGCACGCACCGTGCTGATGATGCCACCGCCCCGACGGGCGATCTCGGCATAGGGTACCCCCTGCTGGCGCAGCTCGAACTCCTCGGCGCGACTGCCGGCAAAGACGAGGTGAGTGTGGCAATCGATAAGACCGGGGGTGACCAGCTTGCCCTGCATATCCTGCCAGTGGGCGGGATGGGGCCCCTGCAGCTCGGCCATCGGCACCAATGCATGGATCTTGCCATCCTTCACGCCGATGGCGTGGAGCGGCAGCAGGCCGTAGTCGGCCAGCTCGTCATTCAGGGTGGCGGGCGTCACGTTGAGCCAGACCCGCTCGCAGTTCAACAGTTCCTTGTTCATAGCGACCTCAAATGTATATACATATCCTTATAGTCGATCTCTATGACGAAAGAAAGAGCAGAGTTCACATCCTGATAACAGCATCAAACTTAGAGTTTAAACACAAAAAAGCCCACCAAGAGGTGGGCTTTGCAAAATCGAGTTGTATAGACATTTACTCCAGCTGAGTCTTTGAGCTGAGTTTGTAGCGAGAACCGGGGGAGAGCAAACGGGCGTAGGAAACCAGATGCCCCTCCGACCAGGTACGCCGGTGCAACAACAGGCAGGGGGAATCTACGCGGATCTGCAACAAGCCCGCCTCACCGGCGCTCGGCAACACAGCTTCCACCACGTGCTCCATCTCGGAGAGGGGGCAGACATCCATCAGATAGCGGTTGGGGGTCTGTTGGGTGAAATCCTGTTCGCCATAGCCCGGCAAGCGCCCGGCATCGACGAAGCGCTCCTCCAGCTGCAACGGCTCACCATCAGCCTGATGGACGATCAGGCTGTGAAAGATGGGGGCACCGACCCGCAGCCCCAGTTGTACTGCCACCTTCTCGTCGGCGGCCAGTCGCTGCAGCCGGATCACCCGGGCGCTGTACTCGCCGCCACGCTCGGCGATCTCGTCGGCAATGTTGCGAATGGCCAGCAGCGGCGACTCGGTGCGCCTGTCCGCCACGAAGCTGCCGGAACCGGCGGTACGCACCAGCCACCCTTCCGCCATCAGTTCCCGCAGCGCCCGGTTGACCGTCATCCGGCTCACGGTGAACTGCTCGCACAGGGCTGCTTCGGTCGGGATCCTGTCCCCCGCCTGATAGTGGCGTTCGCGGATCCCGTCCAGAATGTGCTGCTTGATCTGCAGATAGAGGGCTGGCGCCACCATGAAGCTCCCTAGCGCCGACGGTGAGGCGGACGCATGTCCGGCCAGGCGCGGTAAACGTCGGGGATCTGATCCGGCCCGCTGATGCAGAGATCGAGATCGTGCAGCAAGCCATCCTTGATGCCGTAGATCCAGCCATGCACCGCCAGCTCCTGCCCCTTGCGCCAGGCGTTCTGGATGATGGTGGTGTGGCAGACGTTAGCCACCTGCTCGGCCACGTTCAGCTCGCACAGGTAGTCGAAGCGCTCGTGCTCATCCTCGATCGCTTCAAGCTGCTCGCCATACTTGAAGTAGACATCCTTGATGTTGCGCAGCCAGTTATCGATGAGACCCAGCTCCTGGTTCTGCATCGCAGCCTTGACGCCACCGCAACCGTAGTGACCGCAGACGATGATGTGCTTCACCTTGAGCACTTCTACCGCGTATTGCAGCACAGAGAGGCAGTTGAAATCGGTATGCACCACCAGATTGGCGACGTTGCGGTGGACGAAGACATCCCCCGGCAGCAGGCCCATCAGCTGGTTGGCGGGAACCCGGCTGTCGGAGCAGCCGATCCAGAGGTATTCGGGGGCCTGCTGGGCAGAAAGGGTGGCAAAGAAGGCGGGATCTTCGGCCTTGATCCGTTCGGCCCACTCACGGTTGTTGGTAAACAGGTCGTTCAACAGTTTCACTTCTGCTCTCCCTAATGTGGCAGTTGCGGCAACATAACACACCCAAGGGTTATCAGGGCAAGCCTCGATTACCGGCGGCAGAAACAAAAACAGGGCCATCAGGCCCTGTTTTCAGCGAGGAAGCATCAGGCTTCCATGGCATCTTTCAGCTTCTTGAGCGCGTTTTTCTCAAGCTGACGCACTCGCTCGGCGGAGACGCCGTAGGTATCGGCCAGCTCCTGCAGGGTGGTCTTGCTGTCATCATCGAGCCAGCGGGCGCGGATGATGTGCTGGCTGCGCTCATCCAGCGTGGCGAGGGCCGAGCTCAGGCGACGGGTCGCGTGATCGTCCCAGTTGTCGTTCTCGATGGTCGCGGCCAGATCGGAGGATTTGTCCTCCAGATAGTGAACCGGCGAGAAACCGCCCTCCTCTTCATCATCACCAACCAGATCGAACGCCTGATCGTAGTTGGCCATCCGCCCTTCCATCTCGGTCACGTCAGCGGCAGAGACACCAAGATCGGCAGCCACGGCCTGAACCTCTTCGTGGTTCAGCCAGCCCAGACGCTTTTTGGATTTGCGCAGGTTGAAGAAGAGCTTGCGCTGGGCCTTGGTGGTGGCCACCTTGACCATGCGCCAGTTGCGCAGCACATATTCGTGGATTTCGGCCTTGATCCAGTGCACGGCAAAGGAGACCAGACGCACGCCGACCGTCGGGTCGAAGCGCTTGACCGCCTTCATCAGGCCGATGTTGCCTTCCTGTACCAGATCGGCCTGGGGCAGGCCGTAACCGGCATAACTCTTGGCAACATGAACGACAAAGCGCAGGTGCGACATAATCAGCTGACGAGCAGCCTCGAGATCGCCATCCTGCTGCAAACGCTCAGCCAGCTCACGCTCTTCCTCTGCGCTTAGCACCGGAATAGAATTTACTGCCTGGGTATAGCCTTCCAGACTACCTTGCGGAATCAGGGCCATGGTGCGCTGCAATGAAGTTCCCATCTGTTACCTCTTACTTTTCAATCGAATCAGTCTAACACCCTGAGAGGGTCTGTCTACCGACCGGATGCCATTCTGCGGCCTGTATCAAAGATACCGACCCAGTTTAAGACCGGGTTATCTTAGGCCTGCAGGATGAATCATGAATGAACAGTCAAAAAAAGGGGGTCACAATGAAGGACCCCCGAAAAGTAGCATGCTAAGTCCATTGTTGCGGAGCTCGCAACCTTCACATGCTTGCCAAGTCTGACGAGCAAGGCAGAGGGGCCACACTCGTATAAATGCTTCAGCTTTAATAGACTGCTTATAAATCAGAAGGTTCAACGGATCTAGCAAAGATCCGGAAGATCATTATTATTCAGAATACTCTGACAATGGGGGCCAAGCCAGAAACGGCCCCTCTTTTACTTGATCCGCTTCTCAAAATCCAGTGATTTACTTTGATGATAAATCAATCAAGATGGTTCGATGTCGCGAATGTGGCGATGGACCGAAAACCAGGAGGCGATCAACCCCAGCAGGGCACCCAGCAAGATTAGATTGATCCCGTCTACCGCCCCCATACCGACCAACCGGAAGTTACTGTTATACAAACCGGCCAGCTCCTTCACCACCCCTTCGCTCCAGATCACCATCACTTCGGTGAGCCACCAGGCCAGCATGCCGCCAATGATGCCAAACCAGATACCGGTATAAAGGAAAGGGCGATGGATGAAGGAATCGGTCGCTCCAATCAGTTTAAGCACCTCGATCTCGGAGCGCTGGTTAAGGATATTAAGGCGCAGGGTGTTGCCGACGATCAGCAGCACGGCGGAGAGCAACAGCACCGCGATACCGGTAATGGTATGGCGTAGCAAGTTCATGATCCCCTGCAGACGGGTCAACCACTGCAGATCCAGCTTGCCTTGCTCGACCCCCACCTCGTTGTTGAGCTTGCCGAGCAACTCGGCGGCCCCTTCCGGGTTCTGCCAGCGCGGATCCGGAATGACGCTCAGCACAGGTGGCAGCGGGTTGCTGTCGAGGTAGTCGAGGGCATCACCAAAGCCGGAAATCTCGCGAAACTCCCGCAACGCATCGTCCCGGCTCAGATAGGTGACCGAGTCCACTTCGGGGTAGAGCAAAATCCGCTGCTGCAGATCGAGAATGCTCTGTTCCGGCAGATCCTTGCGCAGATAGAGGGAGATCTGGGAGCTGGTCTGCCAGCTCCCCTCCACCACCTCGGCGTTTTTCAGCAGCACATGGAAGCAGGAGGGCAGCGCCAGACTGACGCCCAGTACCGCCAGAGTCATCAGGGAGGCGAGCGGATTGCGCCACAACTCCCCCAGACTGGCAAATGCCTGGCGCACGTGGTCAACCCCATACATCATCAGACGGCGCAGTGGCGGTTGTTTATGTCGAACGATGGCCATCAGAGCTGCTCCCCGGCTGAATACATACGACCCGCCTTGAGGGTCAGGGTGCGGTAACGCATACGGGCAATCAATCCCAGATCGTGAGTGGCGATCAACACCGATACCCCAAAATTGTTGAACTCCTGAAATAGCCGCATGATGTCCATGGAGAGCTGGGGATCCAGATTACCGGTCGGTTCATCCGCCAACAGCAGGGGCGGCTTGTTGACGATGGCACGGGCGATACCGACCCGCTGCTGCTCACCGCCGGAGAGCTGGCGTGGCTGGTAACGCTCCTTGCCCAGCAACCCCACCTTGTCGAGGGCTGCAGCGACCCGCTTGTTGATGTCGGCGTGGCTGTAGCCATCGATCACCAGCGGCAGTGCCACGTTGTCAAACACGGTGCGATCCATCAGCAACCGGTGATCCTGAAAGATCATCCCGATCTGGCGACGCACATAGGGGATCTGGCTGCGCTGGATATGGCTGACATCGTCGCCATGAAAGAACACCCGGCCATCGGTCGGACGCTCCATCACGCTGATCAGTTTGAGCAGGGTACTCTTGCCCGCCCCCGAGTGTCCGGTCAGAAAGGCCATCTCTCCCTTCTGCAGGTGAAAGCTGACCTTTTGCAGCGCCTGATGGCCACCGCTGTATACCTTGCTGACCTTATCAAAACGAATCATAACGGTTCCCTGATATTGACCAACCTCGGCCAGGATCGAAGTATGGCGCGCTGGCTCATCGCCGCCGGCACTGGGCCTTGATGAAATGGCTGATCCACAGCCAACCATCTTGCCACCTTTGTCGAAACGACATCCAAAAACCCAATAGTGACAAACCCCGACCAAAGTCGGGGCATGGGACACTTACTCATCTCGACCGGACTTATTCATCGCGGCTAAAGAGCGCCTCGATGAAGTCGTTGGCAACGAAGGGACGCAGATCGTCGATCCCCTCGCCCACCCCGATATAACGGATCGGGATCTGGAACTTGTCGGCCACCGCGAAGATGACGCCGCCCTTGGCAGTACCATCCAGCTTGGTCAGCGTGATCCCGTCCAGACCCACCGCCTCGCTGAACAGCTTGGCCTGGCTCAGGGCGTTCTGGCCGGTGCCTGCATCCAGGGTCAGCATGATCTCGTGGGGTGCCTCTTCATCCAGCTTCTTCATCACCCGCACCACTTTCTTGAGCTCTTCCATCAGGTTGCTCTTGTTCTGCAGGCGACCGGCGGTGTCGGCAATCAGCACGTCAGCCCCACGGGAGCGGGCAGCTTCGATGGCGTCATAAATGACAGAAGCGGAATCAGCACCGGTATGCTGGGCAATCACCGGAATGTTATTGCGCTGACCCCATACCTGCAGCTGCTCGACCGCAGCGGCACGGAAGGTGTCACCCGCCGCCAGCATCACGCTCTTGCCTTCCGCCTGGAACTGCTTGGCCAGCTTGCCGATGGTGGTGGTCTTGCCGACCCCGTTCACACCGACCATCAGGATCACGTAAGGCTTCTTGCTGGTATCGATCACCAATGGCTGCTCGACCTTGGCCAGCATGGCCCCCATGTCCTGCTTGAGCAGGCCGTAGAGCGCCTCGGCATCCTTGAGTTGCTTGCGATCAGCATGTTGAATCAGGCCATCGATGATACGACGGGTGGTATCCACGCCAAGATCTGCCGTCAGCAGCTGGGTCTCCAGCTCTTCAAACAGCTCATCATCGATCTTCTTGCCACGGAACAGACCGATAAAACCGGAACCTATGTTCTCCTTGGTGCGAACCAGACTGCGCTTGAGGCGGGCAAAAAAGCCCTCCCGCTGCGGCTTGTCCTGAGTGTCATCATCCACGGCAGCAGCCAGCGGCAGAGCAGCCAGCGCGGCGGACTCAGCCTCCATCGCGGCTACCAGCCGCAGATCTTCCGCTCGCTGGGCCTCTTTGGCGATACGGGCCTCTTCAGCAGCCTGAGCTTCAGCGGCAATACGGGCAGCTTCGGCAGCCTGCGCTTCCGCTGCAATACGAGCGGCTTCGGCGGCCTGTGCTTCAGCGGCAATACGGGCAGCTTCAGCAGCCTGAGCTTCAGCAGCAATACGGGCAACTTCGGCAGCTTGCGCTTGCGCAGCAATACGGGCCTCTTCAGCAGCCTGTGCTTCAGCAGCAATACGGGCAACTTCTGCGGCAATACGGGCAGCTTCGGCAGCCTGCGCTTCAGCGGCAATACGGGCAGCTTCGGCAGCTTGTACTTCCGCAGCAATACGAGTGGCTTCGGCGGCTTGCGCTTGTGCGGCAATACGGGCAGCTTCGGCAGCCTGTGCTTCAGCGGCAATGCGAGCAGCTTCAGCAGCTTGTGCTTGCGCAGCGATACGAGCGGCTTCGGCAGCACGCTCCTCTTCGGCGATCAGCGCTTCGTTGACAATCACCGGCTCCAGGTCGGAGGCACACTCCTCCACCACCAGCGGGCCATGGTCATCCAGCTCGGTCGGCAGACAGCAATCATCATGCAGAACGCTATGTTGCGCGCTGGCAGGCACTTCGGGTGCAACAGCCGGCGTGGTATCGGGAGCAGGGGTAGTAGCGACCTCGGGCTCAACGGTAACGGGGGTGGCTTGGGGTGTCTGTGGTTGGACAACCTCAGCCTCTTCTTTCTTGCGGCCGAAACCGAGCCAGGAAAACAAACCTTTTGCCATCTAAAAAATACTCACTTCGTTGGCTGACTGCTAAGATAGCCGTCCCTTGGCGGGTCGGAATAAAAATGAACCGCCTTATACTACCACTTTATTTTCTGACGATGAAACGCGATGCCCAGAGTGAAATCCAGCCGTAGCAACCCGAGCCAAAGTCCCGCCCCGCAAGGAAAATCGGGCTTTGTGAGAATCATCAGCGGCCAGTGGCGAGGTCGTAAATTGCCGGTCAAGGATGTGGAGGGGCTCAGACCCACCACGGATCGCGTCAAGGAGACCATCTTTAACTGGCTGGCCCCCCATGTCCGTGGCACCCGCTGTCTGGATCTGTTCGCCGGCAGCGGCGGGCTGGGGCTGGAGGCACTGTCACGCTATGCCGAGCAAGTGACCCTGATCGAGATGGACAAAGGTGCCGCCGACCAGATCAAGAAGAATCTGGCTGCACTTGGTAGCAGCCAGGGCCAGGTTATCCAGTCTGATGCAGTAAGCTGGCTGCAAGGCCCTGCCACCCCCTTCGATCTGGTGTTCCTCGATCCGCCGTTTCGCCGCGAGCTGCTGCCGCAAGTGTGCGAGCTGCTGGAGCAGCGCGGCTGGCTGGCACCGGATGCCCTGATCTATCTGGAACGGGAAAAAGAGATGGCCGATCTGGCGCTGCCTGCCAGCTGGCAGTTGCTCAAGGACAAACAAGCAGGTCAAGTCTGCTATCAACTCTATCTGCGGGAGGTAAACAATGAAGCGAGTCTTTAATCTGCTGGCGATGGGGCTGGTACTGTTTTTCTGGTTTGGCGTACTGGTGAGCCTGATTGCCCCGCTGCCGGGCAAACTCAACGGTTTTCTGCCTGTCTGCGGCGTGATCGTCGCGCTGCTGCACTGGTTGCAGGCCAGCATGATCAAGGCAGCTTGCAAACGCTACTTCGCGGTCACCAAAGCCGAGTTTGTCACTGTGCTGATCTTTGGCGTGTTTGGCATGGTCGACATTCGTCAGCGCCTGCAAGAGATCGTCAACGCCGCCCAACGCGGCAATCTCTCCGGCAAACCATAAAAGAAAAGGGGACGGCGGTAGCCGTCCCCTAGAGTCGTGTCGTCCTGTCCTTAGAACTGCAATGCTCCCTGCAATCCCTGACGTTATCCTAATCCTTTGGAATATCCCCTTTCCAATCCGTTGGCGTGTCCTGCGGCGCTCCTGGCCTGGCAATTCATCCTGAACTGCTTCACTGTCTCCATCCTGGAGGTGTCCGTTACCACATCCTGTGGGGGTTCCTTGCGTCATCCTGACCGATAACCATCCTGGCTATCTCACTTCATCCTGAAGTATTCCTTCTCGCATCCTGCGAGGTCCTGTTCATCCTGAAGAACGAGGTTCCGTTCGTTCTGCTCCCATCCCGAGAGTGTCCTGCCGCATCCCGCGGTGTTCCTTTATTCATCCGTGACGATAATCATCCTGATTATCGAGCTCATCCTGAGGTGTCCTTGCCTGCATCCTGCAGACTATTCCATCTTTATGCGCTGCCCTGCATCCTGCCGGACCAGCTCCGTCCTTGTGAGACCCATAGTAAGGAAATGTGCGGCTCGAACAAGAGCCACTCTCCGAGAAAGATCTGATGGCGATCCCATTCCCAAAAATGAACTTAAAAACTAAGGCTTTAAAATCAGTATCTTATTTAGTTTCACAGGAAAGCTCGATCATTCTGGCATGGCTTCACGTACGGCTTGACGCGCCAGCCTCTTACAGTAGCTATGGCAGATCTCTTACACGGCTTTCACCCCCAAAAACGGGGCAGGAAAACGGTTCAATCCTGTCGTTAAGACTTAAAAATTAGTTGAATAAATATGCTTAAAAAAACAGCAAAAAAAAGAGCCGAGACCAGGCTCGACTCTTCAATATTGCCATTCTTTAATCAGCTCAAGCGGTTGGCCGGATTGAGATAGGCCTTGCGCAGCGATTCCGGCGCCAGCACCTCCAGTTCACCGCTGATGTTGTTCAACCAGCTGCGAAACTCCGGGGTGTCTTGCACTTCTGTCTCGACCACCACGCTGCGCTTGTCATAGCGGGTCATGCGCGGATTGTTGCCGGGGATCTGGTTATCCACCAGCGACTGGCTGTTGGCATCGATCCGGCCGACGAAGCGGATCGGGCCGCTCACGTCCTGATAGCCCTGATCGCGGATCAGCCTTTGGATATTGAAATCCTTCGGCTGGGTGGCGCTGAAGTTGGTCAGCTCCACGCTCTTGATATGGTCGAACGGGATGCCGTAAACCTTGGGATCCAGCTCGGACAGGGTGCAGAGCAGGATCGGGCCATCCGGCTGATTGAGAATGCCGAGCGGGTTGATCCGGTCATAGCAGAGCCACACGGTACGCTCTTTGATCACGCGCTGGATCTCGGCGCTGAACTTGCGGCCACGCCAGAGCGCATCGCGGATCAGGGTGCTACGGCGGATCTCCGGGTTGCCGGCAAACGGGCGCGGCGACTGGTGGACACTCTCCAGCCAGCGCTCGGCCAGTTCACTCTGGCTGTCGCGGATCACCTGGCTCGCCTTGTCGACCAGCGGGTTCAATTCGGTCAGTACACTCGCCGGCAACAGTTGGCTCGCCTGATCACTCCAGGTTTTCAGGGCCACCGCCAGCGAGAGCGGCATGATATTGGCAAAATCGTTGAGGCCGTGGCGCTCGAAGCACCAGCCATGGGGTTTGCTGCGCTCGTCCGAGGTGAGGTCGAACAGCCCCATGCCGGACATCTCCTCCAGGTCCCGCTGCACGGTACGCAGACTGACGTGGATACCTTCCTCTTCCAGTTTTACCTGGAGTTGGCTGGCGGTCAGCTTGTAAGGGCGGTGCGGGATGCAACGCGCCAAGGTCAGTTGTCGTAACAGCTTCTTACTCATGGTGCATGCCTTCACTGGTTTAGCGTTGACTGTATGCTAGTCGTGACTTGCGACAGTCTATGTCGCAAGTTTTGCTGCGACAACTGTCGCCATTTTCATACAAACGTCGATATGTAATTGATTTTACATCACAAAAAAGAACAAATCGGGGTCAACACAGGCTTAAATTAGCAAGAAAAGCATCAAATTAAAGTTCTACATGCCACTCCAATGGCAGTTAAACATTCCATGAATAAATAATTAATCAGAATATTATCTCGAAAGGGGGAGACTAACCTCCCCCTACCCTGTTTACATCAGCCACGACCAGGCTGACTTGGTGATGGCCGCACCGATCATGTATCCGAACACCGCCAGCGCCGCCACACCGGCCACCAGCTTCTGACCGCGGGCCGGGCGCTTGAGTGCCATCACACCCAGACCGATATAGAGCACCAGTGCAATCAGCTTGGCCATCAGCCAGGGCTGCTGACCCGGGCTCAGCTGCAAGGTCACCGCCAGCAGCACGCCAAACAGCAGCAGGAAGGTGTCGTTGATATGGGGCAAGATCTTCAGCCACTTCTGCTGCAACCGATCGCTGCCGGCCAGTGCCAGACGCCAGCGATAGATAAAGAGCAGCAGACTGACCAGCGCCAGCGTCATATGCAGGTGTTTGAACATGGGGTAATAGGCAATCATTTTGCTTCCTTGTCGTCGTCGGGTAGCCCGCTGTTCCAGTTGTGGGCATGGATACGCTCCTGCCCCTCCTCGTCGTCTTGCAACAGATCGGAGAGGATCTCCCGGTATTGCAGGCTCTTGTTGATATAAGTGTGTTCGTCGTCCAGATAGTTGACCTGCTCGCGCAACAGCCAGTTATCGTGCTGTTTGAAGGTCTGCCCCGCCCGCCAGGCCTGGTTGGCCCGAAAACCGAGCTGGGTCAGGGCTTCCACCCCCAGATCGACCGCAGAGCCCAGGGTTTCCCGGTGCACGCTCTCGACCCCGTGCCGCAGTATCTCGTGGGCATGAGGTCGATCCAGCGCTCGCGCCAGGATCTTCAGGTGCGGGAAGTGCTTCTGCACCATCTCGATCACTGCCAGCGAGGTAGCGGGATCGTTGATGGAGAGCACCAGTAGCTTCGCCTTGTGCGCCCCTGCGGCATGGAGCAGATCGATCCGGCTGGCATCGCCATAGAAGACCTGATAGCCATACTTGCGCAGGGTCTCTATCTGGCTGGCATCCTGCTCGAGGATGGTGGTGCCGATACCGTGACCATGCAGCAGACGCCCCACGATCTGACCGAAGCGGCCGAAGCCCGCGATGATCACCGGATGCTCCACCAGCTCAGGTTGCTCATGCTGCGGTGCGTCGCTCTGGTTACGGTAATCGAACCAGGGCTGGATCACCCGATCGTTGAGGATCAGCAGCAGCGGGGTCAGCGCCATGGAGAGCGCCACCACCAGCGTCAGCAGCGAGATGGTTTCACCGGGCAGCACCCGGTTCTGGGCGGCAAACGAGAAGAGCACGAAGGCAAACTCACCCCCTTGCGCCAGCGCCAGTCCGAAAGTCCAGCGCTGACTCGGTGAGATGCGAAGAACGAAGCCGAGCGCCATCAGCACCAGCCATTTGAGCACCATCAGGCCAACCACCAGAGTGGGTATCAGGAAGGGATGCTCGGCAAACAGCCCGAAGTCGATCCCCGCCCCCACCGACATAAAGAACAGGCCGAGCAGCAAGCCCTTGAACGGCTCTATGTCCGCCTCCAGCTCATGGCGATATTCGCTGTCGGCCAGCACCACACCGGCGAGGAAGGAGCCGAGAGCAGGCGAGAGCCCCACCGACTCCATCAGCACCGCGATGGCGATCACCAGCAGCAGGGCCGCGGCGACAAAGATCTCCCGCATGTGGGACTGGGCGATGGCGCGAAACACCGGCCGCATCAGGTAGTGGCCACCCAGTACTATGCCGGAGATCGCCGCGACCACCAGCAGACCATGCTGCCAACCTGCCAGCTCGGCGCTGCCATTGCTGGCCACCGGCGCGATAGCCAGCAGCGGCAATAGCGCCAGGATCGGAATGACCGCAATATCCTGAAACAGCAGCACCGCAAAGGCGGAACGACCGCTCTCGCTCTGCATCAGCTTGCGCTCCTGCAGGCTCTGCAGCACGATGGCGGTGGAGGAGAGCGCCAGGATCAGGCCGATGGCCAGCCCCTGTTGCAGCGGCAGGCCGATCAGGTGCGCCACGCCGGTCAGCGCCGCCGTGGTGAGCAGCACCTGCAGGCCGCCGGTGCCGAGGATCGGCCCCTTCAGCTGCCACAAGAGGGCCGGACGCAATTCAAGGCCGACCAGAAACAGCATCAGCACCACCCCAAACTCGGCGAAGTGCATCACATCCTTCTGCTCCCCCACCAGCCCCAGCAGAAAGGGGCCGATAATGATCCCTGCCAGCAGATAGCCGAGCACCGAGCCCAGCCCCCAGCGCTTGGCGAGCGGCACCGCGATGACGGCGGCAGAGAGGTAGATAAAGGCATCAAACAGGATCCCGTGGCCCATCAATCAGCCCTCCGTGTGAACGTCTGATCCGGCTCATGGAGTCGGCCAAAAAGCTGCCAATGTGTCATCAGAGCACCTCCAGCAAGTCGCGTAGATAAGGACGCCCGGCCAACTGTTCCGGGGTCAGCTGATCGTCACGCAGGGCGCAGAGTAGCTGGCGATAATCCTGACCACAGCGGCGCAGGGCGGCGGGATCCTTGATCTTGTGAAAGGAGTGCAGCACGAAAGGGGGCAGCCAGTTCATGCCACACAAGGTGGCAGCCTGTTGAAATGGCAGCAAAAAGTCGAGCAGCGGTCGGCTGTTGTACCCCTCGCTGCAGTAGGACTCCGGCGCCCCGCCGGTGGTGATGGCGCTCAGCCACTGCTTGCCCTTGAGGGCGTGGGCTTCGGGGCCATAGGCGTAGCCATACTCCAGCACCAGATCCATCCACTCTTTCATGATGGCCGGGCAGGAGTACCAGTAAAACGGGTGCTGAAAGACGATGATGTCGTGCTCCGACAGCAGCGCCTGCTCCCGCTTCACATCGATGAACATGTCGGGATAGTGCTGGTAGAGGTCGTGAACCGTGACCCCCTCCAGCCCTTCAATCGCCTGCAACAGCTGCTTGTTGGCCCGCGAGCTCTGCAGCGCGGGATGGGAAAAAATAACCAGAATGCGTTTCATGACCACATCACCCGAACAAAGCCTTGCTGTACAAGGCGCGGTAAACAGAAAAAGGGTGTCTAGGAAGCTGCATCGTAAAGGTGCACAGGAAAGCGACCTTATCAGGAAGCGCCATAGCCTGCCAACTCGGGGATCAGCTCCCGCAGCGCCGGATTGAGGGTCTGGTGGGCGGGATAGCAGAGCCCGATCCGGCGAAACATCCGCGGCCCGCTCACCGGCAGGGTACAGAGCCCCGCCTCATCCTCCACCAGCCCGTCCGGCAGAAAACTGATGCCGACCCCCGCCAGCACCAGCGCCATCACCAGCCCCTTGCTTTCGGCCTTGGCCACCAAATTGAGGGTAAGGCGGTCACAGGCCAGCAGGCCGATGGTCTGCTGATGGGCCTCGCAAGGCGGGCACTCAATAAAATCATAATGTTGCAGCTCGGCCAGTTCGATCCTCTCGCGACTGGCCAGGGGATGGTCGACCGGCACGCAGAGCACGTAATCCTCCTCCCACAACGGCAGGAATATCTCGTCCTCCCGGCGCAGGGCATCCAGCGTCAAGCGACAGTCGGCGGGCGTGGTGTAGTCGGAGAGGGTGAGATCCAGCTGCGGCAACACACGCTGTACTTGCTGCAGCAGCCCGGCCACCCGGCGGCGACTCAAGTCCGGCATGATGGCGATATTGAGCCGCGCACGCGTCGCTTTCTGGCGAAACAGCTCCGGCAGACGGCGCGCCTCCTCCACCAGCTTGACCGCGTGGGGATAGAGATAGTGGGCCGGATCTTTCGCCACCACCCCCTTCTTGCCCCGGACAAACAGGCTATCACCGAGCGCCTCTTCCAGCTGGCGCAACCCAGCCGAGAGAGAAGGCTGGCTGACGTGGCAGCGTTCGGCGGCCACCGTGATGTTCTTCTCTTCATAGATGGCGATGAAGAAACGCAGCAATCTCAGATCCAGCATAAGCCCAACCATAGTTTTTTCAGATGATAACCAGCGGAAAACAATATTTATCACTTATAGATGCAGTGACTATAGTGATTGGGTTCCGTGCTGGCCAGCCACCTGTTTGCTCAAACCGACTCTTGAATCAGAAGGAAAGACCCATGTCCAAATCTCTCGTCGTGATCACCGGCGCCTCCGCCGGGATCGGTGCCGCCATCGCCCGCGCCTTCTCTGCTGCCGGTCATCCGCTGCTGCTGCTGGCCCGCCGGGTCGAGCCGATGCAGGCACTGAACCTGCCCAATACCCTCTGCATCGGAGTCGATGTAACCGACACCGCCGCCATGAAGGCCGCCGTCCAGCAGGCAGAAGCCAAATTTGGCCCGGTGGGCTGCATGGTCAACAACGCCGGTGTCATGCTGCTGGGTCAGGCCGATGTGCAGGATCCCGCCGAATGGCAGCAGATGCTCAACATCAATGTGATGGGGGTGCTGAACGGCGTCCACGCAGTGTTGGCAGGCATGAAAGAGCGCCGCAGCGGCACCATCATCAACATCAGCTCCATCGCCGGTCGCAAGACCTTCCCGAACCATGCCGCCTACTGCGCCACCAAGTTCGCCGTGCACGCCCTGACCGAGAACATCCGGGAAGAGGTGGCCGATGTCGGCGTGCGGATGGTGACCATTGCCCCGGGTGCGGTGGAGACCGAACTGCTCAGCCACACCACTGACGAGAGCATCAAGGCCGGTTATCACGACTGGAAAGATCAGATGGGCGGCGTCATTGCGCCGGAAGTGATCGCCGATGCCGTGCTCTACGCCTGGAACCAGCCTGCCAACGTCTGCGTGCGCGAGATCGTGCTGGCGGCGACCCGTCAGCAACCTTAATCCTGGCTGACTGACACCATGGGGAGGGCTTGACCCTCCCCCGGGGCACAGGGTTACCATGTGCCCCTTATTTTTTCCGAGTCATTCCATGGTTCTCACCCATCGCCAACTCGCTCACGCCCGTCGCTGGATCCCCTTGTGGAGTCTGGTGCTGGTGTTGATGTCGTTTGGCAGCCGGGCCGCAACCGACCTCTGCACCCTGACCACCCACTGCAGCCAGAGCGCGCGCACCCTGGAAAAAGCGATGCCCTGCGGCAGCTTTACCACCGCCCTCTCGATGACGCTGGTAGGCAGCGACAGCCTGATGGTCGCCGTGCTGGAACCGGATACCCCCGACTTCGCCTCCCCCTCTCTCTTTATGCCGGACGCCCCGTGCGAGCGGCTCGAACGTCCCCCACGCACCCGGATCTGAAACGCATCCCGTATCGGGCGTCTTTTCTTTCAATCTGAGGTGAGTAATGTACAAACCCCTGTTACTGGCCATGCTGGCCGGTACCGTCAGCTTTTCGGCTCTCGCGGCCGAGAAGATGACCGTCTACAAATCCAAATATTGTGGCTGCTGCCAAAGCTGGAACGAGCACATGGAGCAGAATGGCTTCGAACTGGAGGTCATCGAAACCGAACAGCTCGGCGCAGTGAAGCAGCAATACGGTATCGCGCCGGAACTGGCTTCCTGCCATACCGGTATCGTAAATGGCTATGTGATCGAGGGGCATGTACCGGCCGCCGATGTGCAGAAGCTGCTCAGGGAAAAACCGGCGATCCGTGGCCTGACCATTCCGGGCATGCCCCAGAGTGCGCCGGGCATGGATATTCCGGGCCATCCCTATGAGGTACTGAGTATCAGCAACGAGGGCGCGACCAACCGCTGGTCGAGCTACCCCGGCTGACGAAAACTGGCCATGAGAGGGCACTCCCATATCATGTGAGGCACACCTGAGCGGACTCTTGCCGCTCATGGCCAGAAAGAGGGCCGCTATCGCAAGATAGCGGCTTTTTTTGATTACATTTCCTGCAATAACAAGGGATTGCTTGCAACCACCGGCAACAAGGGGCAGATTTAACGCCAATTCATGGAGCCGATGCTCAGGTCTACCAACCCTTTCCAGCGCCAAGGATGCGACATGTTTACCTTTTCCCGAGGAGTTCTGCTGCTAGCCTTTCTGACAGTTCTCCCCCCCACTTATGCCAATGAAGAGCCCGCCATGCTGACAAGCGAACATCCAATCCAGCCGCCCGTGGCCGCCAAACATCCCCGCACGCTGAAAAAACACGGGGATACCCGCATCGACAACTACTACTGGCTGCGTGACGACGAGCGGCAGAAGCCCGAGGTGTTGGACTATCTCAAGGCCGAGAACGCCTATACCGAGGCCATGCTCAAGCCGACCCAGCCCCTGCGCGAACAGCTTTACAAAGAGATGGTCGCCCGCATCCCCCAGCAGGATGAATCGGTGCCCTATGTGAAGAATGGCTACCGCTACCAGACCCGCTATGAGCCGGGCAAGGAGTACGGGATCTATTCGCGCACCAAGCTCGGTGAAGAGCAGGCTAGTCTGCTGCTCGACAGCAACCTGCGGGCTGAAGGGCACGAGTTCTATGCCCTCGGCGCCCTTGAGGTGAGCCGCAACAACCGCTGGCTGGCGGTGGCGGAAGATTTCCTCTCCCGTCGTCAGTACCAGATCCAGTTCCTCGATCTGGAGAGCGGCCAGTGGGCCACCGACAAACTGGAAAATACCTCTGGCAATCTGGTATGGGCCAACGACAACAAGACCGTCTTCTATGTGCGCAAGCACCCGCAGACCCTGCTGCCCTATCAGGTCTATCGCCACACGCTCGGGACGGATCCGGCCACGGACAAGCTGGTCTACGAGGAGAAGGATGACTCCTTCTACATCAGCCTCTACGCCACCACCTCGGAAGATTTCATCGTCATCGCTCTCTCCAGCACGACTACCGGCGAAGTGCGGCTGATCGATGCCAACGTGCCGAGTCAGCGGCCACGGCTGTTTCTGCCACGTCAGGTGGATCACGAATACAGCCTGGATCACTACCGCGGCCGCTTCTATATGCGCTCCAATAAGGACGGCAAGAACTTCGGCCTCTACGAGACCAAGGAGAGCCCGGTCGATCGCTGGAAGGCGGTGATTGCCCCCAATCCGGACGTGCTGCTGGAGAGCTACGCCCTGTTCAAGGATTGGCTGGTACTGGAAGAGCGCAACAAGGGGCTGACCCGACTGCGCCAGATCAACTGGCAGAGCGGTGACGAGAAGGAGATCGCCTTCGACGATCCCGCCTATGTCACCTGGCTCGCCTACAACCCGGAGCCGGATACCAGCGCCCTGCGCTATGGCTACTCCTCCATGACCACCCCCGCCTCCACCTATGAGCTGGATATGGCGAGCGGCAAGCGCACCCTGCTCAAGCAGCAGCCGGTGGCCGGCTTCAAGGCCGACCAGTACGCCAGCGAGCGACTCTGGGTGACCGCCCGCGACGGCGTATCGGTGCCAGTGTCGCTGGTCTATCGCAAGGACAAGTTCAAGAAAGAGCAGGCCGATGCGCCCAAGAATCCGCTGCTGGTCTATGGCTATGGATCCTACGGCGCCAGCATGGATCCCGACTTCAGCAGCTCGCGCCTGAGCCTTCTGGACAGAGGCTTCGTCTACGCCATCGCCCATATCCGGGGGGGTGAAGAGCTGGGCCGTCACTGGTACGAAGATGGCAAGTTGCTGAAAAAGCAGAACACCTTCAATGACTTCATCGATGTCACCAAGGCGCTGGTTGAGCAAGGCTACGGTGCCAAAGAGCAGGTCTACGCCATGGGCGGCAGCGCCGGTGGTCTGCTGATGGGGGCCGTCATCAATCAGGCGCCCCAGCTCTATCGCGGCGTGGTAGCGCAGGTGCCGTTCGTCGATGTGGTCACCACCATGCTGGACGAGTCGATTCCCCTCACCACCGGGGAGTATGACGAGTGGGGCAACCCGAACCAGAAGCGCTACTACGACTACATGAAGAGCTACAGCCCCTACGATCAGGTCAAGGCGCAAGCCTACCCCAACCTGTTGGTCACCACCGGGCTGCACGACTCGCAAGTGCAGTATTGGGAGCCCGCCAAGTGGGTCGCCAAGCTGCGCGAGCTGAAGACGGATGATAACAAGTTGTTACTCAATACCGACATGGACGCCGGCCACGGCGGCAAGTCGGGCCGCTTCAAAGCCTACGAAGATATCGCGCTGGAATACGCCTTTATCCTGGATCTGGCCACCCCGGCTAACTGATCCATCATGACTCCGGCCCTTGCCACGCAAGGGCCGCATAAGAATCCTCTCGTAGTTTTTCCCTCTTCCATTTCCCTCTATATCAAATTAATCTTCGGCTAGAAAATGAATGATCGAGGTCATGTTTCTCAAGATTTAACTCCGTGATTTTGCCATTTCGTTTGATTTATGTTGGGTAAATGTGCTTAATCGGAGTGCTTGCAACTTTTTATTTGGCCCCTCAGGGGCCAATTTATCTTCGACCGACAGGAGGTTGGTAGCCTCACCACAGGATGAGGGTGACTGCCGAAAAGGGGTGATCAATCCCCCCGATTTCGCGCAACGAGAAGAGCAGGCAAGCCCGACGCAGAGCGGGATTGTCATCAATTTATCCGGGGATCGGATAAACCAAAATCACAGAAAAGGGAGAAATAATGAAAGGATTAACCTTGGCGTGCGCCCTGTCGGCGGCTCTGGTCGGTGTCTCATTTGGTGGTCCGGTACAAGCGCAGGAGCGCTTCGTGACCATAGGCACCGGCGGTCAGACCGGCGTCTACTATGTCGCTGGCCAGTCCATCTGCCGCTTCCTCAATCGCGGCGCTGCCGATCACCAGATCAAGTGCAACGCCCCGGCCAGTGGCGGCGGTGTTGCCAACGTCAACGGCATCCGTAGCGGCGAATTCAACTTCGGCATCATGCAATCCGACCACCAGTTCAAGGCGATGAAAGGACTGCCACCGTTCCAGGCCGAAGGGGCCATGGATGACATTCGCGCCGTCTTCTCCCTGCAGAGCGAGGTGTTCACCATCCTGGCTCGCCGCGATGCCAAGATTGCCAGCTTCGACGATCTGAAAGGCAAGCGGGTCAACATCGGCAACCCGGGCTCCGGCCAGCGTGACACCATGGAAGAGATCATGGCGGTCAAGGGCTGGAAAAAGGGCGACTTCGGTCTGGTCTCCGAGCTGAAACCGGCTGAACAGGCTTCCGCCCTCGGTGACAACAACATCGACGCCATGAGCTACTTCGTCGGTCACCCGAACGGTGCCATTCAGGAAGCCTCCACCACCACAGATGCGGTGCTGGTACCGGTCACCGGCGCAGAGATCGACAAGCTGCTGGCCGAGAAGAGCTACTACAGCAAGGCCGAGATCCCGGGCGGCATCTACAAGGGCAGCGATAAGCCCACCCCCTCCATTGGTGGCAAAGCGGTGCTCTCCACCAGCGCCAAGGCCGATCCGGAAGTGGTCTATCAGCTGGTCAAATCGGTGTTCGACAACCTGGATCGCTTCAAGCGCCTGCACCCTGCCTTTGCCGACCTGAAAGAGGCCGACATGATCAAGGTGGGTCTCTCTGCACCGCTGCATGAAGGGGCTGCCCGCTACTACAAAGAGCGCGGCTGGCTCTGATTTCGGGCCCCGGGGCCTTTGTCATTCTCCTCGACACCCGTCTGCCGCCTGATTGCGGAGGCGGGTGTCGCTCTTGTTGTACTCGCTGGCACAAGTTAACCCTATGCAAGATAACCAACTTTCTACCGAGGAACTGATCGCCCAGGATGTGGGCGCTCGTCTGCCGTTAGGCCCGCTGGGCTGGATCATCACCGCCCTGGCGCTGGCCTGGTCGCTGTTCCAGCTCTGGATCGCCTCGCCACTCCCCTTCATGGTGGGCTTTGGCGTCCTCAATGACACCGAAACCCGATCCATTCACCTCACCTTTGCCCTGTTGCTGGCCTTTCTGGTGTTCCCGGCATTTCGCTCTTCGCCGCGAGATCGGGTGCCACTCAGCGATATCGCCCTCGGCCTGATCGCCGCGGGTGCCGCCGCCTATCTGTTTGTGATGTACGAAGCGCTGGCACTGCGTCCCGGTACCCTCACCACCGCCGATCTGGTGACCGCCTGTATCGGTCTGCCACTACTGCTGGAAGCGGCGCGCCGCGCGCTGGGGCCAGCACTGGCGGTCATCGCCATCGTCTTTCTGGTCTACAGCCTGGCGGGCCCCTGGATGCCGGGACTGCTGGCACACCGCGGGGTCAGCTTCAGCGCACTGGCCAACCATCAGTGGATCACCACCGAAGGGGTGTTTGGCATCGCCCTCGGCGTCTCCACCAGCTTCGTGTTCCTGTTCGTGCTGTTCGGCGCCCTGCTGGAGCGGGCCGGTGCTGGTCACTACTTTATCCAGCTTGCCTTCAGCCTGCTCGGTCACCTGCGCGGCGGCCCGGCCAAGGCGGCAGTGGTTGCCTCCGGCCTGACCGGCCTGATCTCCGGCTCGTCGATTGCCAACGTGGTGACCACCGGCACCTTCACCATCCCGATGATGAAGAAGGTGGGCTTCAGTTCAGAGAAGGCGGGGGCGGTCGAAGTGGCCTCCTCGGTCAACGGCCAGATCATGCCACCTGTGATGGGGGCCGCCGCCTTCCTGATGGTGGAGTATGTGGGCATTCCCTATGTGGAGATCATCAAGCACGCCTTCCTGCCTGCCACCATCTCCTATATCGCGCTGCTCTACATCGTCCATCTGGAGGCGCTGAAACTGGGCATGCAGCCCATCGGTGGCCATCAGCCCAAACCCTGGCTGCACCGCCTGACCGGCTTTGCCTTTGGCGCGGCCCTCATCAGCGGCCTGTCGCTGGCGGTCTATTATGGCCTCGGCTGGCTCAAACCGGTGCTGGGTGACTACGCCCTGCCGGGGATCAGCCTGCTGCTGGCGCTGGCCTATCTGGGACTGCTGAAGATCGCCGCCAGCAACGAACCGCTGGCGGCGGAAGATCCCGACAAGCCGCTCACCGAACTGCCCGAGACCCGTGCCGTGCTGCTCTCCGGTCTGCATTTCATGCTGCCGGTGGTGGTACTGGTATGGTGCCTGATGGTGGAGCGCCTCTCACCTGGGTTGTCGGCCTTCTGGGGCACAGTGATGCTGGTGATCATCCTGCTGACCCAGCGCCCGCTGCTCAACTGGCTGCGCCAGGACGGCAAGCACGACTATGGCACCGTCGCTGACGGCGTAGTGGATCTGCGGGAAGGGCTGGTCGCCGGTGCTCGCAACATGATCGGTATCGGCATTGCCACCGCCACTGCGGGGATTATCGTGGGTGCGGTTTCCCAGACCGGGGTCGGTCTGGTGCTGGCGGATCTGGTGGAGTTCCTCTCCATGGGCAACCTGCTGCTGATGCTGCTGCTGACCGCTCTGCTGAGCCTGATCCTCGGCATGGGGCTGCCGACCACTGCCAACTACATAGTGGTATCCAGCCTGCTGGCGCCGGTGGTGGTGACGCTGGGGCAGCAGAACGGGCTGATCGTGCCGCTGATCGCGGTGCACCTGTTCGTCTTCTACTTCGGCATCATGGCGGATGTGACGCCGCCGGTGGGGCTGGCCTCCTTCGCGGCAGCAGCTGTCTCCAAGGGGGACCCCATCAAGACCGGGATCACCGCCTTCTACTACAGCTTGCGTACCGCAGCGCTGCCGTTCCTGTTCATCTTCAACACCGATCTGCTGCTGATCGACGTGGACTTCGCCCACGGGGTGCTGATCTTCATGGTGGCGACCATCGCCATGCTGATCTTCGCCGCCGCGACCCAGGGCTGGTTCCTGGTGAAGAGCCGCTGGTACGAGAGCGTGCTGCTGCTGCTGGTCGCCTTTACCCTGTTCCGCCCGGGTTTCTGGATGGACATGGTGCACGATCCCTATCGCGAGAGCCCGCCTGCCCAGCTGGCCCAAACCATGGGTGAAGTGGAGGCGGAGAGCACCCTGCGGCTGCGGATCCTCGGTGAAGATGCGGTGGGCAAACCGCGCAAATTCACCCTGCTGGTCGCCGTACCGGATGGGGCGGATGGCGAGGAGCGGCTGGCCAATCTGGGGCTGAGCCTCTATGAGCAGGATGGCAAGACGCTGATCGACAACGTTACCTTTGGCAGCCCGGCCGCCACCATGGGGCTGGAGTTCGATCAGGAGATCCTCACCGTCAAGGCGCCGACCGAACGCTGGACCAAGGAGTGGATGTGGATCCCGGGCTTCCTGCTGTTCGGGGTGATCGTCTGGCTGCAGCGCCGTCGCAGCATCAAGGCCGGTTAATCCGCCGAGAAAATGAGACCGAGGGCCGCTATTGCGGCCCTCTTTTTATTGCCTTGCCCTCTGTGGCTCTTGCGATGGGCGGTAGTCATGGAAAAAGCTAAACGGTGGCGAGCGGCCAAAAAAAGTGGGGTGACATGTCCATGTCACCCCCTCGCAAATAGCATGTTCCATATTGGAGTAAGGCCACGCCAGGTCTCTGTTTGACTTTCCGATAGTTCGCGACCCATCTGAAGTGTGCGCCAATTGCAGTTATGCAAGTGGCCAGCTACCCGTAACAACCCTCATCCACACGGCAGACAAGCCGCCGTGTTTGTCCTTGCAACTGAAATATTACGCAGAAAAACAAAATAAAAAACGTTTTTATGCCCATTCCATTCACATCTGAGTACAAAAAACAGCCTTATCATCACTGCTAAATTGTTATAAAACAGCTAGATAGCCTCACTGATGGTTATTCACCCGCAAGGGCCATCTGCAATGACTTACAAGGCTTTGCGAGATCTCGCACAAAAAATGGCCGCCTCACAACCAGCGGCGCAGCGGCAACCAGTCGCTCAGGCGGGCTATCAGCCGCCTTGACCACCCCTCGGGTTTGCGCGGTGATCCGCCAGCCTGATCCTGCCAGCGAGCCAACCACGTTCGCAGTGCCTCGCAGATCGGCGGGCAGTGCAGATGCAGCATCAGTTCGGTATTGAGAAACAGCGAGCGAGGATCGAGGTTGAGGCTGCCAAACAGCGCCCGCTCCTCCCCCAGCAGGATCAGCTTGGCGTGCAGGCTGCCGTGGCCATGGTCAAACTCGGCGACCCGGATCCCTTGGCGCAGCAACCAGCCGAGATAACGCTGATAGGCGCCATAGACCAGCGGCACATCGGTGCTGGCCAGCGAGTTGGTGAGAATGTCGATGGCGACCCCCTGCTGGCGCAGTCGCGCCAGACGATGGCGAAATCCACGGGTGAGAATGAGATAAGGGGTGACCAACGCCAAGCGGTGGGGATTATTTGCCAACTGGCGCCACAGCTGGCGAGCGGTGGTGGGACGGGAGATAAGTCCCTTGCCGGGACGGTCGAACCACACCTCGGCCCGCCCCTCATGCCATTGCAGCGGCAAATCGCGCTCGTCAAACAGCGCCGCAGGCAGATCGTAGACCGTCGCCACTGCCGGATCCGTCATGGTAAACAGGAAGTCGTTGACCACCTCTATTTCGGCGGGCAGCAGCTCGCGGCGCAGCAGATGGCGGATGGGGTGACTCCAGCGGCTGTGCCAGAACTGCTCGAACCCCTGCACCATCTGCTGGCACAGTCCCCCCTGACAGGCGAGATCGAGATCCACGAAGGGAGCTTGCGGATCCAGACCGAAGTAGCGATCGCCTATGTTGCGCCCGCCGATCAGCGCCAGCTTGCCATCCACCAGCAGCAGTTTGTTATGCATCCGGTGGTTGATACGGCGAAAGCTGAGCAGCCCTTCCAGCAGCAAGGCCAGCGGCCGCCAGCCCCGCAACCAGAAGGGGTTGAACAGCCGCACCTCGATCCCCGGGTAGTGAGCCACCATTTCCAGAAAGCGGTTGTCACCGGCATAGAGATCATCCACCAGCAACTGTACCTTGACGCCACGCCGGGCGGCGTGAAGCAGCTCGCTCAGCAGCAGCTTGCCGCTGCTGTCCTCCTCCCAGCTGTAGTACTGCGCCTGGATCCGCTCTCGGGCATGGCGGATCCAGTGGCAACGCACCTTGAGCGCCAGCAGGGGATCATCGATCAGGGCAAAGGATCCGGGGATCATGGTGTCATCCTGCTGTCATGGCCGGGTGTCATAACGCTGGCGAGCCTCTTCACATATTCAAAAGGAGTTGCTGATGGAACTGCATGATACCCCGATGTTGCGCTATCTGGGCCAGCTCAGCCAGCCAGATCTCATCCCGGCCACCGGCCCCGCCCACTGGTTTTTGCAACACAGGGACGGTGGCTGGCAATTACCGACCGTGCAGGCGACCCTGCCGGTTAACCGGCTCAGGGTTGAGCCGCTTCGATAGCGGCAGCCTTGCCCTCGATCTGGGGCAGGCTGAAACGATAGGCCACGTAGTACTTGTAGATGGTGCCGACATAGTTGATCGGCCCCTGCCCCACTTCGTTCGCCACCAGTTGATCCACGTTGCCAAACCAGACGTTGGGATCGAGCCCCAGCTTCTCTGCCTTGCCCCGCAGCGCCTGAACCCGGTTCGGCCCCGCGTTATAGGCGGCGAGGGCAAACAGGTGGCGGTTGAGCCGATCCAGTTTGGGATCATTGAAGTAGGTATCGAGGATCAACCGCATGTAGCGGCAGGCGGCCTCCACATTACCCTCCAGCGTGGTCAGCCTGGCGCCGTTGATGCCGACCTCCCGCCCCGTGCTGGGCAGCAGCTGCATGAGGCCCACGGCCCCCTTGTGCGAGCGCACCTTGGGATTGAGGCCAGACTCCTTGTAGCCGAGCGCCGCCAGCATCAGCCAATCGAGATCGTATTGATTGGCGTACTTCTCCAGCACCTTGCGAATAGTCGCCAGTCGCCCCATGGGATCCGGCGCCAGTATGTTGCTCATCTGATCGCTGTGAACCAGCAACCGCCGCAAGGTGATATCACTATAAAGACTGTGACTGCTGACGCTCGCCAGATAGCCGTTGACCGCCTTGAGCAGCTCGGGGCTGTTCTTGCGCAGCGCCCAGGCGCTGGCGCCATTGCTGCGCAGCGGTACCAGCTTGTGGGCCTTGAGGCCGGAGATCATGCCCCCCAGCCAGATCCGTCCCTTGTAGCTATCGGTCACCGTCAGGGGAATAATGCCGGCGGCCACCATCTCCAGCAGATCGCCATCTTGCAGGTATTCGGGCACCGTCTCGATATAGACGGGGGGCAGCCCCAGTTCGCGAAACAGCCAGTTGAGCTGGCGCAGACTCTCGTAGTAGCTGGAGCTGGCGCGTACCCAGACCCGTCTGCCGGAGAGCTGGGTAATGCGGCTGAAGGCGGGCAGGCCCTTCTGGCTCACCACCCACTCCTCGATGGAAGAGATGAGCGGCCGAGAGAAGGCCACCTGTTCACGCCGGGTCGGGGTTACCGTCATGGTCGCCGCCACCAGATCGCCGCGCCCCTCGGCCAGATAGTCCAGCAGCTTGTCCTGACGCACCGGGATGTAGACCACCTTGAGCTTGACCTTCTCTTTGGCGAGATAGGTCTTGTTCAGCCAACGCTCGAACCCTTGCAGCTGATTGACCAGAATGCCGTACTGGGAGCCACGATCGAGAAAATAGAAGCCGCGCTCATAGACCACCAAGGCCCTGAGTTCGCGTTTTTGCAGAATGCTGTCGAGGTCCCCGGGTTGGGGCAGACGCAGTGGCTTGAGTTCAGCCGCCAGCAGGGGAAAACAGCAGAGGGCCAGCAGAGCCCAGATCCAGCGCCCCATCACGATGGCTCCTGCGCTGACGTCACTCCTGCTGCTTGTTGGCAGCAAGGATCACGATAGAAGGTGGGATTGGGGGCAGAGATCCATCGCTGCGTCATGATGTTTACGCCTTCTGTTGGCCGACTCGCGCCGGGCAAAAACGTCTGTGGGGTAGAGTAACTATAGAACGGCGACCCACAGCAGAAGGGTCAACACGGCAGGCTGTGCTGCCGTGTTATCACATTAATCAGATAGAGCGGGCACGCAGCTCAAAAATGAGCTTTTCAGCGGTGCAGGTAAACTGCAGGCGGGCTTTCAGGATCACGCCGTTGGCGCCCTGGGTCAGTTCGCTGCTCACTTGGGCTTCGGCAGTGACCTGTTTGGCCAGTGCTTCATAGGCAGCCAGTTTGGCACGGGCATCAGCTTCGGTCGCGGCTTCAATCGCCAGCTCCATCACCTCATCACCTTCACCTATGATGGTGCCGATCTCGGCAAAACAGCCGCAGCTGTCACAGGTTTCGTTCAATTCTACTTTTTCGTCTACAGACATTTTCTACTCCTACTGCTTATTTCGGATGATTTGCGTCGTCACGCATCGCCTTGCGAAAATCTTTGATGGCGGTCCCCAGATCCTCACCTGCACTGGCAAGACGTTTGCTGCCGAAAACCAGCACGACTACCAGCAAGAGGATCAACATATGCCAGATATGAATTCCACCGAGTCCCATAGGGATACTCCCTCACAAAGAGATATCTATCAGTTGTATCAAAATAGAGCGCAGGGATTGTTGGGCAAAATCAAGGCGGGCGCAAGTGAGCAAATAAATCATAACCAAAAAATAGGGCGACCCAAAGGTCGCCATATTGATTGTGCTACGTGTCCCCTCAACCGCTACATCCTGTACCAGTGGCTCATGCGAACCTGAGACCATTTGAGGATAAGATCGCCAAGATATGAAAACAAATGGTATAAATTCATCTTAGAATTGAATGAGATTCATATCATGCTACTGGAACAACTGGGTCGCATCGACCTCAATCTGCTGATTATCCTGCAGGTGCTGCTGGAAGAGCGCAACGGCAGCAAGGCAGCACGCCGCCTTCATCTAAGCCAGTCCGCCGTCAGCAAGGCGCTCGGTCGCCTGCGTGACACTTTCGATGATCCTCTCTTTATCCGCTCAGCCTACGGGCTGGAACCCACTGGTCGCGCCCTTGCGTTGCAGCAGCAGTTGCAACCCATCCTGCTGTCGCTGGACAACCTGATCCAGCCGCCCGAGTTCGATCCCGCCAGCTCGGAGCGGGAATTCGTCATTGCCAGCATGGACAGCGCCTTTACCCTGTTTGCACCACTGTACTTGAGCGAGCTGAAACGGCAGGCACCACGGATCCGCTTGCGCTATGAGGAGTGGACCGAAACCAGCCTGACCGAGATGAGTCAGGGGCAGGTGGATATCGCCTTCGCGGTACGGGAAAACTGCATCAGCTCCGATTACCGGCTCGACACCCTGCCCGGCAACATCTGCCAGCGACTGCTGGCCGTCGATGATCTCACCTGTCTGGTACAGCAGCACCATCCCGCTTTGCGAGAGCCCAACTGGAATCTGGATCACTACCTCAGCTATCCCCATGTGCAGACCTACTGCGAGGGGCGGGATCGCTGGATGCTGGACCACAAGCTGGCAGAGCAAGATCTCTACCGCCGCATCGAGGCTACCGTCCCCTCCTTCGAGGCCGCACTGCGAATGGGGATGCACTCCGACATGATTGTGACCCTCTCCAGGCTCTACGCGCGCCATGCAACCCAGGTCTATCCGCTGTTGCAACTACCGCTGCCCATCGGGTTGGACAGCATCTCCCACCTGCTGATCTGGCATCAGCGCCACAGCGAGGATCCGGGCCATCGCTGGCTGCGGGAGCTGCTGCTGACCCAGATCATGAGTCAGCTACAACCAGCTTCAGGCCACCAAGATCAGGGGATGGCGGTCACCGAAAGATAGTGGTGTACCCCATCCAGCAGCATCTGGACCGAGATCATCACCAGCAGCATGCCCATCAGCCGCTCTACCGCCGTGAGCCCTCGCTCACCAAGCAGCTTGTTGAATACCTCGTAGAACATCAGGATCACCGCGCTGGCAGCCCAGGCAATAAAGAGTGCCAGCGACCAGTCCACCATCCGGGCGGGTTCCTGATTGGCCAGTAGCATCAGGGAGGCCAGGATCGAGGGACCGGCGATCATCGGGATCGCCATCGGCACCAGGAAAGGCTCCTCACCTGCCGCCAGCCCGGTGACGCCCCCTTCACTGGGGAAGATCATCTTGATGGCGATCAGGAACAGGATAATGCCGCCGGCAATGCTGACCGCCTCCTGCCGCAGGTTGAGGAAACCGAGGATCTGCTGACCGACAAACAGGAACAGCATCATGATCGCCAGCGAGAAGAGCAGTTCGCGGATCATCACCTTGCGCCGCCGCTTGGGATCGATATGACGCAAGATAGAGAGGAACACCGGCAGGTTGCCCAGCGGATCCATGATCAGAAACAGCATGACTGCGGCAGAGAAAGTATCCATACAACGCCCTGGCTACGCCTTGAATAGGGAAAAGAGAGGGGGCGAAATATAGCAAAAGGCGAAGAATTCAGCGAGCGCCATGATGCGCTCGCAGGAGAGTCAACCGTGGTTGCAGATCTTGTCGGCGCGGGTCTGGAAGCCGTCGGCCGAGTCGATGAATTTGCCGCGGGCGGCCAGAAAGTCGATCAACGCCTCCCCGTCCATCTCGCTGGCGCTACAGGTATGAAACCGCGCATCGGCCCCGAACCGTTCCGCCATCGCCTGCTTGAGGCTGGCGCGGCTAAATTGCCCCCCTTGCTCCAGCATCATCTCCATCACTTCATGACCATGTACCGATTGCGACATTTTCCACCCCAGTAATAAATATACAGAATGTACATTAAAGCCTGCCTCGCATCGGGAGACCTTGATGTAAACCAACAAACCGCGCATTAGCTGACCAGAGGGGTGGTCAGCGCCCACGCTTTGTCGATAATGTGGCAACCCGGTGCAGGGATCGCTACACTGGCGCCCCATTTTAGCCATCGCAGACAATTTATAAGGATATTGGCGTCATGCAGTTCCATGGAGAGGCTATCAAGCCCTGGCAGATCTGGACTCGTCGTCCGCTCTGGCTCAAGACCCTGATCGGCATGTTGCTGGGGGTCGGCCTCGGGGTCGGCATTGAAGAGCAAGCCTTGCTGCTCAAGCCCATTGGCGTGTTGTTCGTCAACACTATCCAGATGCTGATGGTGCCCCTCATCTTCTGCTCGGTCATCGCTGGCCTCACCTCGCTGCTCAAGGGCAAGGCCCTGGATCGCATCGGCATCAAGGCCATCTGCCTCTACTTCTGCTCCACCGCCATCGCCATTTGCATTGGCCTGATGATGGGCTGGCTGCTGGAGCCGGGCGTGGGCGCCGACATGGGCCCCTATCTGCGGCCCGGAGCGATGCTGGAGTCACCCTCGCTAGCCAACGTGCTCGGCTACCTGGTGCCAAGCAATCCGGTGCAAGCGATGGTGGATGGAAAAATTCTGCAGGTGATCGTCTTTGCGGTTGCGCTGGCGGTGGCCCTCAACGCCTGTGGTCGTCGTGGCCGTCCTGCCATTCTCTTTTTCACCTCGCTGGCCGAGGGGATGTTCAAGCTGACCCAGATGGTGATGGCGCTCGCGCCCTACGGAGTCTGCGCCCTGATGGCCTGGATGACCAGCAAGTACGGCCTCGAGCTGCTGCTGCCGCTGCTCAAGGTGATCGGCGCTGTCTACCTCGGTTGCCTGCTGCACGTGCTCGGGGTCTACAGCACCCTGTTGCTCCTGCTGGCACGGCTCAATCCGCTGCACTACTTCAAGAGCATCGTCGATGCCCAGGCAGTGGCCTTCACCAGCAGCTCCAGCAACAACACCCTGCCCATCACTCTGGCCTGCGCCGAGCAGCGGCTGGGTGTCTCGCCCACTATTACCGCCAAGGTGCTGCCCATCGGTGCCACCATCAACATGGATGGCACCGCCCTCTATCAGGGAGTCACCGCGCTGTTCGTGGCACAGGCGTTCGGGGTAGATCTGCACATGGTGGATTACCTGACCATCATCAGCATCGCCACCCTGGCCAGTATCGGCACGGCAGGCACCCCGGGCACCGGGCTAATGCTGCTGACCCTGACCCTGACGGCGGTCGGTTTGCCGCTGGAAGGAGTGGCGCTGATTGCAGGTATTGACCGGATCCTCGACATGGCGCGCACTACGGTCAATGTATCGGGGGATATTCTGGTATCTGTGCTGATCGCCCGCAGCGAGAACGAGCTGGATCTGACGACCTACCATGATGCCAGCGCAGGGGAAGATATCGAGTTCCCGCTGCGCTAGCGGAAGAGAGATCAGCTGTCGTGGGGATCGTGATGACAGCGCCAGCAGACCTCAAAGTTGGCGCCATTCTCCTCCCCGCACTGGCCACAGAGCCAGCCATTACCCTGACGCTGCTGGTAACGCTCGATGACCCTCCCCGCCTTGCTGCGGTCTTCGCCACGCACCAGCAGGGTCACCTGCAACATGTCTACCGGCAGGTCTCCCAGGGCGCCAAACAGTCCATCGCCATTGAGCCGCACCACCACCCCTTCCGCCTCCAGTGCCCCTTTCAGGGCGTGGGCCTCCAGGGTATGAGAAGCGCGATAAAGATTGATCCAGTTATCCATAGCTCCCCCTTACAACAACTTGTCGATGCCAAACTCGGCGCTATTTTCCATCATGAAATCGATAAATACCCGCAACTTGCGCGGCATCAGCCGCCGTTCCGGAAACAGCAGGTAAATCGGCACCCTGGGCTGCTGCCAGTCCGGCAGCAAGATCACCAGTTCGCCACTGGCCAGCTCTTCCTGACAAAGCATAGCGGGTAGTGAAGCCAAGCCGATCCCCGCCTTCGCCGCCTCCCGAGCACAGGTAATATTATTGACCCGAAAACGAGATGGGGGGTCAACCAGCACCTCTTTACCATCTCGGTCGAAACACCAGTGAGAAGCGAGAAAGCCACTGCTCACCGTAACCCGCTCATGGTCGGTTAAATCCTCTGGCCGGGTAATGGCCGGACTACGCGCCAGATAGTCAGGGCTGGCACAGAGCAGCCGACCCGTGCTCCAGAGTCGCAGCGCCGCCAGATTGGAGTCGCTCATGTCACCGACCCGCACCACCGCATCAAGCCCTTCGCTGATGGGATCGATCACCCGGTTGGTCAACTCCAGCTCTACCTGCAAGCCGGGATAGACCTGCAAAAATTTGGCGACCATACGCCCGATCACCAACTGCCCCGTCTCGATGGGCACTGCCAGCTTGAGGGTGCCGGTCACCTCCTGCTGGCTGGCGCTCAACATCAGCTCCGCCTCGGTCAGGGCATCGACCGCTTTACTGCAGTGCAGATAGTATTTCTCCCCCTCTTCGGTCAGGGTGAGCTGACGGGTAGAACGATAGAGCAGACGTACCCCGAGCCGCTGCTCCAGTTCAGCGATACGGCGACTCACCATCGCCTTGGTCATCCCCAACTCCTGAGCGGCGGCGGTAAACGAACCTTTGTCGACAATACGCACCAGAATTAAGGCTGCATTGAGATCCATTGTTGCACCAGTGAAACTGTATATCTCGTGAACCAATACTAATCGAAACAGTCAGCCAGTGTTAGCCTGCCCGCCTTACGTTCAGGAATCCCGCCAAATGCGTCAACACCAAAAAATTCCCCTGCTAGCCGCCATGATACTGGTGCTGATCGGTCTGCTGTTCGCCGGTTACTGGTATCTGCACGGCCGCTATTTCGAAAGTACCGACAACGCCTATCTGCAAAGTGAAGTGACCGGGATCCGATCCAAACTGCCGGGCTATATCAGCGAAGTACTGGTCACCGATAACCAGCCGGTCAAAGCAGACCAGCTGATCGCCCGTCTTGACGACCGCGAATACAAAAACAAGGTGGCAGAGGCCCAAGCCAATCTGCAACTCAATCAGGCCACCGCCGAGAATCTGGCCGCCACCCGCACCCAGCAGCTGAGCCTGATCCAGCAAGCGGAGGCCAGAGTCGCCTCCGCCAGTGCCGAGCAACTGCGGGCACACCAACAAGTGAACCGGATCAGCCAGCTCAACCAGCGTCACTACAGCTCGCAAGACAGTCTGGACGAGGTGCGGGCCGGTCTGCAGGTCAATCTGGCACAGGAGCAAGAGGCCAGAGCTGCCCTGCAGGCCGCCCGCGAGCGACTACTGGTACTGGATGCCGAACGCAAACAGAATCTGGCCAGGCTGGCCCTGAGCGAAGCACAACTGGAAGAGGCGAGACTGGAGCTGACTTACACCGAACTGCGGGCACCGGCCGATGGCATCATCGGCAAGCGCAGCTTGCGGGAGGGGCTCTATGTCCAGTCCGGCATGCAGGTCGCCAGTCTGGTACCGCTACAACAGGTATGGGTCGAGGCCAACTTCAAGGAGACCCAGCTTGCCCACATGCAGCCGGGCCAGAAAGTAGAAGTGGTATTGGATGCCTACCCTGATCAGCCGGTCGAGGGGATTATCGACAGCCTCTCCCCCGCCACTGGCGCCAAGTTCGCCCTGCTGCCACCGGAGAACGCCACCGGCAACTTCACCAAAATCGTGCAGCGGGTGCCGGTCAAGATCCGCATCCCCGAGCCGGGCCCGCTGGCAGGGAAGCTGCTGCCGGGTCTCTCCAGCGAGGTGATCGTGGATACCCGTACTCCTGAAGCCGTGGTTGCCGCCAACTGATGGAACCCATTCCACGTCGCAACTGGATCGCGGTCATGGGGGGCCTTATCGGCGCCTTCATGGCCATTCTCGATATCCAGATCACCAATGCCTCCCTGAAGGACATTCAGGGGGCGCTATCAGCTACCCTGAGCGAAAGCTCCTGGATCTCCACCTCCTATCTGGTGGCAGAGATGATCGCCATCCCCCTCAGTGGCTGGCTGAGCCGCGGGCTGAGCGTGCGCCGTTACCTGCTGTGGACTACCGGCGCCTTTATTATCGCCTCCGTGCTCTGCTCGTTCAGCTGGAACCTCACCAGCATGATCATCTTCCGGGCGCTACAAGGCTTCACCGGTGGCGCGCTGATCCCGATGGCCTTCTCCCTCATTGTTACCCTGCTGCCACTGCATAAACGAGCCACCGGCATGGCGCTGTTCGGCCTCTGTGCTACCTTCGCCCCCGCCATCGGCCCTACCCTCGGTGGCTGGCTCACCGAACAGATATCGTGGCACTACATCTTTTACATGAATGTGCCGCCGGGACTGCTGGTGATGGCGATGCTGGCCTACGGGCTGGACAAGAAACCGGTGGACTGGGCAGTGATCAAGCAAGTCGATCTGATCGGCATCGTCACTATGGCACTCGGCCTGGGCCTGCTGGAGGTGGTTCTGGAGGAGGGCAACCGGGAGGACTGGTTCGGCTCGAGTTTCATCGTACGACTGGCGGTCATCTCGGCGGTGGCACTGGTGTTCTTCGTCATCAGCCAGCTTATTCGCCGTCACCCGCTGGTCAATTTGCGGCTGCTGCACAACCCGCGCTTCGCGCTGGCCTGCTTCGCCTATCTGATCCTCGGCATGGCGTTGATGGGCTCCATCTATGTGCTGCCGCTCTACATGACCCAGATCCACAACTACAACGCGCTGGAAATCGGCGAGGTGCTGATGTGGATGGGACTGCCGCAACTGCTGGTGCTGCCGCTGGTGCCCAGGTTGACCCACAAGATAGACCCGCGCTATCTGGTGAGCTTCGGCTTTCTGATCTTCGCCGTCAGCTGCTTTATGAACGTCAATATGAGTGCTGACTATGCCGGGCCACAGTTAATACAAGCGTTGATGGTACGGGCACTGGGGCAACCCTTCATCATGGTGCCGCTCTCCCTGGTCGCGACCGCCAGCCTGACCCACGACGAAATCCCCTCCTCCTCGACCCTGCTCAACGTGCTGCGCAACCTCGGTGGTGCATTCGGTATCGCCATTATCGCCACCCTGCTCGACAACGATACTCGCACTCATGTGGTGCAGATCAGCAGCACCCTGGCCGCCAGCAGTATCGAGGGGCAGAGCTATCTGCTGCAGTTGGCCCAAACCATGATGGATCAGGGATCAGGCCCGGAGATCGCCCAGCAGCAGGCACAAGCCATGCTGACCAATACCATCAACCGGGAAGCAGCCATCATGGCCTACAATCAGGTGTTCTACATCATGGGGATCTTTCTGCTGATCGCCAGCGCCCTGATGTTGCTGCTCAAATCCCCGGCCCCGCGGGCGGCGGATGCAGAACCGCTAGAGGCGTGAAAAACAGCCGGGGCATAAAACGAAAAACGGGCAAGCGCCCGTTTTTCTTTATCTGTTACCTGCACTCAACCGCCGGGCGTTAGCCCGCCAGTGACCCCGCAATCAGGAATTGTGCGGCAAAGTAACTGCTCATGACCCAGGCGCGGGCGTGGGGAAAGGGGCGGCGGAAACGATCAAGTGCCAGCATGCAGTCGGAGAAGAGGAACATCAGCGCCCCGACCAGCGCTGCCGCAGAACCTGCGGTGAGAGAGGCGTGCCAGGCACCGGCGGCAACCCAAGCCATGCCGATGATCACCAGCATGTAGCAGAAGACCGGGATCCTCATCTCCCCCAGCTTGCCCCACAAGATGCCAAACACCATGCCTGCGACCAGTAACAGCAGCAAGCCATCGACCAACTTGAGCACCAGCGGCCCCTGGGCAAAGCCGACGATATAGCAGAGGTGCGCGACAAAAAATGCGGCCAGTCCCTGAATAAAGCGATCAGTTGGCAGCATCAGCAATACATCTCCCGCTAACGAGAGGCAGAGACCGAGCAAGATCCAGGCGTGAGAACCATCGTGGTCATAACTCTGATAACCGAACGCCAGCGCAATGATCAGCAGCATGGTCAGCGGCTTGCTGATATAAAACTGGCGACTATCTGAACCGTAGGCAGCGCGGATATGCCACCAACCGGAAGCGATGATCAAGAAACTCAATAACATGCCCTGCTCCTCACCTGTTGCTCGCAGTCATACGGCAACCGTTTTTATCATGGTGCAGGGTAACAAATTCCTTGCTGCAGTGGCAGAGGTGCTTATCAAATGGGCAGACTAAGCCTAAAGTCTAATTGCCCCCTCGTGTGGTTCAGGGCATAAGA
The DNA here is from genome assembly GCF_900079845.1 of Aeromonas sp. EERV15. Classification (NCBI taxonomy): domain Bacteria; kingdom Pseudomonadati; phylum Pseudomonadota; class Gammaproteobacteria; order Aeromonadales; family Aeromonadaceae; genus Aeromonas; species Aeromonas sp. EERV15. The sequence goes on along the minus strand of NZ_FKKY02000012.1, from coordinate 3,378 downwards.
GACGGGTCTGGAGGATCACCATGGAAGAAGCTATGAAAAACTATCTACCCGCCATCGACATCATGATGTGCCATTTGGGGATCAGCTTTGAGCAAGCCTGCGAACAGCTGGGTCTCAGCCAGCAGGAGCAACAGGCACTGGATCAGTTGCAACAGCAGAGCCAAGCCAACTAGCCCTCCCGTTATTGGACATCATGATGTGCCATCTGGGGATCAGCTTTGAACAGGCCTGCGAACAGTTGGGTCTCAGCCAGCAGGAGCAACAGGCACTGGATCAGTTGCAACAGCAGAGCCAAGCCAACTAGCCCGTTCAAACATGCATACCAAAGAGAAGACCGCCAACTGGCGGTCTTCTCTTTTAGTCTGTGTGATTACCCGGACGGTATCATGCAATGCCTGCCAGCAGGCGACTCCAGTTGCGTTTACCTGCGATGAAGCCGTCCCGCAGGGCCCGGTACTCCAGTTGCAGCTTGAGGCGGTCATAACGGACCAATGCCTTGCGCTTGCGCAACTCCAGCAGCCGTTTGCGACTGGCGTAGTAGTGCTGCAATTGCTCACTCAGTTTGTCGTACTCCTCCTGCAGCAACGCCTGCCACAGCTCGCGATCTTCCTGCTTGCGCAATCTGGCTTGCGCCCGCTTCAGCTGCATCTGCAGCCGGGCCTGCTCGATACGCTCCTCCGGCGAGGATCTGAGATCCCCCGCCAGACCGCACCATGAGGCGAGCCGGATCAGCCACTTGGTCGGATCGAACTGCCACCAGTGAATGCCGTTGCGGTAGTCATTCTCGAACAGGTGGTGAAAGTTGTGGTACCCCTCGCCAAAGGTGAAAAAGGCCAGGATGCCGTTGTCGCGAGCGGTATTGCGGTCGGTATAGGGCTGACTGCCCCAGATATGGGCCAGCGAATTGATGAAGAAGGTGGTGTGGTGAGTCATCACCGTCCGCAGCACGCCCGCCAACAACAGCATGCCGAACAGGTCCCCGTGGATCAGGCCAAACAGCAGCGGCAGGCCCAGATTGGTCGCCAGCACCAGCGCCAGATAGTGGCGATGCTGAAACGCGACCACAGGGTTATTCTGCAGATCCCGCACATTGCTGTAATCGCCATAGCGCTCTCCCTGATGCTCCCGCAACATCCAGCCGATGTGGGAGTACCAGAAACCGCGCCCCGCGCTGTAGGGGTCTTTTTCGTTGTCATCCACATGACGATGGTGACGGCGGTGATCAGCTGACCAGTGCAGGGCCGAATTCTGCAATGCCAACGCACCTCCGATGGCAAACAACCACTGCAAAGCGGGGTGCGCCTTATAGGCCTTATGCGACCAGAGCCGGTGATAGCCTGCGGTGATGGAGAGACCACTCAGGCAGAACAACAACAGAAAACTGGCCCACTGCCAGAGATCGTAACCGTGGCTCACGCCGTACCAGGGCACGACAATCAGCGCCACTATCCCGGAGAGGGAAAACAGCAGGGTATTGGTCAAAATTATTGGGGGTCTGGCCATCTCATTGCATCCTTTCAGCGAACAGCTGTTAGCCATTTTCTATGGTGATTTCCTCACGGTCAATGGTAAAAAAGTAGGATACAAACCTGACCCTGAGGCGCCTTCGGGTTATCATTTGGCCTCAATAAGCTGAAGGTGACTGATTTCGTGGGTATTCGCGCTCAACAAAAAGAAAAAACCCGGCGTACATTGATCGACGCTGCATTCAGCCAACTGTGTGCCAATCGGAGTTTCTCCAATCTCAGCCTGCGGGAAGTCGCTCGTGAAGCGGGTATTGCCCCCACCTCTTTCTATCGCCACTTTCGCGACATGGAGGAGCTGGGCCTGACCCTGGTTGACGAAGGTGGCCTCACTCTGCGCCAACTGATGCGACAGGCACGCCAGCGCATTGCCGGTGGCGGCAGTGTCATCAGCACCTCGGTGCAGACCTTTATGGAATTCGTCGAGAACAACCCCAACATCTTCCGACTGCTGCTGCGGGAACGCTCCGGCACCTCGGCCGCCTTTCGTCAGGCGGTGGCGCGCGAGATCCAGCACTTCATCGCCGAGCTGACCGATTATCTGGAAGCCACCACCGAAGCACCACGGGAAGATGCCTACATCCAGGCCGAAGCCATGGTCACCATCGTCTTCAGTGCCGGTGCCGATGCGCTCGACATGACCAGCGAAGAGTGCCGGGCACTCTCCGACCGCACCATTAGCCAACTGCGGATGATCGCCATGGGCGCCGAGGTACAAAACCAGAAGCGCCGTGAACCTCACCCATGACCACAGGATGGAGAACGACATGCCTGAACAGCTTATGATCCCGAAAAAACCGCTCGCCATGGCCATGCTGATTGGCATCTGTGGTGATGCTTCTCTAACAGCACTGACCAACTCGGTCGTGCCCTTCTCCTTCTTCCCGCTGATTGCTCTCTGGCTGGCGGCCTATCAGCTGTTCCAGCACTATCGCCATGAACCCATGGTGGGCAATACCCCCATCTGCACCCTGCTCTGCTTCTTTATCGGTGCCTTCGGCCACTCCGCGCTGCTCAAGGTGCAATACCCGGAACTCGGCAGCAACTTCTTCTCCCTGATCATGATGCTGCTGCTACTGGCGGCCCTCTCCATCAAGCTGGGCCTGAGCATTGGTAGCAAAGTGAAGCCCTGATAAATCAACCAAGTGATGGCAATCACCTGATAGATAAAGAGGCCTTCCCAACGGGAAGGCCTCTTTGCTTGAACGATACCTGATTAATACGGCAATCTCGGTATTCCCAACCTAGCCAAGCTACTGGGCTTCAAGATCTATGTGCAGATGGAAGAGGGGGTGGTCAATATGGAACTGCCCTGTAGTCGGCAAGCGGCAGAAGTCTGATTTGACCACCTGCAGAGTCGTTCAAATTGCAGTGAATGAAACTGATAGGGCTCGGATATAGCCAGAAAATGGTGGAAATAATCGGCTATCTGGCACTCTTACTTGGCAGAGAAAAACCAGATATTGGTGGCTTAACGCGCTAAAAATACAAAAGCCCGGTTATGAAACCGGGCTTTGTGTTGATTCTTGCGTACAAACCTGTGGGACTTATGGACAAAAACCACCTATAGCAAAAAAGGCCTTCCCAATCGGGAAGGCCTTCAAATTAGTGGCGGAGCGGACGGGACTCGAACCCGCGACCCCCGGCGTGACAGGCCGGTATTCTAACCAACTGAACTACCGCTCCGCTATTTGGTTAGCTTTTCGCTAAATCTTTTGCCGCTTATCAGAGGTGTCATCCTCGCAGCCGGTTATATGATTTCTCACATCACCGTTTAATTGGGTGCCTGGCAGTGTCCTACTCTCGCATGGCGAATGCCACACTACCATCGGCGCTACCGCGTTTCACTTCTGAG
>NZ_FKKY02000043.1:0-2653 GCF_900079845.1 Aeromonas sp. EERV15 | reverse complement strand
GTGATTAGCATTAATAATGGTCATAGGCTTCGCGCGTGTTGATTTTGTTTGGCGATAAAATCAGATCACAAACGAAGCCTTTTTTATATCTATTTCAATTGGTTGCCGCTAAAGATCCTGTACATGAGATGGACATATATATAGATGAAGAAGATGATTGCCCTGTTGGCGGGTGGTTTATTGCTCTCCTCGGCCGTGCAGGCCAAAGGGGAGGCGGGGGAGTTTGACTATTACGCCATGGCGCTCTCTTGGTCGCCCGAGCATTGCGCCGTCAAACCGGCAGATCGGGATCAGTGTTCCCGCAAGCTGGGGTTCGTGCTGCACGGTCTCTGGCCCCAGTACGATCGTGGTTATCCCAGCAACTGCACCCGCGAACGGCTCGATCCCGATATGGAGAGCGAGTTTGCCGACCTCTACCCCAGCCGCTTTCTCTATCGCCATGAGTGGGAGAAGCACGGCACCTGCTCCGGCTTGAGTCAGCCCCAGTTCCATCAGCTGGCAAGCGACCTGCGCCAGAAGGTGAAGATCCCGGCGGCCTATCAATCCCCGGAAGAGCCGCTGCGCAAAACCAGCTTCCAACTCAAGGCCGATCTGGCGAGCGCCAACCAGTGGCTGGCTCCTGACAACATCACGGTGGCTTGCGCCGATGGTGGCCGCTTCTTGCGGGAGATCTACATCTGCGTCAATAAAGAGGGGGCGGATGCGGTCACCTGCTCCGCCGAGATGCAAAAGCGCGAGCGCCGCTCCTGTGGTCAGCCGGACTTCCTGCTGCGCAGCGTGCGTTAAGCCTTCACTCTCTTCATCAGGCCCCTTGCGGGCCTGATGTTTAACCACGGCTATCGGAAAGGAGTCTGACAGATGGATGGCAACAACCGGTTTGGCCCGACAGAGCGGGCCCTGCTGCTCGGGGTGAACGGATGAGCCTGTTTGCCGAGCTGGGGATGCGTTATCCCATTATCCAGGCGCCCATGGCAGGTGTGCAGGGCAGCGAGCTGGCGCTGGCCGTGACCGGAGCGGGCGGTTTGGGCTCCGTGCCTGCCGCCATGCTCACGCCAGCTGAGCTGCGCGGCGAACTGGCGCGTCTTGCCCAACGTGGTCTTGGGCCATTTAACATCAACTTCTTCTGCCATCAGCAACGGGAGCTGGATCCCGTTGCACTGGCCCGCTGGCAGCAGCTCCTTGCTCCCTACTATGCCGAGTTTGGCGTACAGCCCCCAGCGGTCACGACGGCGTCAAGCCGCGCTCCCTTCAATGAGGAGTATGCCGCCATAGTTGCCGAGTTCAGACCGGCAGTGGTCAGCTTTCACTTCGGCCTGCCCGCTCCCGAGCTGCTTGCCCGGGTGAAAGCGGCGGGTGCCAGAGTCTTTGCCAGCGCCACCACGGTGGCGGAGGCCGAATGGCTCGCTCAACACGGCGCCGATGCCATCATCGCCCAGGGGTTGGAGGCGGGCGGTCATCGCGGTCATTTTCTCTCTGATGATCTCGCCTTGCAGCAGAGCACCTTGACCTTGCTGGCGCAGATCCTCGCCGCGACCGATCTCCCGGTGATTGCTGCTGGTGGTATCGTCGATGGCAAGGGGATCGCCAACGCGTTGGCAATGGGGGCCAGTGCTGTGCAGATGGGCACCGCTTTTCTCTGCTGCCATGAAGCGACCACCTCGGCTCTGCATCGCGCCATCCTCCACTCGCCCCAAGGCCAGCAGACGGCACTGACCAATCTGTTCAGTGGCCGTCCGGCGCGGGGTATCGTCAATCGTCTGATGCGTGAGCTGGGCTCAATCTCGGATCTTGCCCCTCACTTCCCCTCTGCCAGTGGTGCACTGGCACCGCTGCGCGCCGCAGCCGAAAAAATGGGTGACAGCGGCTTCTCTCCGCTCTGGGCTGGGCAGAATGTCTCTGGCTGCCGGGATCTTCCCGCCAGCGAGCTGATGGCGTGCTGGGTCAAAGAGGCTGGATTGGGATAGGCACTACTATATATGCCTCTTTATATAGAGGCCGCCGTTGGCGCTGCGCGTCAGACGCGACGGTGCAGTGATGATGGATGAGTGACTGTACCGCTGTGAGGCATTGATCCGGTGCAAAACGTCCTCATTTCACCTGCATCTGTGGATAAGTCTGTACAAAGACTGTGTGTTGATATGAATAACTAATAAATCGTGTTTTTTTGCAATTTAATTGCGGTAAAGCCTTGCCAATGTGAGCGGGATCTCTATAATGCGCCACATCGACAGGGCAAGCGGCAACGCAAACAACCCGGTCGGTAACCTCGAAAAGCCTTTGAAAATAAGGCTTGACTCGAGAAAGCGGTTGAGTAGAATTCCACTCCCGCAGCAACGAACTGTTGCGTCGCTCTTTAACAATTTGAATCAAGCAATCTGTGTGGGCACTCACAGCATCGAGCATCAAAAACAATTTTTGATTTTCAATGTCTGGTGAAGTGACCAAGACGATTTCTTAGCAATAAGAAGTCGAACAGTTTATTTCAGCAATTCATTGAGCCGCTGAATGTTGTTACTTCGGTAATGACGCGAAGCAAACCAAACTTAAATTGAAGAGTTTGATCATGGCTCAGATTGAACGCTGGCGGCAGGCCTAACACATGCAAGTCGAGCGGCAGCGGGAAAGTAGCTTGCTACTTTTGCCGGCGAGCGGC
>NZ_FKKY02000074.1:0-536 GCF_900079845.1 Aeromonas sp. EERV15 | reverse complement strand
GAGCCGAGCTGAGGCAACCGCCGGGCCGGCCGGCACGCCGGCTCGGCCCAGTGGAGCCCGCCGCGCGCGCCGCGGCCGCTCTTCGCGCCGGCTCGTTCGTGTCGAGCGAACCGAGCGCTGAGATGGTACCCGCCGAGCAACCCCGGAAGCGCCGCAGGTCGGGCGAGCCGCCCGGCAGCAGGACACGCAGGCTCACGCCGTTACGCGCGAGCTGCCACAATCGGACAGCGCACAAGAGGCGCTGGCATAGTCCCCCGAGGCCGTTGGCGCCTGGCGGCCACCTGCGAGGCGCACCACGCCGCGAATACCCCCTCACGGGGTCGGGCCCCTCGGGGCCCCCGCACGGCGCCACGCCGCAAACACCCCCTCACGGGGCCGGGGCCTCACGGGGCCAGGCCACTTCAGACCGCCAGGAACTCCCTTGCGATCTCGTCGTCGAACTCCCCCACCTTCCCCCGCCGCACGATCCCCCCGTTATCCATGATGGAGTACTCGCTCGCCGTCGAGAGCGCGAAATCCAGGAACTGCTCCACGAG
>NZ_FKKY02000079.1:0-516 GCF_900079845.1 Aeromonas sp. EERV15 | reverse complement strand
GGCGAGTTCTTGACGGAGGGGACGCCTCGGAAGACGGTCACGCTCGTGGCCGCACGAAGATGCGCCCCGCTATGGAGCCCGCCCCCTGGCGGGAGGGCCCCGGGCCGGTCACGGCGAGGCGCCGACATCGACGCGGTGGGTCTCGACCACCGCATCCCAATGTTCAATGTGGTAGACGAGGCTCACGGCAAAGCGCTCCTCGTCCAGCTCCACGAGGATGGGGTCGGACTCGTCCCAGCTCCCAACGGCGAGGACGGTGGCCACGCAGCCGGCAGCGAGCTCCTTGCGGCCTGCATCCTTGAGCGCAGAGACGCTGGCGCGAGCCCAGCCCGTCCGAGCATCGAGCAGCAGAGCGACAGTCGCGGACGGGAACGCGCGCTCGAGATGGGGGAGCGCTCGAGAGGCGGCTGACGGATCAGCTCCAGGCGTGGCGTTCAGGATGAAGAGCTCCGAGGTATGGAGGTCGCCCTGGAGCGCGGCGCTGTAGCGAAAGAACTGAGGGCTGTGCTCGACGCC
>NZ_FKKY02000081.1:0-509 GCF_900079845.1 Aeromonas sp. EERV15 | reverse complement strand
GGTCCACGCGCTGGCCGGCTACACGAGCGCCGTGGTCCTGGCGCTCATCGCGGCCCTGATGGTGATCGAGTCGCTGCGCCGCCTCCTGCGCCCCGAGCCGATTGCCTTCTCCGAAGCGCTCCCCGTCGCGATCGTTGGCCTGGTCGTCAACCTCGTCTGCGTGAAGCTCCTTCACACGGACGAGCACCACGGTGCAGACCACGACGGCGATCCTGCGCACGACCATCACGCGCACGACCATCACGCGCACGGCCATCACGGGCACGACCACAATCTCCGCGCCGCGTACTTCCACGTGCTCGCCGACGCGCTGACGAGCGTGCTCGCCATACTGGCCCTGCTGGGGGGGCGCTTCCTCGGCTGGACGTTCCTCGCTGCCACCATGGGAATCGTCGGTGGTGTGGTGATCGCGCGCTGGAGTTACGGCCTGTGCCGGGAGGCGGCGAAGCAGCTGCTCGACGTTGTTCCATCGGAAGAGATCGCGGAGCGCATCCCCCGGCGGATCGAGT
>NZ_FKKY02000084.1:0-501 GCF_900079845.1 Aeromonas sp. EERV15 | reverse complement strand
CCGCCCCGCGCCGCAGCGACGGCTTCGGCGCGCGACGTCGAACGCGGCGAGCCTTCGGCGGAGGCGATCGAAGCGCTCGAGTCGGAGCTCAGCGAGGGGCTCGCGGAAGCGCTGCTCACGGACCCCGCGCACATCGATCGAGACATGCCGTTTTCGGAGATGGGCTACTACTCGGTCCTCGGCGTCGAGTGGATGGAGGCGATCAACGCGCGTTACGGATTGTCGCTTTCGCCGACGAAGACGTACGAGTATCCGACGATCAAAGCGCTCGCGCGCTTCATCGCGCAGGAGCAGTGCCGGAACGAGGTTGCTCCTCGAGCAAATAAGGACGACGGCGGCGACCAGCGTTCGGCGGAGCGAGAGCCGCCCCGCGCCGCAGCGACGGCTTCGGCGAGCGACGTCGAACGCGGCGAGCCTTCGGCGGAGGCGATCGAAGCGCTCGAGTCGGAGCTCAGCGAGGGGCTCGCGGAAGCGCTGCTCACGGACCCCGCGCACATCGAT
>NZ_FKKY02000021.1:0-96971 GCF_900079845.1 Aeromonas sp. EERV15 | reverse complement strand
GGGCAGTTTGTATTACCGGCCCGAAGGGAGCGAAGTTATCCCCGCTGCGTGAAGCCGAGACCACAGAAGTATGGAGTTAAAAAAACCAATAAAAACAATGCCAGTCAGGCTTAACTGACTGGCATTACGGCTATATGCCGGGTGTTTTTTTATCTCTCTGTTGGCGATCAATCGGGCTGCCTTGCATCTGTATCAGCGGAATAAGTACTGGGCAGGTAAGAAGGAGGACATAGTAGTGGTATCCCAGCATGTCTCTTGGGAACGAGAGTTTGGGTCACTGTGCATTTGATAAAGAGAGATAGTCGACAACTTGGATTGGGAGTCTTGTAATCAGGGGGATATGAAATACGAAAATGTGGGGTAAGGAGAGGGCGTTATCATTGGTGCCGTGTTGGCTGCACAATATGGCACTGCTGAGATAAATTGCAGATACAAAAAAACCGGCTTGCGCCGGTTTTTTTGGTTGCTGAGCAAACTGGCTTATTTAGCCAGAGACTCCGGCAGTTCGTCACGAATTTTGGCGAGCATCTCTTTCAGTACTCGCGGGTTAGCTACGACAGTGTTACCTGAGTTCTCGTAGTTATGACCACCCACGAAATCTGTCATGATGGCACCGGCTTCTTTGGCCAGCAGCTCACCAGCGGCAGTTTCCCAAGGCTTGAGGCCGATTTCCCAGAAACCGTCGATGCGACCGGCGGCAACGTAGGCCAGATCCAGCGCGACAGAACCAGAGCGGCGAATGTCAGCACACTCGATAAACATGCTCTGGAACATTTTCAGGTAGGGGGCAATGTGGTGCTTCTGCTTATATGGGAAACCAGTTGCCAGTACGGTACCAGCCATCTCACGGGCTTTGCCAACACGGATGCGGTAGCCGTTCAGCTGTGCGCCGTTACCACGGGTAGAGGTAAACAGCTCATCACGGATGGGATCATAAACGACAGCTTGTTCAGTTTTGCCTTTCACGCGCAGGGCGATGGAAACAGCAAAGTGTGGAATGCCTTTAACAAGGTTGGTCGTGCCATCCAGTGGGTCAATGATCCATTGGTAGTCCGGATTGGTACCGGCAATCTCACCAGACTCTTCAGCAATAATGCTGTGCTCAGGGTAAGATTTTTTGATGGTATGAATGATGGCCGCTTCGGCTTCACGGTCAACGTTGGTCACGAAGTCATTGCTGCCTTTTTGGATAGCCTCAATGTTCTCGGGCTGGGAGAAGGCTTTTACTACAACTTGACCGGCGTTGCGCGCAGCGCGCACGGCGATATTCAGCATCGGATGCATAGGTTCACCACTGGATGTTAAAGAACGGGGGATAAAAGGACGGCGTATGATACCAGTATTTTTATCGATGGCAACTGTAATCCCCCTACGACCAATTGATTACCACTGCCAGATGTGACGGCTCCAATATAGGCCAAATCTGCGCTAGTCTTACTTCCTGCAGTCGGATGCTGGCTGCCATGAGCATAGGGACATGATCCATGAATTTATCTTTAGTAAGTCAAAAAGTGTCAGAGACCAGTGAAGGTTTGTTGGCGATTTTGCGGTCATCTCCTCAATACGGTGACCAGTTTACTCATCTTGCCGTGACGCCACTGGCCCAGTGGCGTCCGGCCAAAACCGAGGCTGCGATTTTGTTGATTGACGCTGATGAGCCCTGGCAGGATGCCGGATTTATTGGTGAGAAAGAGGATATGATCGGTTTGCCAGTATTGCCTTTACTGGTCCGTAAGGGGGAGCACGAGCTGACTCGTTGCGGCCCGGATGTGCGCGATCCCCGCTTCTATTTTGTCTCCAACGGTCTCATGCTGAATGAGGTTGAGCTGACCGATCCTGCATGTAGTCAGGTGCTGCTGCGCAAGCTGGAGTCCTACTTTCCACTGCTCTCGCGACTGGTGCTGCTACGCCAGCGTCAGCCGACCGTCACGCTCAACTAGTCACACCCATACTGGCGTGTTCGTACAAGCGGCGCACCGCATGCCTTTTTTGGCCAGCGGTGCGCCGCTTTTTAATGGTCTGGAGCCGGTCACTTGTTGCAAGATGAGGCGGCTATGGTGTTGCACCCTGTTAACACTGTGCAATCTGGCTATGACCAACAAGGAGTGAATCATGATCGACTTTTACACCGCCGCGACCCCCAATGGTTTCAAGGTGGCGATTGCCCTTGAAGAGCTGGGCTTGCCCTATCGGGTCATTCCCCTCGACTTGTCGGCGCTGGATCAGAAGCAGCCCGAATTTCTTGCGATCAACCCCAATGGCCGCATTCCGGCCATTGTCGACCGGGATAACGACGATTTCGCGGTATTCGAATCAGGCGCCATCCTCATCTATCTGGCGGAGAAAGCTGGCAAGTTGCTGCCGGTCGATCCCAAACGCCGCTCCCAGGCTCTCCAGTGGTTGATGTTTCAGATGGGGGGCGTTGGCCCCATGATGGGGCAGGCCAACGTCTTCTACCGCTACTTCCCCGAGAAGATCCCCGCCGCCATCGAGCGTTATCAGAAGGAGGGGCGGCGGTTGTTCGAGGTGCTCGACAGCCATCTGGCCCACCATGAATATCTGGCGGACGAGTACAGCATCGCCGACATTGCTACCTGGCCCTGGGTGCGTATTTATGACTGGAGCGGTATCTCCATTGAGGGACTGCCTCATCTGCAAGCCTGGATGGCCCGCATGGCAGAGAAGCCTGCCTGCCAGAAGGGGATCACCATTCCGCCACGCAAAGAGCAGCCAGATGAGCTGATCAAGCAGGCGCAACAGATGGTAACGCGTTGATTTTTAACTGCGGGCGGGGCGTTATGCCCCGTAATATTAGAAAAACTAAGGCAAGCCGATTATAAAGATTCGTTCGTTTTTTGTGAGCTGAATCACTATGATGCCCCCCATTCCACCACACGTTCTGTGCGGTGGTCTGGCGGGCTCCCCGCCTACTGTTTCCAGCACTTTTTTATGATGGCATCACAGCCTCTGTGATCAGATCTCTCTGGGCATATTACCCCGGAGAGGCGGCAGCATTTTTACGATTTAGCGGGACTGATATGGATCGGCACAGTTTTTATCCTTTATTTTTATTGACCATCCTGATGGTCGCTGTGGGCCAGATGACCCAGACCCTGTATGTACCGTCGATTCCCATGATGGCGGGGGATTTTAATGTTGCCTCGAGTCAGTTGCAGGCGGTGATGGCCTGTTACCTCATTCCTTATGGCCTCTCCCAATTTATCTACGGGCCGTTGTCGGATCGCATCGGCCGTCGTCCGGTGCTGATCGTCGGCATGATGGTGTTTCTGGTGGGGACCCTGATCATTCAGCTCATTCCACACTTCACCGCCCTGCTGGTGGGAAGCTTCATTCAAGGGCTGGGGACCGGTTCTGGCGGCGCAATGAGCCGCACCGTAATGCGCGATCGCTATAACGGGGCCGAGCTCAATCGAGCCAACAGTCTGGTGAGCATGGGGGTGATCTTCTCCCCACTGCTGGCGCCGGTGCTCGGTGGTTGGCTGACCGAGTTGTTCAACTGGCGTGCCGGTTACTGGTTTCTGTTCGGCTTTGGTGCGGTAACGACCCTGGCGCTGCTGGCCTGGTTTGGTGAAACGCTGCCGGTGGCGGCACGTCAACAGCCACTGCGGGTTAGCGCGGCTTATCGTCATGTGCTGAGTAATCCACGCTTTCAGGGCAATTTGCTCTGCCTGATGGCAACTTTCGCCGGTCTGGCGGTGTTTGAAGCGGCTGCCGGTGTGCTGCTTGGCGATGTGCTGAAACTGAGCGCCCGCACCGTGAGCGTATTGTTCGTATTGCCGCTGCCCGGCTATCTGTTTGGCGCCTGGCTCTCTGCCAAGCTCAGTTTTCGCCTGAGCCAAGGCAAGTTGATGCGTCTGGGCATTGTTTTTTTGGCGCTCGGTTCTCTGATCATTCTGTTGCCAGGGTTGTTCGGTATCGTGAGTGCCGCCTCGCTGGTTGGCGGCGCGGCGGTTTACTTCATCGGTAGCGGCATCCTCTATCCGACCGCCACCTCCTGCGCCATTGAACCGTTCCCCGGTCAGGCTGGCACCGCCGGGGCTATTCTTGGCGGGATGCAAAATCTGGGGGCCGGTATAGTGACGCTGCTGGCGGCTGGCTTCCCGATGACAGGGCAGGTGACCTTGGGCGCGATCATGACCCTGATGGTCTTGCTGGTTGCCCTGAGCTTTGCCTGGTTGCGCCACCATGGTTCCCCCCACGAGCAGATGGCGATTTGATCTATGGGATCATCGATAAGCCCACCGTGACTGGTGGGCTTTTTGTTTGGCAGAAAGAGCACGCATCACAGCGCTACTGCAGCTTGATATAACGGGGCGCCATGACGTTGATGCGAGGAAAAAGAAAAAGCCCGTCACGCAAGTGACGGGCTTTTTGCTATTGGTACCCCGAGATGCCGTTGCCGGTTTGGGCCCTTGAACCGTAGGTTCAAGGCGGGAATCGAATCTGACCGCAGGCTTCTCGGTCGTGCCGAGCATGCGCAATAGCCAGAAGGCCGATCCCCTGTTGGGTATGATTATCGGCTCGGGGACTTGAACCGGCTGACAAACATCCCAGGGAATTTTAAAACGGTTTGCGATTAGGGCTGCTGCCCCTCTTCGCTGGAATCACCATACTGACCATGCTCAATCAAGGCTGCTTCGATGGTGCGTTGCAGCATCTTGATCCGCTTGTCCATGGTTTCAGAGTATTGGTGATTCTTATCTTTTTCAAGGCAGAGCTCATGACAGAAGTTAAGCGCCGCCATGATCGCCAATTGCTCATTGCTCGAAACTTTGGAGCGTTGACGCAGGTCGATCAGCTTGTCGGTCAGCTGCTCGGCGGCCTGGCGCAGGGCATCCTGCTGTCCCAAGGGACAGGATACCTTGTAGGGACGTCCCAAAATGACGATTTCTACGGCCTCTGTGCTCATGCCTTCCTCAATACGGCGGAGCTGATTTCCGCCTTTATCCACGTGGACAACTGGGCGGGACTATATAGCGCAGATGCATAAGTTTCAAGGCCTTGCTGGCTCTGGAAGAGGGAGAATGCTAGGATCCTGGCCATTAATTCTGCAAATTTGACTGAACTTTGAGCGGATCCTCGATGAGCAAAACGAACCCCCTTGAATATACCGCCGTATCTGACCTCATGGAGCAACATGAGTTGATGGCAACGGCAGTAGAAGCCCACGGCGTGATCTGTGGTCTGGTATGTGGTGGCGTGGCCCTGGATGACAAGAGCTGGCTGCCTCCTTTTAACGATCTGGTGAACGACGGTTTCGGCTTGCCAGCCCCGGTGCGCCAGGTGATGACCGATCTTTATCACAATGTGGTCGAGAGCCTGATGGCCCAGAAGGGCGTCGAGTTGCTGCTGCCAAGCGACGATGCCCCCCTTGATGAGCGCATCGATTCGCTGGTGGATTGGTCACAGGCATTTCTGGCCGGTTTCGGCGTGGTGCAACAGGAGCTCTCCCGCGCCTCGGAAGAGCTACAGGAGATGATCCAGGATATCGCCAGCATCACTCAGGTCTCTGCCGAGTTCGATCAGGAAGATGACGAGAACGAAGCCTCTTTCCTGGTGCTCTACGAACACGTCAAACTGGGGGTGATGATGACCTTCGAAGAGTTTGGCAAGCGCCCCGAGACCCCGAGCACGCCGCCAACCCTCCATTGAGACGCGGGCCGAAGTGGCCATTTCTGATCTGCAAGAGCGCCTGATGGCGCTCTTTTTTATGGCGCTGTTGTGGCTAACCCTGTGAGGCGCAACCGGTTTTTTGCCAGTGACCTCGCATTCGGCTTGCGGCTTTGTGATAGCATGAGGCCACCTTTTTCACTTCTTCCTCTCTGCTTATGTCTCAATCTGATGTGCGACAGGTCGATGTCACCCTGGTCGGCGGTGGAATGAGCGGTGCCGTGCTGGCGCTCTCGCTGGCTGCCCTGCTTCGATCCGATGGCTCCCCCCTCGAGATCCTGCTGCTGGAGGCAAGCGTCCCCGAACAGCATACCCATTCAGGGTTTGACGCCCGCGCCATTGCGCTCTCGGCCGGTACCTGCGATGCGCTGTCGCGGCGCGGACTCTGGCCGCTGTTTGCCCCCCACTGCGCCCCCATTACCCATATTCATGTCTCGGATCGGGGCCACTCTGGTCAGGCTCGCCTGTCGGCCGCCGAATATGGTTTGCCTGCGCTGGGTCAGGTGATCGAGCTGGCTGCCGCTGGCAACGAGCTGCAACGGGCGATGACGGCCGCCACCAATATTCGGGTCTGCTGTCCGGCCCGGGTGCGCGAGATTGCGCCCGATGAAGAGAAGGTGACCCTCACCCTCGAGAGCGGTGAACAGATTGAGACCCGCTTGCTGGTGGCGGCAGACGGGGGTAACTCGTTTGTGCGCCAGCACTTCAAGTTGCCGGTGACCCGCCATGACTTTGAGCAGCACGCCATCATTGCCACCGTCAAAACAGCGCAAGACCCTGAAGGACGCGCCTTCGAGCGCTTTACCGAAGGGGGCCCGCTGGCCCTGCTGCCGATGCAACAGGGGCTCTCCTCGCTGGTGTGGAGCGTCGGGCAGCATGAGGTGGATGAACTGATGGCCCTCGATGAAGGGGCTTTTCTCGCCCGTCTGCAGCAGGCTTTCGGTTGGCGGCTCGGCCGCTTCGAGCGATGTGGCGTGCGTAACGTCTATCCGCTCATTCTGACCGCCTGCGACTATCCGCTGGCCCAGCGTACCGTGCTGGTGGGCAATGCCGCCCACGCCCTGCACCCCATCGCCGGACAGGGCTTCAACCTCGGGATGCGGGATCTCGACCTGCTCACCGGGGCGGTGGCCAAGGCGCTGGCAGAGGGGGAGGATATCGGCAGCTTCAAGGTGCTGAGCGGCTACTGGCAGCAGCGCAAGCGCGATCAGGCGCAGACCGTCTGGCTCACCTCCTCGCTGGCCCAGCTTTTCTCCAATGGTCACGATCCGCTGGTGGCGGGGCGCAATCTGGCGCTCACCCTGATGGGGCGGCTCCCGTGCCTCAAGGCGCCGCTCGCCTCGCGCACCCTGGGTTTTGTCACCGATGTGTGCGGCAACTAGCCCGCGCTTGTTGAGCGGAACATGTTGAGTGGAGCCTGTTGACCGGAAGATAGTGACCGCCATTCGTTGATCAAAACGTGTTGAATAAAGAGGCGATGCCTGCAGGCGTCCCCTCGCTGGCCAGCCGGTCAGCCCTGAAAGGATGAGATGATGCAGATGCAAAATGTGGATGTGGTGATTGTCGGTGGCGGCATGGTGGGGTTGGGGCTCGCGGCGGCCCTTAAACATAGCGCCCTCAAGGTGCTGGTGGTGGAGGGGCAACTGCCCGACCCGCAGCTGGGGGAGGTGGCCGATAACCGGGTCAGTGCCCTGAGTCTGGCCAGCCAGCAGATCCTGCGCCATGTTGGCGCCTGGGATGGCATTGCAGCGCGCCGCCTGCAGGCCTACGACAAGATGGCGGTGTGGGAGCAGGACAGTTTCGGCCATATCGACTTCGATGCCGCCAGCCTGCGTCAGGCCAATCTCGGCCATATTGTCGAGAATCGGGTGATCCAGCTGGCGCTGCTCGAAGCCATTCTCGCTGACGGGACACGGGGTGCCAGCAATATCCAGTTGCTGACCCCCGCCAGAGCCAAGAGCTTGCAGAGCGGCCCAGCGGGCGCCTTGCTGCTGCTGGACGATGGTCAGGCCATCTCGGCCAGACTGGTGGTGGCTGCTGATGGCGCCCACTCCTGGGTGCGCCGTCAGGCCGATATCCCGCTCACCAGCTGGGATTACGGCCACCACGCCCTGGTGGCAACGGTGCGCTGTGCCGAGCCCCATGAGGCGGTAGCGCGCCAGATCTTCACCCCGGATGGCCCGCTCGCCTTTTTGCCGCTGTGGCAGGAGAACCTCTGCTCCATCGTCTGGTCGCTGCCCGCAGCTCGTGCCGAGGCGCTCTGTGCCTGTGATGACGAGCAGTTCAACCGCCAGCTTACCGCCGCCTTCGATGCCCGGCTTGGTCTGTGCAAGGTGGAAGGGCCGCGCAGCGCCATTCCGCTCACCGCCCGTTATGCCCGCGACTTTGCTCGCGAGCGGCTGGTGCTGGTGGGAGATGCCGCCCACACCATCCACCCGCTGGCGGGGCAGGGGGTCAACCTTGGCCTGCTGGATGCTGCCGCGCTGGCGGAGCAGATTTTGCAAAATCATGCCGCGGGCGAGGATATCGGCCTGCTCGCCAACCTGCGCAGCTACGAGCGCTGGCGCAAGAGCGAAGCGGCTCGCATGCTGGCGGCGATGGAGGGGCTCAAGCGGCTGTTCAGCGGTGCCAACCCGCTCAAGAAGCTGGTGCGGGGCGTGGGATTGCGCGCGGCCAATCTGCTGACGCCCTTCAAGGCGGGGGTGATCCGCGCCGCCATGGGGCTGGAGGGAGATCTCCCCGCATTGGCCCGTCCTGACTGGGCTGTTGCGGCGACCAAGGGCAGTGCCATGCAGGCCAAGGGTGAAAAAAACTAATATTACCCGCCGTTTTTGGCAACAAAAGTAATCCGACAAGGCTGATGATCCGTTTTGGGTGTCAGCCTTTAATTTTGCTCTGGAGCGAAACGTTTTTCTGTAAATTGTGACGAAACGGTAAAAATCAAAATTTAATCTCGCTCGAGTCGGCTTATAGCTGTTTTTATCACTGCATTTATCTTAGTGTCTGGAGTCAGTTTTAAGGGAGGGGATTAGTTTTTTTTGAGCGGCACGCTCGCCTGCTTGTCATATAATCCGCTCCGTTCAAGGAATCCCTCTTGCCTGGCAAGGGCAGGAGCGAGCACACACTCTGGGATCCGGTCGCTTTTTGCTGCGCGCAGTGCAGTCAGATCGGTGGCGCGGGTCGCAAGGGTGGTCGCTACAGCGAAAAGGCTTTTTGCTAAGGAAAGAATGCGATGATCCAGACTACTGTACTGCATCCCAAACACCTGGAAGCCGGCGCCAAGATGGTGGACTTCCACGGTTGGGAAATGCCCATCAACTACGGGTCCCAGCTGGAAGAGCACCACGCGGTGCGCAGCGATGCCGGTATGTTCGATGTCTCCCACATGACCATCGTCGATTTGACCGGCGAACGGGTCAAAGCCTTTCTGCAACACCTGCTGGCCAACGACGTGGCCAAACTCACCGTCTCCGGCAAGGCCCTCTACAGCGGCATGCTCAATCCGGACGGCGGCGTGATCGATGACCTCATCACCTATTACCTGACTGATACCTTTTACCGGCTGGTGGTCAACTCCGCCACCCGCGAGAAGGATCTGGCCTGGATCCGCCATCACGCCATCGATTTCGACGTCAGCGTGACCGAGCGTCCAGAGCTTGCGATGATCGCGGTGCAGGGCCCCAACGCCAAGGTCAAGGCGGCTGCGGTGCTGAGCGCCGCCCAGCGCACTGCTGTGGTGGGGATGAAACCCTTCTTCGGCGTGCAGGCTGGCGATCTCTTTATCGCCACCACCGGCTACACCGGCGAAGATGGCTACGAGATCGTGGTGCCGCAAGAGAAAGCCTGTGAGCTGTGGCAGGCGCTGCTGGATAACGGCGTCGCCCCGTGCGGCCTCGGTGCCCGCGATACCCTGCGCCTCGAAGCGGGGATGAACCTCTACGGTCAGGACATGGACGAGTCAATTTCTCCGCTTGCCGCCAACATGGCCTGGACCATCGCCTGGGAGCCGAGCGATCGCAACTTCATCGGCCGCGACGTGCTGGAAGCACAGAAAGCGGCGGGCAATCAGCCCAAGCTGGTGGGTCTGGTGATGGAAGAGAAAGGGGTGCTGCGTGCCGGTATGCCGGTCACCTTCACCGCGGCAAACGGTGAGAAGCGTGAAGGTGTGATCACCTCTGGCTCTTTCTCCCCCACCCTGGGCTACAGTATTGCCCTGGCGCGGGTGCCCCGTGATATCGGTGAACTGGCCGAGGTGGAGATCCGCAAGAAGCTGGTCACCGTGAAGGTCAGCAAGCCTGCTTTCGTCCGTAACGGCCAGAAGCTGGTTTAACACAATGTCGGGGGAGGGCAGTGCCTTCCCCGCGCTTTTCATATTCGTTTTTAAACGCGACTCAAAGATCAAAGGAAGCACAAATGAGCCATATCCCGAGCGAACTGAAATATGCCACTTCCCACGAGTGGATCCGTGTTGAAGCCAACGGCGAGGCCGTGGTCGGTATCACCGAGCACGCCCAGGAGCTGCTGGGTGACATGGTGTTTGTCGAGCTGCCGGAAGTGGGCAAGCAGGTCAGTGCCGGTGACGATTGCGCCGTGGCCGAGTCAGTCAAGGCCGCCTCTGACATCTACAGCCCGGTGAGCGGCGAGATCATTGCCGTCAACGAAGAGCTGGAAGGGAGCCCCGAGCTGGTCAACTCAGATCCTTATGATGCCGGTTGGTTGTTCCGCATCAAGCTCGATGACGAAAGCGAGCTGGCCAACTTGCTGGATGCAGAAGGCTACCAGAACGTGGTAGACGAATAGTAATGCCCCGGGCCCTGCACCAACGTGCGGGGCCCTTTTGTATGACCGCCAGCCGGGCAAGCGCCGGTCGGTGGAAGGGTGAAGTCGCCCGCGCCAGCCGTTTGCCAGCCTAGGAGGTTAGAGGGCAAACGGGCCGGTCCGCAACAAGGCGATCCCCTGTTGATGCTGCCGCAGCATCCGGTGCCGCATCCGGTCTGCGGGACCCAGAACATGAGTGGAGTCGGTATCAGCCGACGATCAGGAACATCAGGTCTTGGTTATCAGGATTTCATGCCAGGACTTATTTACCAGGAAATAGGGAAATGACCCAGTCACTGTTTGAACTCGAGCAAAAAACCGATTTTGTCCGCCGCCATATCGGCCCAGGCGAGGAAGAGCTGCGCCAACTGCTAGCGACCGTTGGGGCTGAAAGCCTGGACGATCTGATTGCCCAGACCGTGCCTGCCGCTATTCGCCTGCCGGGCCCGCTTGGGATCGGTGCCGGCATGACCGAAGTGGAGGCACTGGCCAAGCTCAGGGGCTATGCCGCCCAGAACAAGATTGCCAAGAGCTATATCGGCATGGGTTATCACGATACCCATGTGCCCCACGTCATTTTGCGCAACGTGCTGGAAAACCCGGGCTGGTATACCGCCTACACCCCGTACCAGCCCGAGCTGGCGCAGGGCCGTCTCGAAGCTCTGCTCAACTTCCAGCAGCTGACCCTGGATCTCACCGGCATGGATCTGGCCAGTGCCTCCCTGCTGGATGAAGCGACCGCCGCCGCCGAAGCCATGGCGCTGGCCAAGCGGATGGCCAAGTCCAAGTCCAACCTCTTCTTCGTGGCCGATGACGTGCACCCGCAGGTGATCGACGTGGTCAAGGAGCGCGCGGTTCACTTTGGTTTCGACGTGGCGGTTGGCGCCGCGAGCGATGCGGTGAGCGAAGAGGTGTTTGGTGCCCTGTTCCAGTATCCCACCACCACAGGTGAGGTGAAAGATCTGCGCGCCCTCATCGCCGCGGTACAGGCCCAGAAAGGGCTGGCCTGCGTCAGCGCCGATCTGCTCTCCCTGCTGCTGCTCAAATCCCCGGGCGAGCTGGGTGCCGACGTGGTGTTAGGCTCCGCCCAGCGCTTTGGCGTGCCTATGGGTTATGGTGGCCCCCACGCCGCCTTCTTCGCCACTCGCGATGCCTACAAGCGCTCCATGCCGGGTCGCATCATCGGTGTCTCCAAGGATGCCCGTGGCAAGAGTGCCCTGCGCATGGCGATGCAGACCCGCGAGCAGCATATCCGCCGCGAGAAGGCCAACTCCAACATCTGTACCGCACAGGTGCTGCTGGCCAACATGGCGAGCTTCTACGCCGTCTACCACGGCCCGGTGGGGCTGAAAACCATCGCCTCCCGCGTCCATCGCCTCACCACCATTCTGGCGCTCGGCCTCAAGGCCAAGGGCGCGGCCCTCAAGCACGCCAGCTGGTTCGATACCCTCACTGTGCTGACGGGCGACAAGGCCGCGTTGATCGCCAAGGCCGAAGGGCAGGGCATCAACCTGCGTGCGGATCTCGACGGTGCGGTGGGGGTGTCGCTCTCAGAAACCACCACCCGCGGCGATGTGGCCGAGCTGTTCGACCTGTTCCTCGGTCAAGGTCACGGCCTCGATATCGAGGCCCTCGACAAGGCGGCTCAGGCCCATCACGCCATCCCGCAGGATCTGCTGCGCACCGATGCCGTGCTGACCCACGAGGTGTTCAACAAGTACCACTCCGAAACCGAGATGCTGCGTTATATCCACCGTCTCGAAGCCAAAGATCTGGCCCTCAACTACGCCATGATTTCACTCGGCTCCTGCACCATGAAGCTCAACGCCACCGCCGAGATGATCCCGGTGACCTGGCCCGAGTTCGGCAAGCTGCACCCGTTTGCCCCGCTGGCGCAGGCCAAGGGCTACCAGCTGCTGCTGGCCGACCTCGAAAATTGGTTGGTGAAGGTGACCGGTTACGATGCGGTCTGCATGCAGCCCAACTCCGGTGCGCAGGGCGAGTACGCGGGTCTGCTTGCCATCAAGAAGTACCACGAGTCTCGCGGCGAAGGGCATCGCGATATCTGCCTCATTCCGGCCTCTGCTCACGGCACCAACCCGGCCTCTGCCCAGATGGCGGGGCTCAAGGTGATCGTCACCGCCTGTGACAAGTCCGGCAACGTGGATCTCGACGACCTGCGGGCCAAGGCGGCCGAGGCGGGGGAGCAGCTCTCCTGTCTGATGGTGACTTACCCCTCCACCCACGGGGTGTATGAGGAGACCATCAAGGAGGTGTGCGACATCGTTCACCAGCACGGTGGTCAGGTCTACCTCGACGGCGCCAACATGAACGCGCAAGTTGGGTTGACTGCGCCGGGTTTTATCGGGGCGGACGTCTCTCACCTCAACCTGCACAAGACCTTCGCCATTCCTCATGGCGGTGGCGGCCCGGGCATGGGCCCCATCGGCGTGAAGAAGCATCTGGCGCCGTTCGTGGCCGGCCACGCCGTGGTCAAGACCGACAAGGAGAGCCGCAACAACGGCGCCGTGTCGGCCGCACCGTTCGGCTCGGCCAGCATCCTGCCCATCAGCTGGATGTATATCGCCATGCTGGGTGACGAGGGGCTGAAGAAATCCACTCAGGTGGCGATCCTCAATGCCAACTATCTGGCCAAGAAGCTGGGTGAATCCTTCCCGGTACTCTATTCCGGCCGCAACGGTCGGGTGGCTCATGAGTGCATCCTGGATATCCGTCCGCTCAAAGAGGCCTGTGGCATCAGCGAGATGGACGTGGCCAAGCGGTTGATGGACTACGGCTTCCACGCGCCGACCATGAGCTTCCCGGTGGCGGGCACCCTGATGGTCGAACCGACCGAATCGGAGTCCAAGCGCGAACTGGATCGCTTCGTCGAGGCGATGACATCCATCCGCGCCGAGATTGCCAAGGTGCAGGAGGGGCAGTGGAGCCTGACCGACAACCCGTTGGTACACGCCCCGCACACCCAGGATGACGTGATGGATGAGCAGTGGTCCCGTGGCTACAGCCGCGCCGAGGCGGTGTTCCCGTCCGACGCCGTGCGCGCCGCCAAACTGTGGCCCTCGGTGAACCGTATCGACGACGTCTACGGCGATCGCAA
The DNA here is from genome assembly GCF_900079845.1 of Aeromonas sp. EERV15. Taxonomy (NCBI): domain Bacteria; kingdom Pseudomonadati; phylum Pseudomonadota; class Gammaproteobacteria; order Aeromonadales; family Aeromonadaceae; genus Aeromonas; species Aeromonas sp. EERV15. The sequence goes on along the minus strand of NZ_FKKY02000021.1, from coordinate 83,344 downwards.
CCTGTTCTGTGCCTGTATCCCGACTGAGGATTACGCCAAGTAAGGACATGTTGCTGGTAAGCAAAATAAACAACAGGGCCACCCAAGCGGGTGGTCCTTTTTTATCAATGTGTCGCTAGTGTTGATAGCCACAAAACAAAAAACGCCGATCATTCGATCGGCGTTTTGCTTATTGGGGGCAAGGCGTGGTTTAGAACAACAGTTGCGTCAGGTAGCCCATCAGGATCGCCATGCCGAGGATCACAGTAAGGAAGGCCGCAATCATAGGGGTTCTGAACATCGCTTTGAGCAGGATCACCTCGGTCAGGCTGGCACCGGCACTGCCGATGATCAGCGCCATGACTGCACCCATGCCCATCCCTTTGCCCAGCAGTACCGACGCGAGCGGGATCACCGCCTCGGCCCGAATATAGAGCGGGATCCCGACGATGGCGCTGAAGGGGATGGCCAACGAGTTGTCGGCGCCAGCATGGGCGGCGATCCACTCGGCCGGAATAAAACCGTAGATAAACGAGCCGACGAGCACCCCCAGCAGCAGGAAGGGCAATACCGCTTTGAACTGCTGCCAGGCATCGATGCGAGCCTTGACCCAGGCAGTGGGGAGCTGTGGCGCACGGGTCAGGGTTGCCGTGCCATCGCCGCAGCAGGAGAGGGGGGACTGCTCTGCTATCTCTGGTTGCGGTGCTGGGCAGCACGCTGCCCCGTTGAGCGGTTTGATTGCGCGAATGGCGCCGCGTTGGTTGTTACTGCAATTTGCTTGAGTTGTGGCGCAGGTCGCCGGGCCACAACCACTGGTGCAGCAGAACTGTGTTGCCTCTTTGGGGTCGATGACATGGCGCTCGAACCCGAACTTGTCGAGCAGCATGCTCGCCATGACAGAGACGGTTGCCGCGATCACGGCGTGGAGCAGGGCCACTTTCCAGCCAAAAGTGGCCCACATCAAGCCGACGATGATGGGGTTCAAGAGCGGAGAGATAAACAGGAAGGTGAGGGTGGTGCCAAATCCAGCCTTGGCCGAGAGCAGTCCTCTTAGCATGGGGATGGTGGAGCAGCTGCAAAAGCAGTTGGCGATCCCCGCCTCCACCCTCAGTCACCATATTGCGGCGCTGGTCTCGGTGGGGCTGGTCAAGCAGAACCGGGAGAGCCGCACCCTCCTTTGCGTTTCTCAATATGAGGTGCTGGAAGAGATCATCGTGTTTTTCCGTGACGAGTGCTGCGTGAACAGTCCAGGCAGCTGAACAGATCTGTGATTTGGTTGAGGTGGCTTGATCATTTCAATGGTTCTTGTATAGTTGTAGCTATGAAATGAGATGAAGAGGTTCCCATGAATAAAGATACAGCCACTAAAGTGTTCGAGTCTCTTGCATCCGGGATCCGTCTCGATGTCTGGCGGCTGCTGGTCAAGGCCGGGTTGGAAGGCAGGGTTGCTGGCCAGCTTGCCAGTGAACTGGATATCGCCCCGAACACACTGTCATTTCATTTGAAAGCCATGCTGCATGCCGACCTGTTGTCGGTGGAGCAAGAAGGTCGTTTTTTACGTTACCGGGCCAACATTCCCCTGATGCTGGATCTTATCGGCTACCTCACGGAAGAGTGTTGCGCTGGGCATCCCGAAGCGTGCGGGATGATGCGCGCCGAGTCGAGCTGTTCGCCCCATGTGTTGCCCGAGCAATCTTGCTGCAATAAGGAGTAATGCCATGTCTGTTATCCAGATTTTTGATCCGGCACTGTGCTGTGCCAGCGGGGTATGCGGTACCGAGGTAGAGCAGCGGTTGGTGAACTTTGCGGCCGATGTGGCGTGGGCCAAGGGGCAGGGGGTGGCCATCGAGCGCTTCAATCTGGCTCAGCAGCCGATGGTGTTTGCCGAGACCCCAGCGGTCAGCGCCTTCTTGATGCACGCAGGGGAGGCGGGGTTGCCGCTGGTGCTGGTGGATGGTCAGGTGGTGCTCACCGGCCGTTATCCCGGCCGCAGTGAATTGGCCCGTTATGCCGGTTTGCCCGCGCCGCAAGCAGTCATCAAAGGGATCGCCAAGAGCGGCGGCTGTTGCGGCAACAGTGGTTGCTGCTAACCCCTGAGTGTTGCTGACCACATCCCTGCCGCCTGCGCGGTGAATTGCCTTGTTTTGCCTGATTGGAGTCGCTTATGTCTTCGTCTTTGAGTAACGCGTTGCTGAGCTATTCGTTTGTGACAGATGCCCCGCCGTTTCTCTTTTTCACCGGCAAGGGGGGCGTGGGTAAAACTTCGCTAGCCTGCGCCAGTGCGGTCGCCTTGTGTGACAGTGGCAAACGGGTGCTGCTGGTCAGCACGGATCCGGCTTCAAACGTCGGTCAGGTATTTGACACAGCCATCGGCAACACGATCACCGCCATCGCGGCCGTCAGCGGCTTGTCAGCACTGGAGATAGACCCGCAAGCGGCGGCGCAAGCGTATCGGGAGCGGATCGTCGGCCCGGTGCGTGGCAAGTTGCCCGAGAGCGTGGTGCGCAGCATTGAAGAGCAGCTCTCCGGCGCCTGCACCACAGAGATTGCCGCCTTTGACGAGTTCACCGCCCTGCTGACTGATCGCCAGCTGGTGGATCAGTATGACCATATCGTATTTGACACGGCCCCCACCGGTCACACCATCCGTCTGCTGCAACTGCCGGGGGCATGGAGCGAGTTTCTGGAGCAAGGCAAGGGGGATGCCTCTTGTCTGGGGCCATTGGCCGGGCTGGAAAAACAGCGCAGCCAATACGCCGAGGCGGTCGCAGCCTTGTCCGATGGGTTGAAAACCCGGCTTATTCTGGTGGCCCGGGCGCAAGCCTCTACCTTGCGGGAAGTGGCGCGCACCCATGATGAACTGGCGGCCATAGGTCTTGCCAATCAGCAGCTGGTGATCAATGGCATCTTCCCGCAACGGGAGCTGGCGGATGACCCCTTGGCCTGCGCCGTGTGGCAACGTGAGCAGCAGGCGCTGGCACAGATGCCCGCGCTGCTGGCAAGCTTGCCACAAGACAGAATACCGCTGCTGGCGACCAATCTGGTGGGCGTAGAGAGCCTGCGTCAGTTACTGGGCGCAGTGTCTGCCGATGGTGCTGATGGTGCTGATGGTGCTGACGATAATGCCGATGCGGTCGAACGCACCACCGCCGAGCCGCACCCCGGGTTGCAGCAACTGGTCGATGAACTGGCCAGCGATGGCCACGGGCTCATCATGTTGATGGGCAAGGGGGGCGTGGGGAAAACCACTCTGGCGGCGGCCGTGGCGGTGGAGCTCGCCAGTCGCGGGCTGCCGGTGCATCTTACTACCTCAGATCCCGCCGCCCATCTGGGGGAGACGCTGGCCGGGGCCTTGCCCAGTCTGGAGGTGAGCCGCATCGATCCCCACGCCGAGACCGAGCGTTACCGTGCTCAGGTGCTGGCCACCAAGGGGGCGAGTCTCGATGCCCAGGGCCGCGCCCTGTTGGAAGAAGACCTGCGTTCCCCCTGCACCGAAGAGATAGCCGTATTTCAGGCCTTTTCGCGGATCATTCGTGAGGCCGGCAAGCGCTTCGTGGTGATGGACACGGCGCCGACCGGCCATACCCTGCTGCTGCTCGATGCCACCGGCGCCTATCACAGGGAGATTGCCCGCCAGATGGGCAACAAGGGCCTGCACTTCACTACCCCCATGATGCAGTTGCAAGACCCGAAGCAGACCAAGGTGATGATTGTCACCCTGCCAGAGCCGACTCCGGTGCAGGAGGCGGCCAACCTGCAAGCCGATCTGCGCCGTGCCGGTATCGAGCCCTGGGCCTGGGTGGTGAATCACCTGCTTTCCCCGGCCAGCGTCACCTCGCCACTGCTGGCCCAGCGAGCGTATCGCCAGCAGCCCCATATTACTGCGGTCAAAGAGCGTCATGCCAAGCGTTATGCGGTGGTGCCCTTGCAGGCCGTCGAGCCGGTGGGAGTGGCTGTATTGCAAGGGTTATGTCACCCGATCCATCAGGAGGCGTGAGATAGCGCTCCACGATATTCCCTTGAAGGCACCATCAACCGCGGCCTGTGTTCGCGTTGAGCCTTTCATATCACTCAATGCTTTTGGAGTCTTTTGATGAGTACCAACGATTGCTGCGATCTGCCCGTCAGCAAAAAAATGAGTTTTCTCGACCGTAATCTCACCCTCTGGATCTTTGTCGCCATGGCCATCGGGGTGGGGATTGGCTATCTGTTCCCTCAGGTAGCCCAGTGGAACGAGGCGATGTCGGTCGGCACCACCAATATCCCGCTGGCCATTGGCCTGATCCTGATGATGTATCCGCCGCTGGCCAAGGTGAACTACGCCACCATGGGCACCATGACCCGCGACCGGCAGGCTATAACCCTCTCCTTGGTGATGAACTGGCTGGTCGGCCCCATCCTGATGTTTGTGATTGCTCTGGTGTTTTTGCATGACCACCCGGACTACATGGTGGGCCTGATCCTGATCGGTCTGGCGCGTTGCATCGCCATGGTGCTGGTGTGGAACGACCTAGGCGGTGGCAACAAGGAGTACGGTGCCGGTCTGGTCGCGCTCAATAGCGGATTTCAGATCCTCACCTACAGCTTTATGGCCTGGTTGTTTATTACCGTCCTGCCGCCGCTGTTTGGTTTGCAGGGGTTTGCAGTGGATATCACCATGCTGGATATCGCCCAAAGCGTGCTGATCTATCTGGGCATCCCTTTCCTCGCTGGCTTTTTGAGCCGTCACTATCTGGTCAAGGCCAAGGGGGAGCAGTGGTACACCGAGCGCTTTATTCCGGCGATTTCCCCCATCACCCTGATCGCCCTGCTGGCCACTATCGTGCTGATGTTCAGCCTCAAGGGGGAGATGATCGTCGAATTGCCGATGGATGTGGTGCGGGTCGCCATTCCGCTGGTGGTCTACTTTGTGCTGATGTTTTTCACCAGCTTTCTGGTCGGCAAGAAGCTCGGGATCCCCTATGACAAGAATGCGTCAATCGCGTTTACTGCCACCGGTAATAACTTCGAGCTGGCCATTGCGGTCTCTATCGCGGTATTTGGTCTGAACTCGGATCAAGCATTCGCCGGGGTGATAGGCCCGCTGGTGGAGGTGCCCGTGCTGATCGCTCTGGTCAATGTGGCCCTTAGAATGAAACGCAACTATCTCAACGCAGAGGCTTAATCATGAATAACACTCCAATCACCATTTATCACAATCCGGCCTGTGGCACCTCGCGCAATACCCTGGAGCTCATCCGTAACGCCGGCGTTGAGCCGACCGTTATCCACTATCTGGAAACCCCGCCAAGCCGCGCGACGCTGGTCGCGCTGATTGCGGCCATGGACATGCCGGTGCGCGACCTGCTGCGCAAGAACGTGCCGCCTTTTGAGGAACTTGGACTGGCTGAGGAGAGCTTCAGCGACGATGAACTTGTCGATGCCATGCTGGCGCACCCTATTTTGATCAACCGTCCCATAGTGGTGACGCCCCTTGGCACCAAGCTGTGTCGTCCATCCGAAGTGGTGCTGGATATTCTGCCGAGCCCTCAGCAAGGTGCCTTCAGCAAAGAAGATGGGGAGCCGGTAGTGGATGCACAAGGAAAACGGATCAAGTGATCTGCACTACCGTGTGGTTTATGAGTGATGGCAAGAGCAGCTGAAGTAGCCAGATAAAAAAAACGCCGATCATCCGATCGGCGTTTTTGCATTGATGTCGGCAGCTGCGGGCATTAACCCAGATTGGCTGCGACCTTGCTTTGGGCCTGTCCTTTGCGCTTGATGACAAAGCCAATACCCAGTACCACCAGCCAGGCGGGGATCAGCTCGACCGAGATCCGGAAATCGGGGGTCATGTACATGATCACCAGGATACCGGCCATGAAGGCGAGGCAGAGGTAGTTGCCGAAGGGGTACCAGAACGCCTTGAACTTGGGCTGGACGCCCTCTGCGACCTTGGCCTTGCGGAACTTGAGGTGCGCCAGGCTGATCATCGCCCAGTTGATCACCAGTGCGGAGACCACCAGCGCCATCAGCAGACCGAACGCCTTGCCCGGCATCAGGTAGTTGATCAGCACACAGAGCAGGGTGGCGATGGCCGAGACCGAGAGGGCGACCAGCGGTACGCCGCTCTTGTTGGTCTTGAGCAGGGCTTTCGGGCCGTTGCCCTGCTTGGCCAGACCGAACAGCATCCGGCTGTTGCAGTAGACGCAGCTGTTGTAGACCGACAGTGCAGCCGTCAGTACCACGATATTGAGCACGGTGGCGACCAGGTTGCTGTCCAGTGCGTGGAAGATCATCACGAACGGGCTGCCACCTTCTACCACTTTACCCCAAGGGTAGAGGGACATCAGGATAGCCAGAGCGCCGATGTAGAAGATCAGGATGCGGTAGATCACCTGATTGGTGGCCTTGGGAATGCTCTTCTCGGGGTTGTCCGCTTCCGCGGCGGTAATGCCCACCAGCTCCAGACCGCCAAAGGAGAACATGATCACCGCCATCGCCATCACCAGACCGCTGATGCCGTTGGGGAAGAAGCCCCCTTGCGCCCACAGGTTGGTGACGCTCGCCTCGGGGCCGCCGGTGCCAGAGATGAGCAGATAGCCACCGAAGCCAATCATGCCGATGATGGCGACCACCTTGATGATGGCAAACCAGAACTCCATCTCGCCAAACGCTTTGACGTTGGAGAGGTTGATGGCGTTGATCAGCACGAAGAAGACCGCTGCCGACATCCAGGTCGGGATCTCGGGCCACCAGTACTGGACATAGATGCCCACCGCGGTCAGCTCGGCCATGCTCACCAGCACGTAGAGCACCCAGTAGTTCCAGCCGGACGCAAAACCGGCAAACTCGCCCCAGTATTTGTAGGCAAAGTGGCTGAATGAACCGGCTACCGGCTCTTCCACCACCATTTCACCGAGCTGGCGCATGATCAGGAAGGCGATAAAGCCGCCGATGGCGTAGCCCAGCAGGACCGAGGGGCCTGCCATCTTGATGGTTTGGGCAATGCCCAAAAAGAGGCCGGTGCCGATGGCGCCGCCCAAAGCAATCAACTGAATGTGGCGGTTTTTAAGGCCGCGCTTCAGCTCCTCACCGTCTTGTTTCAAATCCATGGATCTGTCCTTACGTCTCTGTTGTCTCTTGCCGGTATTGGGCTCATCCTGAGCAGGCCGCAGTGCGTAGCCAAAACCTGACGAAAGCTGTATTTATTTCGTTACGCCATGCCATTTTCAATTTTTGGTGTTGGCTGGCAACCGAAGCAGAATAGTGATAATTCGCCATGAGTGCACCTATTTTCCATCTCTAATGGCCGTATTTTGTACCAAAGGCAGCGTTTTCATGATCTTGACAGGCTTATTGGTAGTTTTTGGTTGATGTTTGTGCAACCGAATTCCATTTTGTTGACATTTGTCGCCATTAGTTGGCTTTTTTGGTGCTGAGTTATAAATGGATGCAAATGATGCCAGGCAAGCGAGAGTGCAGGAAAGAGTGCAGGGAAGAGTGCGAGGAGTTGGAGCACAGGGAGAGTGAAAGCGTGCTGCAACAAGGGGTGGCCCGGGGGCTGCTGGTGGCGCTCTGGCTGGCAATTGCCGCCAGTCCTCTGCTGTTGCTGGTGGTCGCGACCATGCTGCTGGGCTGGCTGTTGCTCGGTGATCAGGGATTGCTGCACTACTGGCAGCCGCTGCTGCTGGTTGGCGGGGTGACGGGGGCGCTTGTTGGCGGCTGGTTGGCAGAGCGGGTTCGCCTGCGCCACGGCTTGCTGGCCTTCTATGCCCGGTTGATGAACAACCCCGAGCTCAATCGCTAGTCAAGTCTGACTGTTTGCAGAACACAGTAGAGCGGAACAAAACGGCGGCTGATGACAAGCGCGCAATGCCAAGGTTGGCAAGCAGAGGGATAAGCATTTGTGGTGCTTATCCCTTTTTCATCCATGCTGTTCACTGTTATTCATCAAAATGACAGTTCACAGCGCCTGACTTTTACAACGGATGTGTGATTTTTATCTTTTGTTGATGCCGGCAGCTGTCAAGCTGGCTTAACAGAGCTGGCGGCGCAGACCGGTCGCCTCGAGGACCTTGGCGCTGATCTCTTCCACTGAGTGGGAGCTGGTATCGAGGAAGCGGATCGCCTCCTGGCGAAACAGCCGCTCCACGCAGGCAAGCTCCTGCTCGCATTGTTCGATGGAGGAGTAGCGGCTGTTGGCGCGGCGCTGGTTGCGGATCTCGTGCAGCCGCTGCGGCGCTATGGTGAGGCCAAACAGCTTGTGACGGTTGGCCTTGAGGGGGGCGGGCAGCTCCAGCATCCCCATATCCTGCTCGATAAAGGGGTAGTTGGCGGCGCGAATGCCGAACTGTAGCGCCAGATAGAGGCTGGTGGGGGTCTTGCCGCAGCGGGAGACCCCGATCAGGATGATGTCCGCCTCGTCGTACTCCCTGGTGGTGATGCCATCGTCGTTGGCCAGCGCAAAGTTGACCGCCTCGATGCGATCGTCATAGAGCTTGCGATTCTCCATGCCGTGGGTGCGGTGGAGGCGGGGCTCGGCTTTCACTCCCAGCTCCTGTTCCAGCGGGCTGACGAAGGTATTGAGAAAGTCGTGGCCGCACGCTTCCGATTTGAGCACCTCTTCCCGTACCAGCGGGTCGACGATGGTGTGAAACAGGATGGGGCGCACCCCGGTCTGGCGGAACTGTTCATCGATCCGCATCCGCACCTGACGGGCTTTTTCCTGGGTCTCCACAAAGGGGATAGTGATCTGCTCGAAGGCCAGCGGAAACTGGCTCAGTACCGCGTGGCCGAACACTTCTGCAGTGATAGCGGTGCCGTCTGAAACATAAAATACGGTGTGCACGTGGGGCTCCTGTGATACCGGCGTATAGGGCCGTATGGGGTAAAGGGTGAGAAGTATCTCTCGAAACCATACCAGTTTTGTCAACCGGTCTGCTGTGCCCAAGTTGTGACGTGGCTTGCAAACCTGAATCGCTATCTTTGTGTGTCGCCATTGTAGAATGTTCCGGTCGTTCGACCATCCCCAACTCTTGTTCGGGGATTTTTTTGAAAACCAATAGAAAACGTTTTCATGGTCGTTGGCAACAAAAGAAACAGACAATAATGCACCTGACTTACCCATAACCTCATCGATTAAATCGGGCGTACGAGGTGCTATGGCATCGGTGCCCACCAATCTGGAGACATCCAAGTGCAACAGTACGTGCTCTGGTACGAACAACTCGGAATGCAGGACGTAGAACGAGTTGGCGGCAAGAACGCATCCCTTGGCGAGATGATCAGCAACCTCTCTGGCGCCGGCGTATCCGTGCCGGGGGGCTTTGCCACCACCGCCTTTGCGTTTAACGAGTTTCTGGAGTCAAGCGGCCTCAACGGCAAGATCCACCATCTGCTCGACAATCTGGACGTGGACGATATCGCCGCCCTCAACCGGGCCGGTCAGCAGATCCGCGACTGGGTGATCGAAGCCCCGTTCCAGCCCGAGCTGGAGCTGGCGATCCGGGTTGCCTATGAGAAGTTGAGTGCAGGCTTGGGTGATGGCATGAGTGCCTCGTTTGCGGTGCGCTCCTCCGCCACCGCCGAGGATATGCCGGACGCCTCCTTTGCCGGTCAGCAGGAGACCTTCCTCAACGTACGTGGCATCGATGCCGTCATGACGGCGGTCAAGCATGTGTTTGCTTCCCTGTTCAACGATCGCGCCATCTCCTATCGGGTGCATCAGGGCTATGACCACAAGGGCGTTGCCCTCTCGGCCGGGGTGCAGCGGATGGTGCGCTCGGATCTCGCCGCCTCCGGCGTCATGTTTACCCTCGATACCGAGTCCGGTTTCAACGATGTGGTCTTTATCACCGGCGCCCATGGTCTTGGCGAGATGGTGGTGCAGGGGGCGGTCAACCCGGATGAATTCTATGTGCACAAGCCGACTCTCAAGGGGGGCCGCCCGGCGGTGGTACGCAAGACCCTCGGCTCCAAGCTTATCAAGATGACCTACTCTGACGATGCTGGTCACGGCCGTCAGGTGAAGATTGTCGACACCAACGAGGCTGAGCGCAGCCGCTTCTGCATCACCGATGAGGAGGTGATGGCGCTGGCGAAACAGGCCCTCATCATTGAGCAGCACTATGGCCGCCCGATGGATATCGAGTGGGCCAAGGATGGTCAGGATGGCCAGCTCTATATCGTGCAGGCCCGCCCGGAAACCGTGCGCAGCCGCCAGGAGGCCAACACCCTCGAGCGTTTTGCCCTCAAGCAAGCGGGCAAGGTGTTGATCGAGGGGCGGGCCATCGGCCACAAGATTGGCGCGGGTCCGGCGCGGGTCATCTCTTCCATCAGCCAGATGGACGAAGTGCAACCCGGCGACGTGCTGGTCACCGACATGACCGACCCGGACTGGGAGCCCATCATGAAGCGGGCCTCCGCCATCGTCACCAACCGGGGTGGCCGCACCTGTCACGCCGCCATCATCGCCCGCGAACTGGGCATTCCGGCGGTAGTGGGTTGCGGTGATGCCACCAAGCGCATTGAACCGGGTCAACTCATTACCGTCTCCTGCGCGGAAGGGGATACCGGTTTCATCTACGACGGCGAACTCGACTTCGACGTGGCGGTGACCGAGGTGGGTAACATGCCACGGTTGCCCATCAAGATCATGATGAACGTCGGCAATCCGGACAGGGCGTTCGACTTCGCACAGCTGCCGAACGCCGGTGTCGGTCTGGCCCGTCTCGAGTTCATCATCAACCGGATGATCGGGGTACACCCCAAGGCGCTGCTGGAGTTCGACAGCCAGAGCCCCGAGCTCAAGGCCACCATCGGCAAGATGATCGCCGGCTACGATAGCCCGCGCGAGTTCTACGTCGCCAAGCTGACCGAGGGCATTGCCACCCTGGCTGCCGCCTTCTGGCCGGAGCGGGTGATCGTGAGGATGTCGGACTTCAAGTCCAACGAGTACGCCAACCTGGTGGGCGGCCGTGGCTACGAGCCCCACGAGGAGAACCCGATGATCGGTTTTCGCGGTGCGTCGCGCTACATCGCCGACAGCTTCCGCCCCTGTTTTGCCCTCGAGTGCGAGGCGATCAAGCGGGTGCGCGATGTGATGGGGCTGACCAACGTCGAGGTGATGATCCCCTTCGTGCGCACCGTGGGCGAGGCGGAGCAGGTGATCGACATCCTGGCCGAGAACGGTCTGCGCCGTGGTGAGCGGGGGCTCAAGGTGATCATGATGTGCGAGATCCCGAGCAACGCCCTGTTGGCAGACAAGTTCCTCGAGCACGTGGACGGTTTCTCCATCGGTTCCAACGACATGACCCAGCTTACTCTTGGGCTGGATCGGGATTCCGGGCTCATCGCCCATCTGTTCGACGAGCGCAACGAGGCGGTCAAGGCGCTGCTGGCGATGGCGATCCAGGCTGCGCGCAAGGCGGGCAAGTACGTGGGGATCTGCGGCCAAGGCCCATCCGATCACCCGGACTTCGCCGCCTGGCTGGTGGAGCAGGGGATCGACTCGGTGTCGCTCAACCCCGATACCGTGGTCGATACCTGGCTCTATCTGGCGGAGCAGCATGGCGCCAAGTAAGTCACTGTCAAAATGAGCAGCAGAAAGGGGGCCATGATGGCCCCCTTTGTTATCTGTGTGTCGCGACCTATTTCGGCTGCTGTTCGGCCCCCGACAGCTCGATCTGCACATTCACCCCTTCGCTCTTGAGCTTGGTGGCGATGGCATTGAGATCGGTGCCCGACTTGGCCTCCAGCAGGGCAATGCCGCCGCTGCTCTGCTTGAAGTTCAAGCCGTGGCGAGTCGCCAGCGCCTTGGCTGTGGCATCGTCAGCTTCCACCAGCAGGGTTCCGCTGACGGTGAGCTCGGGGCTGGCCGCCCCCTGCATCAATACGTCGCCGCGGCGCAGGCTTTGCTGCGGCACTTTGTCATCCAGACTGCGGGCGACCCGCTTCTTGCTGCCGTTGTCGGGAATGAGGTAAGTCTGGCCGTTCACCTCTATGGTGCTGTACTGCTTGCCATCCATGGTGACGGACTCCTCGGCGCAGAGCTGTCCCGAGAGGGGGGCCAGCAGGGTTGCCAGAAGCAAGGTAACAGGTTTGTTCATGGTAATACTCCTAGCGTGTTAGCTGCGATTGGCATCGTGACCCAGGACCCGCAGGGACCATGAGATCAGCTTGCCCGGTTGACGGTTGTTGCGCTCGGTCAGGGTGGTACGCTCACGGGTCTCGCGATTGAGCAGAGAGACCTGACGGGTACCGTTGGCAACGTCGGTCACTTCCAGTCGCCATGTGCCTTGCGCCGATTCGCCGTAGAACTTGTTGGATAGCATCCGCATGTCGCGCAATCCCTTGGTTCGCACAAAGCCCAGTTGCTGCTGGTCGAGAGATTGGCCGACCAGGCTGTTGAAGGGGCTCAGCAGGATGCTGCGGGTGCCGGCGGGGGAGACCAGTTCGATCAGCAGATCGGGCAGACGCTGGTGATCCAGGCTCACCATCACCTGAACCGCTTCTACCGTCAACGGTGTGGCAATGCGTGTTGTCGAGCTGGTCGGGCTGTTGCCCACATCCGGGATGGCAGCGGCACTGCCGCTGACATTGATCTTCTGCCACGGCAGTTGCACCAGCGGGGGCTGGGGCTGGTGATTGGCTGCCAGCTCAAGGGCCTTGTTGACGTCGATCAGACCAAAACCGTAAGTCGGGCTGAACCACATGCCGGCGGCATTGCGCTCCCACCCTTCCAGCCCTTTCACATCGCGTACCTTGCCGCTGTTGCTGGTGTAGCTGACCATCACAGGTTTATGTGTGGCATCGACCCGGGTCGCGCTGCGCGCCAGCAGATCCCGCAGGTCCCGAACCGGCAAGTCCGGGTAGGCGGACATCAGCAGCGCCATGGCGCCGGAGGTGCTGGGGGTGGCGGAGGAGGTGCCGTTCATCACGCCGTTGTAGTCGCAGCTGGCATCCAGTTGTTGGTTGCCGTGCAGCCGGTTGGTGCTGGGATCATTGGTGCGGTTGTAGCCCATGTCGCAGCCGGGCAGATCCGTGGTCACCATCGCCGGCGAGTCGGTACCATATTCGCCACCGGTGGCGCTCAGGAAGACGTTGCTGCCGACGCTGGAGTAGGAAGATCTGCTCCCGTTGGCGTTGAGGGCGCTCACCACCAGGTTCCAGAAGTTGCTGTTGGAGGGATCGAGGTTGCTATTTTCAAACGGCAATTTGGGGCCATTGCCGGTGCGGTTAAGCACATAGCCGCCCGCCGCTATCTTGTTGAAGCCGTTGCCGGCGGCCTTGATATAGGCCGCGCCCTGCGCCTTGAGGGTCTGCTGTTCAAACAGGCGATCGAGCTGGGATTGATCCAGAGAGTTGGCAGCGCGGGGATCCACCACACTCATGCCGTAGCTCTGGTTGAAGACCCGGTTGTCGCGGCTGGCATCGCTGTCGCCAAGGGCGTAGAGCCAATCTTTCTGTAACTGCTGGCTGTTGTCATCCAGCAGGTTGAACCCCTGTAGCTGGGCTCGCGGGGCAATCCCCTTGGTACCGATGGCGTTGTCTACAGCCGCAATGATGCCGGAGACCGAAGTGCCGTGGGCCGTATCCGGATCGGTCGGGGTCGGATCATCGCTGCCGGTCACCACGTTTTTCGAACCCGGACGCACGTTGTCCGCCAGATCCGGGTGGGCGATGGCCAGACCATCATCCACGACGGCCACATTGATACCCTGACCCAGCACGCCGGTGCGATGAGCCCACCAGAGGTTGAGATCATTGCCCGCTATGCCGCCACGGGCACTGAATCCATCCTGCCCGCTGTTGAGCAGATACCACTGCTGATCCTGCAGGGGATTGGTACCTGGCAGGCAGCGCTCGGTGCTGCTGCGTCCGATATCCACGCCGCTCTCCTTGCCGGTGAGCGGCGCACAACCTTCATTTGCCTGAACGAGCGCACTGGGCAGGGTCGACAGCAGTGCTGTGATCGCCAGTGCTAACGATGTTTGCTTCATTATTTTTTAAACTCCATCTTGGATCGCACCATCCTGGGTGCGATGGAAATCTATACACGGGCGATTGAGATTCAAAAAGAGCCTTTTTCAAAAACATCTACGAGCTTCAAAGAAATCTGATCCAGTTTGTGGTAGGTATTCCAATGGCGCTGTTTATGTGTTCTATTGAGAATGGATCTCATTTTTTGTTACTGATCTTTTTGTCTGTAATTCCCCCTCTCGTTACTCTCCTTCTCAGCATCCATCTCGATACGGAGCAATCCCGAGGGCGCGTCGCACACCCTGTAAAGTGAACGGCATGGTTGTATGTGTAGGTGCGAGTGGAGGTATGCGTGGGGGAGTCAGTGCAAGGGCGATGAGGTGGGGTTTGTGCCACCGCTTTATTGCTTGGCGGTGGTGGATGGCTCTGTTATGGTAATTGAATTAGCCGTTTGGATGGCTAGATTGCCATGGTGTGAGGTGGGGCTTTGAGACCAACCCCGCCGCAGGCCCATATCTTGATGCGTACCTGACAGGGAGTCCCTATGCCGTTTCGTTCCTTCTTACCTTCTTCTTTCACTGCTTTCTTGCGTGCCACTGCTGGCGCCAGCACCTTCATTGCCGCGATGGCGGTCGGGAGCCTCTCTTTTTCCGCAATTGCCGCCGATGCCCCCTTGCCGACCAAACAGGAGATAGTGATTGGCACCACGGTGGGAGATTTTGCCGACATGGTGACAGATTCAATCAAGCCGCAGCTGGAGGCCAAGGGGTACAAGGTCAAGCTGGTGGAGTTTACCGACTACGTGACTCCCAATATCGCCCTGGCCGACGGGTCACTGGATGTGAACTGTTTCCAGCACAAACCCTATCTTGAAAGTTTTGCCAAAGATCGCGGCTTGTCGCTGGCGCCGATTACCCAGGTGCCAACCGGTCCGATGGGGCTCTATTCCGGTAAGCTGGCTGCACTCGACAAGGTGAAAGAGGGGAGTACGGTGGCCATCCCCAATGATCCCAGCAATCAGGCGCGGGCGCTGTTGATGCTGCAGGATCTTGGTTGGCTCACCCTCAAGGAGGGGATAAACCCGCTCAAGGCGAGCGAGTTTGATGTGGTGAAAAACCCGCACAATCTCAAGCTGGTGCTGCTGGAAGCGGCGCAACTGCCCCGCTCGCGGGAGGATGTGGACTTCTCGGTGATCAACGGTAATTTTGCCGCCTCCAGCGGTATCCCGTTCAGTGAAGGACTGTTTCTGGAGCGCAGCTACGACTTCATCAACTGGGTGGTGGTGAAAAGTGCGGATGCGGATCAGCAGTTTGCCAAAGATGTGGCGGCGGCCTACAACTCGGCGGCGTTCAAGGCCTATGCGGCAAAGCGTTTTGTCGGCTACAAGTACCCGCAAGGGTGGGGGAGTTAACTCACCTCCCGCAGCAGATGGTTGATTCATATAACGTAAAACGCCCCCGAATTCGGGGGCGTTGCTCTGATCAGGGGTGGCGATAGAAGCGATTGAGCTCGTTCATTACCTGGATCATGGCACCCATATCGGGGGTGCCGTGCTTGATCGGGCGGTAACTGTTGCGCTCCAGCAGCTCGAAGTCACCCTGCTTGTTGAAGTGGGTAATGGTGTCGCCCTGATAGATGGCAAAGTCGTTCTGATCCCCTGCCAGCAGCCAGGGGCGTGGCGCGGTATCAAACAGATTGCGACCAATGCTGTAATCACGCGCCGGATTGCGTACCCCCAGCATCCCCTGCATCAGGGTCGGGGCCAGATCAAGATGGCTACTGGGCTGATCCAGGCTCTGACTGTCACGGCCTGGCCAGGCCAGCACCAGTGGCACCTGCACCTGATAGGGTGAGTAGTTGCTGCCGGCGCCCCAGCTGTTGCTGCGGGTGTCGTTGAACTCCTGACCGTGGTTGGCGGTGATCACGACGATGGTGTTGCTATCCATCCCTTGCGACTGCAATTTGGTCAGCATCTGCTCAAGCAACTGGTCGGTGTAGAAGACCGAGTTCTTGTAGCGGTTCTCCAGTTTTTGCAGATTTTCCGCCCGATAGGCGGTCGCCGGATTGAAGTTGGCGAGCTCTGGCTGGAATGGCCCTTTCATCGAGGCAGGTAACTGATAATCACCCGGGCTAGAGAGATAGACCAGCGAGAACCAGGGGCGCTCCGCTGTGCGTTTTTCTAGCCACAACTGCCAGTCGCTCAGCAGTTGGCCATCGTCGATTTGCTCGGAGACAAATACCTGTTTGCGCAGGCCAGCCAGAATGCTCTTGCGATACTTCTGGGCATCTTCCATCGCGCCAAACAGCCCGAACTGGTAATCCTGGCGCAGCATCTCGTCGAACAGCACCGGCGGACGCTTGTCGCTGCTGATGTCCTTGTAATAGTGACCCGGCAACCCGTAGAACAGGCTGAACATCCCCATCAGGTCATCGTTGCCGCCACTCAAGTGATTGCGAAACGTGATGTGCTGATCGGCATAACGCTGCAAATTGGGCATGTTGATGTTGTTGAGCATGTCAAAGCGCAGGGAGTCGAGTACCACGATCAACAGATTATTGTGGCTGGCGGGCGCATTAACGTTGAGCGGGCGTAGCGGGTAGATCATCCGGCTGTCGCTATTTTCGTGCAGGGATGCCGCTTGCTTTTGGTACTGATCCAGATCCAGCCAACCATGTTTGGCCAGGAAGGAGCGGGCCGTCATCGGGTAGGAGAGGGGGAAGTTGGCTCTCTGCATGGTGATGGGCTGATAGAGGGTGGCATCCGCCCAGCTGTTGACCACGTGGGTCAGCATAAAGCAGACCAGCAGGGCCAGCCCTACCTGATTACCGTACTGGCGGCGCTTGCGCTTGTTGATCTTGCGCCAGACATAGGCCGACAGCAGCAGTTGCAGCAGGAAAATGGTGGGCACGGCGACGAAGATGATGCTCCAGATTGAGCCCTCTTCGGTTTGTGCCTGATCCAGCAGCAACTGCCATACCTGACTGTTGAGGTGGAACTTGAACAGCCGGAATACCTGGGTGTCGATCAGCAGCAGCACCAGCGCCAGGGTGGCGATGATGGCCGAGATGAACCGCAACGATTTCTCCTTGGGCAGCACGAAGCTGAGCGGAAAGATCATCAACAGGTAGGTGACAAAACTCAGGAACGAGAAGTGGCCAATCCAGCTTACAACGAGATAGATCACGCCAAGCGTGGTCGATGGCCAGCTGATGGCACCCAGATAGCGGGTAGCGATGAGCATGGCCAGGATAATGTTGAAGAAGGAGAACCAATGCCCCCAGGTGATCAGGCGAGAGACATTATCACGATAGGGGTTACCGGTTTCGACCATAGTGATCCATCTGCGTTGAGAAACGTCAAATCAACAGAGTCGGGGACTCAGTGTGCGTCGTGGCGATTATCGACCGATGCGGTCAGGGCCTGGACAAATTTTTCAGTGATGGCGTGGCGCTGGGCCGGGGCCATACCGTTGATGATATTGGTGGTCAGGTTGCCAAGCACCATCAGGCTGAGATCCACCGGCGCTTTATGTTTTTCCAGCGCGGTGATCAGGTCGTTCATCAGGGCGTCAAACTGCTCGTTCTTGTACTTTGATACGATGGGCATAATCTTCAGTTCATCTCGGTTCAAAGCGCCTTATAATACTTCACCCTTTCGGCTAACACTATGGCTTTGTGACATGAGTCTCGATATCGACAAGATCATTCTTCACTCCTTGCGCCAGGGCGGCGATGGTCAACCCCACGCCGACACTCGCAGTCAGACCCTCCCTGCTGATGAGGCAGTACAGGGGCTGATGGCGGAACTGCATCGTATCTACAACGGCAAGGGGGGCAAGGGCTTTGGCTTCTTTGCTGACCCCGAAACGGCCGTCGCCGAGCTGGCTGACGGTGAAGAGGCTCCCAAGCAGCCTTCACCTGCATTTCGTATCGCCCTTGAGCAACTGCTGGCCGAACAGACGGAATTTGTCCCTTTTTCGATCACTGTGACCCAGATGCTGGTGAAGCAGCTGGTGGAACATGCCCTCGATGAGCAAGGGGTACTGCTGTTTGCCAAATACAACTACGTCGGGGTCGACTATCTGCTGATTGCCTTGCTGGAGGGCAAGGAGAGCGTCACCGTCAGCGAAGCGCTGGAGTTGCGCCATATCCAGTACCTGGATATCGGCAAACTCAATCTGGTCGCTCGCATTGATTTGACTGAATGGAAAACCCAGGCCGATTCACGCCGCTATATCACCTTCAGCAAGGGACGCATCGGTCGCAAACTGGGCGACTTCTTTATGGATCTGCTGGGTGCCCGCGAGGGCATGGATGCCAAGGTGCAAAATAAAGGCTTGCTGCAGGCGGTGGAAGATTACTGCGACAGTCAGCAGCTCGAGGCAACCGAGCGTAATGATTACAAAAAACAGGTCTTTAAATATTGCACCGAACAGGCCAGTGCCGGTGAAGAGATCGAAATCAAGGCGCTCTCTGCCGAATTGCCTGGCGACGGCGACCTCGATTTTTACAGCTTTATCGGTCAGGAGTATCAGCTGGAAGATCGCTTCCCGGCGGACCGTTCTACCCTGCGCGGTCTGACCAAGTTTGTCGGCTCCGGCGGCGGCCTGACCCTGAGCTTTGAGCAGAAGCTGTTGAACAGTCGCATATTTTATGACCCCCAGACCGACACCCTGACCATCAAGGGAGTGCCGCCCAATCTCAAGGATCAGCTGCTGCGCCAGTCGTAGTGGGGCTTGTAGTGTGATCAAGTCGTCATTTCCTGCAAAAAGAGACTCCGCCCCGGCGGGGTCTCTTTTTTTATTGCACCGCGGCAGACCTCGAAACTGGCGCGGTACTTTGTTAACAAATCAAACAAAATAAATCACCTGAAAGGGTTTTCATTGAAGTGAAAACCCTTTCATTGCGGTAATAAATTTTCATTTTGGTAATTATATTTCCTTGCTTGTACTGAAATAAGCCAATAATTAGGGCTAATTACCCATTTTAAGAAAATGTTTTCAGAACTTTCTGGAAGGAAATACGTAATTGCATTTCAAAAATGCGAGTTGCGTCATGTGAGCCGTTTGCCGCTTGGGATAATATCCATCTCGCACACAATGCTCTTACAGCGCGGAACTAATACAAGGAAAGGCTCATGAAAAAGAAATTGCTGTCATCCCTGATCGGTCTGGCCACTCTTGGCGTCGCTTGCTCTGCCACTGCCGCCATCGATGAAGGCCAGCTGACCATCTGGATCAACGGTGACAAGGGATACAACGGTCTGGCCGAAGTGGGCAAAAAATTTGAAGCAGAAACCGGCATCAAGGTAACTGTGGCTCACCCGGATCAGGTTGAAGTGAAATTCCAGCAAGCCGCCGCCACTGGCAACGGTCCGGACATCTTCTTCTGGGCTCACGACCGTTACGGTGAGTGGGTCAAAGCCGGTTTGCTGGTTCCGGTTAGTCCGAATGCCGAGACCAAAGGTAAATTTGAACAGCTGGCATGGGATGCCATGACTGTCGATGGCAAAACCTATGGCTACCCGGTTGCCATGGAAGCGGTCAGCCTGATTTATAACAAGGATCTGCTGCCTGAGCCGCCGAAAACCTTCGAAGAGATCGCCAAAATTGACGAGACTCTGAAGAAAAACGGCAAGCGCGCCATCATGTGGGCTTATGACACCCCGTACTTCAGCTATCCGCTGGTGGCTGCCAACGGTGGCTACGCCTTCAAGAAAACCGCGACCGGTTATGACGTCAAAGATACCGGCGTGAACAACGCGGGCGCCAAGATGGGCGTGGGCTATATCTCCGAGATGATCAAGTCAGGTCACCTGGAAAAAGGTATCGACTACGGTGTGATGGACGCCAAGTTCAACAAGGGCGAAGTGGCCATGATGATCAACGGTCCCTGGGCCTGGAGCAACCTGGACAAGAGCGGCATCAAGTACGGCGTAGCGCCGCTGCCGACCCTGAATGGCAAGCCGGCCAAAGCCTTCGTTGGCGTACTGGGTGCCACCATCAACGCCGCCAGCCCGAACAAGGATCTGGCCATCGAGTTCCTGGAAAACTACCTGCTGACCGATGCCGGTCTGGCGCCGGTTAACGCCGACAAGCCGCTGGGTGCCGTTGCGCTGAAATCCTTCCAGAAGACCCTGGAATCCGATGCGAACATCAAGGCCACCATGCAAAACGCCCAGGCCGGTGAGCCGATGCCGTCCGTTCCCGAAATGAGCCGTTTCTGGTCTTCCTTCGAAACTGCCCTCAAGAACGTGACCTCCGGTCGTCAGGGTGTTGACGAAGCACTGGATACCGCTGCCAAGCGTATCGTTCAGTAAGCACGCACTACCCGGGAGGCCGCCATGGCCTCCCACTCTCTCAAATCTCTCTTGGCGTTATAAAGGTTAATTGGCATGGAAGTAGTACCTTCTGTTGAGTCCTATGCCGGTCCGAAGGATAAGCACACCTGGCTTAAGTGGACCATAGCGGCCCTGGTCGCCATCCTCAACGGCTACGCTGCCGTGATGATGTACGCCAGTGGCGAGTGGGTATTCGCGCTGCTGGATCTGGTGGTGGTATCCGTCGGTCTGTATGTCTTCATGAACAAGAAGACCTATGCCCATCGCTACATCTTTCCGGGTGTTGCGGGCATGGTTGTATTTATCATCTTTCCTCTCGCCTACACGATTGGTATCGCCTTCACCAACTATTCGGGGGCCAACTTGCTCTCCGTGGAGCAGGCGCGAGATTACCATCTGAAGAAAAGCTACAAGGTGGCGGGCGGTGAATTCGATTTTACCCTGCTGGGTGGCGACAACGGCCAGTTCCAGCTGCTGCTGACTCAGGATGATCACTCCTTTATCAGCCAACCTGTTTCCCTGATGACCAACAAGGCCCGTGAGCTGGCGTCCCGCGAGGGCCGGGTGCAGAACACCCAGCAAGTGGTCGAGCTGCAGCCCTTCACTGGCGAAACCGCCAGCAAGGCCGCGCCGATCCGCGCCATTGTTGAGCATCGTACTCACCTGAGTGACCTGGATCTGGTGCTACCGGATGGCGGAACTCATCTTACCCTGAGCAGCCTGCGCAAGTTTGCCGCCCAGAAGCAGCAGTACACCCGTTTGCTGGATGGCATCAAACTAGAGTCCGGCGTGGTGATCAAAGACAGCAACCTGCTGCGTGACACCCAGAACGGTGAGCTGATGCTGCCTAACGGTGAGACCGGCTTCTATCAATACATTGATCAGCAGGGTGAGTTTGTCGGCAAGGGCGTGGCGCCGGGCTTTGTGGTGAGCGTGGGCTGGAAGAACTTCGCGCGCATCGTGAACGATCCGGGCATCCAGTCGCCGTTCCTGCAGATCTTCATCTGGACCGTGATCTTCTCCAGCTGCTCCGTGGCGCTGACACTGGCTATCGGCATGGTGTTGGCCAGTCTGGTGCAGTGGGAATCCCTCAAGGGGCGCGGTTTCTATCGGGTCATGCTGATCCTGCCCTATGCGATTCCGGCGTTTATCTCCATCCTGGTGTTCAAGGGGTTGTTCAACCAGAACTTCGGTGAGATCAACATGTTCCTGGAGGCGGCGTTTGGCATCAAGCCGGACTGGTATACCAACCCCTTCCTGGCCAAGGTGATGATCCTGATCGTCAACACCTGGCTCGGCTATCCCTACATGTTGATCCTCTGCATGGGCTTGCTCAAAGCCATTCCGGAAGATCTCTATGAAGCGTCCGCCATGGACGGTGCCGGTCCGGTGCAGAACTTCTTCAAGATCACAGTACCGCTGTTGATGAAGCCGCTGACACCGCTGTTGATTGCCTCGTTCGCCTTTAACTTCAACAACTTCGTGCTTATCCAGTTGTTGACCAACGGCGCACCGGACATCATAGGTGCCACCACCCCGGCCGGTACCACCGACTTGCTGGTGAGCTACACCTACCGGATTGCGTTCCAGGGATCGGGCGGTCAGGACTACGGTCTGGCCAGTGCCATCGCTACTGCCATCTTCCTCATCGTCGGTGCACTGGCGCTGCTTAACCTGAAATTGTCCAAAGCCGACAAGCAACTGTAAGGAGGCGTCAATATGGCAATCGTACAACCCAAATCAGTCAAATACCGGGTGTGGGCAACCCACCTGGTCATGTGGGGCTTTCTGGCGCTGATCATCTTCCCGTTGATCATGGTTATCGCCATTTCACTGCGCAGCGGTAACTTCTCGGTCGGGGAGATCATTCCCACCAATCCGACCCTGGATCACTGGCGCCTTGCCTTGGGCATGACGGTCACCAACGCCGATGGCAGCCTGACGCCGCCGCCGTTCCCGGTGCTGACCTGGTTGTGGAACTCCATCAAGATCGCCGGCATCACAGCCCTGATGATCGTGGTGCTCTCCACCACCTGTGCCTACGCCTTTGCCCGCCTGCGTTTTCGTGGCAAGTCCACCATCCTGCAAGGGATGCTGATTTTCCAGATGTTCCCGGCGGTACTGGCGCTGGTGGCTATCTACGCGCTCTTTAACAAGATTGGTGACTACATCCCCTGGCTGGGTCTCAATACCCATGGTGGCTTGATCCTGGCGTACATGGGCGGTATTGCCCTGCACGTCTGGACCATCAAGGGCTACTTCGAGACCATCGACTCCTCTCTGGAGGAGGCTGCAGCCATCGACGGAGCCACCCCATGGCAGGCATTCCGGCTGATCCTGCTGCCCCTGTCGGTGCCCATTCTGGCGGTGGTGTTCATTCTGGCCTTTATCGGCACCATCACCGAGGTGCCCATGGCCTCCATCCTGCTGCAGGATGTGAATAATCTGACCCTGGCGGTCGGGGCCCAGCAGTACCTCTATCCGCAGAACTACCTGTGGGGTGATTTTGCTGCGGCAGCCGTGCTCTCCGGCTTCCCCATCACTGTGGTGTTCCTCATGGCGCAACGCTGGTTAGTCGGTGGTCTCACCGCTGGTGGGGTGAAAGGCTAAATGCGCGTGCCGTGAGCTATTGGCTCACGACACCCTGCGGGTGACATATAAAAGTTAAGGTTTATGGCCGGGGGAGCTGACTCCCCCCGCTATCACGATTTGCAAAGATTCAAGAGCGGAGCTCGTCATGGCTGAAGTAGTACTCAACAACGTTCGCAAAAATTACGATCCGGCTGTTCACAAGGACACCCTGCGCAACATCAACCTCTCCATCAAGGAAGGCGAATTCATTGTCTTCGTCGGCCCGTCCGGCTGCGGTAAATCCACCCTGCTGCGGATGATCGCGGGTCTGGAAGACATCACCAGCGGTGAGCTGACCATCGGCGGTCGTTACATGAACGACGTGCCGCCGGTAGAGCGCAACGTCGGCATGGTGTTCCAGTCCTACGCCCTCTATCCCCACATGAACATCTACGAGAACATGGCCTTTGGCCTCAAACTCAAGAAGATGGACAAGGAGAACATCCACAAGCGGGTGATGCGTGCCGCCGAGATCCTGGGTCTCGAGCCGCTGCTGGACCGAAAGCCCAAGGCGCTCTCCGGCGGTCAGCGTCAGCGGGTCGCCATCGGTCGCAGCATAGTGCAGCAGCCGCAGGTGTTCCTGTTTGACGAACCGCTCTCCAACCTGGATGCCGCCCTGCGGGTCAAGATGCGGATCGAGATCGCCAAGCTGCACAAAGAGCTCAACTCCACCATCATCTACGTGACCCACGATCAGGTGGAAGCGATGACCCTGGCCGACAAGATAGTGGTACTCAGCCCGCTTAAAGCCGATGCGACCACCAACCTGGAGCAGTTCGGTTCACCGCTGGATCTCTACCACAATCCGGACAACAAGTTCGTGGCGGGCTTTATTGGCTCACCCAAGATGAACTTCCTGACCGGCGAGTTGCTGGAGATTGGTGAGCAGGAGTGCGTGGTCAAGCTGACCTCTGGCGATACTGTGCGTGCCCGGGTCGATGCCCGCAGTGGCGCGGTCGGTGACAAGGTGGAGCTGGGGATCCGTCCCGAGCATCTGTTCCCGCTCACGCACCCCCATGCACATAGCAAGGTGAGCGGCATCGTGCAGGTGGCCGAACACCTTGGCGCCGAGTCTTTTGTCTATATGGATGTGGATGGTCACGACTTTACCGTCAAGGCCACCTCGGATGTGGATGTGGTCACCGGCCAGACCTACAGCGTGGGTATTCCGGCAGAGGCCTGCTACCTGTTCGATGCCAAGGAGCAGGCGTTCCCCCGTACCGCCAAATATATCCGTACCTGATCGTTTTGTTGTGCTGGTTTTCCTAGTATTCAATGCCTTTTTGCCGGTCGTCAGACCGGCTTTTTATTGTCTGATATTCAGTGCCTGCCGTGCGGTAAAACCTACAGGGTTCAGGCCTCGAGCTCGGCAGTAATATCGGGCACAAAGGTCTGGCTGGTCAGCGGCGGTCGCTCGTAGCCTTCGGTATGGATGGGGGGGAGCTTGATGGGCTCGTAGTGGATCGCCTGATAGGGTACCTTGCCGAGCAGGTGGGCGATGCAGTTGAGGCGGGCACGGCGCTTATCGTCCGCCTCCACCACAAACCAGGGGCAATCCTCGGTATCGGTGTAGGTGAACATGTCATCCTTGGCGCGGGAGTATTCGACCCAGCGCGAGCGGGATTGCAAGTCCATCGGGCTGAACTTCCAGCGTTTGATCGGGGTATTAATGCGTTCCTTGAAGCGCTTCTCCTGCTCCTCGTCACTGACCGAGAACCAGTATTTGATCAACGTAATGCCCGAGCGGATCAGCATTCGCTCGAACTCGGGGCAGGCGCGCAGAAACTCGCGATACTCCCCATCGCTGCAAAATCCCATCACCCGCTCGACACCGGCCCGGTTGTACCAGGAGCGATCAAACAGCACCATCTCGCCAGCGGCAGGCAACTGGGCCGCATAGCGCTGAAAATACCACTGGGAGCGCTCCCGGTCTGACGGCGCGGGCAGTGCACTGATCCGGCAGACCCGGGGGTTGAGGGGTTCGGTGATCGCCTTGATAACGCCCCCTTTGCCTGCAGCGTCCCGTCCTTCGAACAGCACCACCACCTTCAGCCCCTCCTGCTTGACCCACTCCTGCAGCTTGACCAGCTCCTCCTGCAGATGGGCGAGGTGGTGCTCGTAGCACTTCTTGTCCAGACGCGGCCGCTTCTTGCTCTTCTCCTTCGCCATGCGCTTCTCCTTTTGGCATCCTTTCAGGGGTGACTTCTTTGAGTCACTTCCAGCTTGCACCAGGGAGGCGCCACTGCCAAGGGGGACGTGATACACTGCCGCCCCATGAACAGTTGGCAACAGAAACAGAAGAAAACATGAGGCAATTATGGCGATTTATCCTGCCGTCTCATCAGCCGCTGGCAATAGAAAAAACATGACGCCATTTATGGCATTTTGCACTGCCGCCTCATCATCAGCAGCTGGCAACAGGAGATAACATGAAGCATTTTATGGAGATAGCGGGCCGCCGGATGGCCTATCTGGATGAAGGGCAGGGACCGGTGCTGCTGTTTGGCCACAGTTACCTGTGGGACAGCGCCATGTGGGCGCCACAAATCGAGGCGCTCAAGGGCAGCTATCGCTGCATCGTGCCCGAGCTGTGGGGCCACGGTGATTCCGATGTGCTCCCCGAAGGTGGCTGCACCCTGGCAACCCTGGCGCGCGATCACCTGGCGCTGCTCGATGTCCTCGGCATTGAGGAGTGCGTGCTGGTGGGCCTCTCCATCGGCGGCATGTGGGGCGTGGAACTGGCCAGAATGGCGCCAAACCGCATCAAGGGCCTGGTGTTGATGGACAGCTTTGTCGGCCTCGAGCCGCAGATCACCTGCGAGCGCTACCTCGGCATGCTGGCGATGATCGAGCAGCACGGCACTGTGCCGGCGCCTATCATCGAACAGGTGGCCCCGATCTTCTTTGCCAACCAGCCCGATGCTACCTTGCTGGCGGATTTCAAGGCGCGCTTGGCTACCTGGCCTGCGGAGAAGGTCGCTGCCATGGTGGCGGTGGGGCGCAGTTTTGTCACCCGTGAGGATCGCATCGAGTGGCTGGAAGAGAGCACTGTGCCTGCGCTGGTGATGACTGGTTGCGAGGACAAGGCCCGTCCGGTGCTGGAGGGCTATCTGATGGCCGAGGTGCTGGCTTGCCGGTTTAAAGAGATCCCGGCTGCCGGTCATATCTCGACCCTGGAAAATCCCGCCTTCGTCAATCAGGCGCTGGCCGAGTTTCTGAGCGCGCTGTAAGCCAGACGCAAGGGATGAAAAAGGGAGCCAATGGCTCCCTTTTTGCTCTTTTGCTTTAGGTGCTGCGTTGGCCTGCTCAGAGCGGCGCGCCGGTCAGCTGACATGGCGTTACCAGATATAGCCCAGCGCAAAACCGGCATAGAGCTCGCCATCGTGCTGGACTATGGGGCTGTTTTTGATGTCCCGATCATACAATTCGTAGTTCATGGCAAACATGCCAATCCAGTTGGGGCTGAAGCGGTAGCTGGTGATCAGCGCCGCCATCGGAGAGAGGGTGGTGCCGGTATCCCAAGCGGGTCGCTGGGCGGTCGCTTCGCTCCCGGAGATGCCGCCGAAGTAGTAGTTGGCCATCTTGTCGCTGCGCAGCATCAGCCCCATGCCCGGCATGATCAGCAGATTGTCGCGCAGGATGGGGAAATCGGCCCACAGCAGCAGCTCCTGCCCCTTGCTGCGGCCGGTGACGTCACTGTTGGCACGGATGGTCAGCAGGGCGTAAGGGGTGACAATATTGCCGCCAATCCCCCCTTCCAGCTGCCACTTGCGTTGCTCCATGCCGCTGAAGGCGGGTGAGTCTTCGGGATCCAGATTGCCAAAACGCACCCGGCCATAGCCATAGAGGGCGACCTTCTCATCCTTGTGGAAGTAGTAGCGGGCCCGATCCCCCAGAAACATGAAGTCTTCGCCGAAGTAGATAAAGCCGGGGATGGCGTAGATGGCGTTGTCCTGCGCCTCGTAGCGGGCCTGACCCCCGAGTACGGTGGCGCCCACCACCAGCCCTTGCGGCACCGGACTGGTTGGGCTGTCACTGGCCAGCATATCGACCGAGCCGAGGTTGATCTCGGCCTGTGCCGGGGTCACGGTGGCGAGCAGCAGGGCCATAAGCCCGCCAAGGGTGATGGGACGTGAAAGGGTCATGAGCGATCTCGTATCAGTGGCTGAGTCAGTGGTTTGTATCGTCGATCATTTAACGGCATGGGCGCTATCTTCCCGCTTTGGCCAAGCGTTGATCACCGCCTTGACCAGGGTGGCGAGGGGAATGGCGAAGAAGACCCCCCAGAATCCCCACAAACCGCCAAACACCAGCACGGCGATGATGATGGCCACTGGATGGAGGTTGACAGCCTCCGAGAAGAGTACCGGCACCAGCAGGTTGCCGTCGAGGGCCTGGATCACCAGATAGGCCACCATCAGCCAGGCGAACTCGGGGGTGAGCCCCCACTGGAACAGGGCCACCATGGCCACCGGCACGGTCACCACAGCGGCACCGATATAGGGGATCAGCACCGAGAAGCCGACGGCCACTGCCAGCAGCACCGAGTAGCGCAGCCCCATCAGCGCAAAGGGGATATAAGTGGCAATCCCGACGATGAGGATCTCGATCACCTTGCCACGGATGTAGTTGATGATCTGGTTGTTCATCTCCACCCAGACCCGGTTGACCAGAGTGCGGTTGCGCGGCAGGAAGCGACGCAGGCTGCCCATCAGTACTCGCTTGTCTTTGAGCATGAAGAAGACCATCAGCGGCACCAGGATCAGGTAGATCATGATGGCCACCACATTGACCAGCGAACTGAGAGAGGCGCTCACCAGATGCTCGCCGCCACTGAGAATGCGCTGGCGGATATTGTCGATGACGGTTTCCACCAGACTGACATCAATCAGTTCGGGGTATTTGTCCGGCAGGGTACGGACATAATCCTGGGCGTGGGTCAGCATGGCTGGCGCCTCTTTGGCCAGATTAATCCCCTGACTTACCAGCGTCGGAATAAGACCCAGCAAGGAGGCTACCGCCACCGCAATAAAGAGCAGCAGAATGACGCTGGTGGCCGGAGTGCGTGACAGCCCCGCTTTTTGCAGCCGGGCGACCGGCCACTCCAGCAGATAGGCCATCACCAGCGCCACCAGCAGGGGGGCCAACAGATCGCCAAACAGCCAGATGATGGTGAAGCAGAACACCAGCAACAGGAAAAGGGTAACGGCATCGGGATCGGAGAAACGGGTCTGATACCAGCGCTTCAATACTTCTAACATGACTGCATCCTTACATCACTGGGGCTTAAGATGGCTGTTTTGCCCCGACAACCAACTGCAAAGAGAGGGTATTGTCCGCTTCTTGCTGCATCTCGACATAGTGGCCCTGACGCTGCAGATAGACCGGAATATCCTGCCGGGAGCCCGCATCGGCCAACCGGATGGTGACAGTTTGACCGCTTTTGGCATCCTTTAACCAGAGCTTGAGCCGGATCAGCGGCTCGGGGCAACGCCAGGGGGTCAGGTCGAGAACTTCCATGGGGACTCCATCAGGCAGGTGGCCGCTATTATGGCCGTGATAAGAGCGTGAAACAACGCTTGTAGCCCTTGATAGGCAAGGGTATTCTGCCGAGGCCCTTTCTGATGGAGATAGAGATAACGTGGCACGCTTTTCCCCCCTGATGGCATCGCTTCCCCTGCTGGCTTCCCTGATGGGCGCCACTTTTCATGCCGAGGCTAACAACCAGCTTCCCGATATCGGCACGGCCGGGGTCTCGGCCCTGCCTATCGAACAGGAAGTGCGTTACGGCAACGCCTTTATGCGCTTTGCCCGGGCGGGCCTGCCGATCATCGATGATCCTGTGCTGAGCCAATACATCGACGATCTGGGTCAGCGACTGCTGACCAACGCAGATGGGGTGCGTTTCCCGTTTACCTTTTTCCTGATCAATGATCCCACCATCAACGCGGCCGCCTTCCTCGGCGGGCGGGTCAAGGTGCACACCGGCCTGTTCCTCTACGCCGACAGCGAGAGCGAGCTGGCGTCGGTGTTGGCTCACGAAATTACCCACGTGACCCAGCGCCACATAGCCCGCTACATGGAAGCGCAGGCGAGCAGCTCGGCGATAACACTGGCCGGTCTGGTGGGCTCCATCGCGCTGGCGGTGATCAACCCTACCGCCGGTATCGCCGCATTGCAGACCACTCTCGGGTTGTCGATGCAGTCGGCCATCAACTACACCCGCGACAACGAATACGAAGCGGATCGCATCGGCATGAAGACGCTCTATGATGCCGGTTTCGACCCCATGGGGATGGCCAACTTCTTCCAGAAACTGGCTGCCGAATACCGTTACGCCAGCAAGCCGCCGGAAATGCTGCTGACTCACCCGCTGCCGGAGACCCGGATCAGCGAGGCCCGCGCCCGTGCCGGCAGCTATGGCCGCCGCGATTTGCCGCCCAGCCTCGACTTCTGGCTGGCCAAGGTGCGCATTCAGGTTCGTTTTGGCACCGATACTCCGCAGGGGTTGCTGAGCTACTTCGATACCCGGATCCAGAAGGGGGATTACCCGCTCAAGGATGCCGCTATTTATGGCAAGGCGCTGGCGCTGATCCAGCTCAAGCGTACCGACGAGGCTGACACCCTGATGCAGGAGCTGGCTGCCCGTCATCCGGAAGATCTCTTTATCGTCGATGCCCTGACCGACATCGATCTGGCCAAGGGGCGCAGTGCCCAGGCCATCGCTCGGCTCGAGAAGTTCCGCAGCCGGATGCCGGACAACGAAGTAGTGGTGGTCAACCTTGGCAACGCCTATCTCGAGAGCGGCAACTACAAGAAGTCCATCGCCATCCTCGACCCCTATGCCCGTGCCAATGAAGAGAACAATCTGGCCTGGAACCTGCTGGCCGATGCCTATCGCAAGGCTGGCCGGATGACCGATCTGCATATGGCGCGCGCCGAGATGCTCGCGCTGCGCGGGGATTATCAGGCGGCCATCGACGAGCTGATCGTGGCACGCGGCACCACCAGCGACCGGATGACTCTGGCTCGTCTGGAGGCGCGGATCACCGAGCTGGAGCGAGCCAAGAAGGATCTTGATAGCCTCAAGGGCTAACGACACCGGGCATTTGCCAAGCAAATAAGGGCGCACTGTGGTGCGCCCTTATTGTTTATGGCGGTAACGTTTATGGCGGTGAGGTTGATGCTGGTGAGGTTGATAGAGCGACGGGCTAGTGACTCAGGCTGCTGGCGGCCGATTTGAGTATCTCGATTTTCGACGGGTCCAGTTCACCGACCAGCGTCTGCTTGAGTTTGCCCTCACTATCGAGCAGATAGCTGGTGGGCAGGGCGCCCGGGCGAGGGAAGGGCAGGCTGGCCTCCGCATTGGCGATCAGCAGCGGCACTTTGATCTCGTAGCGGGTTGCCAGCTGGACCAGCTCTGCTGGGGTGGTCGGATCGTAGTTGATGGCCACCACGGCGATCTGGCCCTCTGCCGCCAGCGCGTTGAGGCGCGGCATCTCCCGCAGGCAGGGGGTGCACCAGGGGGCGAAGTAGTTGACCAGCAGCGGCTTGCCGGCAAAGTGGCGCAAGCTGACCGGCTGCCCTATTGCATCGGTAAATTCGGGGGCGGGTGTGCAGGCGCCCAGCAGGCCAGCCACAATCAGCCAACAAATTCGTTTCAATTCCTTTCCACTGCAGCTTACCCTGACCATCACTTTCCCCTACAATAGCGCCGTTTCTAGTCCCATCTTGCGATTAATCAGGGAGTTACCATGAGCGAGACCCAAATCTACCACAATCCGCGTTGCTCCAAGAGTCGCGAAACCCTGGCCCTGCTGGAACAGCACGGGATCGCCCCTGATGTGGTGCTCTATCTGGAGCAGGCCCCGAGCGAAGATGAGATCCGCAAGCTGCTCTCTCTGCTCGGTTTTAGCGATCCGCGCCAGCTGATGCGCACCAAGGAGGATCTCTACAAGGAGTTGGGATTGGCCGATGTCAGCGGTGATGCCCTCATTCGCGCCATGCATCAGCATCCCAAGCTCATCGAGCGCCCCATCGTCATCAAGAATGGTCAGGCCCGCATTGGTCGCCCGCCGGAGCTGGTGCTGGAGATCCTCCAGTGAGTACCCGCTTCGCGCGTTGGCTGACCCTGGTCGGCTTCTTTGGTCTGCTGGGCTGGGTGCTACTGTGGCACCTGTGGCTCTCTCCCCACCCGGATCTCAATCCCTGGCTGCTGCCGGTGATCTGGACGGTGCCGCTGCTGTTCCCCCTCAAGGGGATAGTGCAGGGCAGCCCCTACACCCACGCCTGGGGCAACTTCGTGCTGATGCCCTATTTCTTGCACGCCCTCACCCTGATCACCACGGATGAGGGGGAGCGGTGGCTGGCGGTGGTGGAGCTGCTGTTCACCACCCTCGCCTTTGTCGGCACCATCTACTACGCCCGACTGCGTGGTCGGGAACTAGGCCTCAGCATTCGCAAGAAGAAAGATGAAGCCAACTGATGGCAAACGCCCCGCGAGGGGCGTTTTTTATGGCGAAGGGGCGCAATCCGCAGGGATTACTCCGTCCCTTGGACTGCCCGATAAAGAGCCAGCTGTTGCTCGCTAAACGCCATCAGCCCGGGATAGAAGCGCAGAAACCCCGCCTCGCATGTTTGCCACTGCGACTCATCGAGGGTCAGCAGCGCCTCTCCCAGCGGTACCGGGCGGCGCAGTCGGCGACCGATGCCATTCAGCGCTTGCCCCAGCCCCTCCCTGTGGCGGTAGGAGGCGATCCAGTTCTGCTCGGCCATCCGCTTGAGGGGCAATGGCAGTCCGTCCGGCAGATGTGGGTGATCGGCCAATAGCTGGTCATAACTGTGTTGCAAGAAGCGGGGCAGGGGCTTTGCACTGAACAGTCCCCAGTGCTGGCTCAGCCAGTGGTCGTAGATCATATCCACTACAATGCCGCCAAAACGGCGCCAGGGGGCCTCGAAACAGGCGACGGCCGCCTTGTGCTCGGGGTGGCTGTCGGTGAAGCCGTCAATTTTACGGTGCAGCCAGATCCCCTCATCGAAGTGGGCTGCAAGACCGGTGGGCAGCGGCCCCTTGACGAAATCCCCCAGCAGGTTGCCGGTGAGAGAGCTGCGGGTATGGGCCGCTAAATGGAGATGAGCCAGAAAATTCATGCTGGTTCTGCCTATCTGGGGCGCTTAGATCGCCAGAAAGCCCAGAATAAAAATGGGGCCGAGCAGGCTCAGGATAAAGCCGGAGACGATGGCCACCGGCACCACCTGAATGCCACCGGATTTCTGGATGACCGGCAGGGTGAAGTCGAGGGCGGTGGCTCCGCCGTAACCGATGGCGGCCGAGGGGTGGCGACGCATCAACACCGGGATGATCAGGATGGCGATAAGCTCGCGCCCCAGATCGTTGATAAAGGCGGCTGAGCCCAGCACTGGCCCCAGTTTGTCGGCCACCAGAATGCCCGACAGGGAGTACCAGCCGAAGCTGGAGCTCAGGGCCAACCCGTGGCTCAGTGGCATGCCCAATAGCTGGGCGGCCAGCAGGCTGCCAATCCAGCTGCTGATGATGACGGTGAAGGCGATCTTCATCCCCCAGGGATTGAGCAGGATCTGGCGCAGCCGCATGCCGGAGTTGCGCATCTGCACCCCGATGAGAAACAGCAGCAGCATCAGTGCCCACTCGCTCCATTTGTCGATGGGCAGGGCGCGCAGATCCACCAGCAGACCCAGCAGCACACCGCCGAGCACCACAAAGCAGAGCTGCAGGGATTCCCACAACAGGTGCAGCTTGCTCGGCATCTTGGCATCGTTCGCCTCGTGGGTCGGCGGCGTGCGCTTGTCGAGCCACCAGAGGGCCAGCAGGTTGCAGAAGGTGATCGCCGCCAGCATCACCCCGGCGACCTTGAAGATCACCGCCAGATTACTGCCAAGGTTCTCCACATAGGCAAGCCCGAGCCCCATCAGAAACAGGATGAGGTAGACCATCTTGCCCAGACTCTGGTTGACCAGTTTGATCAGCCGGGCAGAGGAGAGGGGAACCAGATAGCCGATTGCCAGTGGCAACAGGATCAGCAATACATTGAGCAACATCGAGGCCTCGATCACAAAAACTGATAAAAATACCACCTTATCATTACTTATTGGCTCTGTGTCACATATCTCTCGCTTTCATGGCCGAAAACAGCCCTTTTTGGGGAGGATTGTTACTTTTTTGCCACAACCCCTCTGTTTGTTAAGGTCCTGTGCGAGCCCGAGTGAACCAATGAAATCAAGTTGATCCGATCGGGGGGCTGATATTTCGCTCTGCAAGGGGGTGCATAAAGCCATTTTGGTGCCGGTTTGGCACACATCACGCTTTTCTCTTGCCACTGATATGATTGGGGTATAAAAAGGCGGTATCTGAACGGTCATTGAAACGGCTGTTTATGCAAACAAAGTGCTGAAAAATACGCAAAGAGCGAATAAAAATAGAGCGAATTCCCTGCGGAGCCTCGTTCTGTATTGTTTTTTCACTATCCGGGTGATATTTTCGCTGAAGGTTGCCGTCGGTTAACTTTTTGTTAAATGGACGATGGTTGAGTCACGCCCCTGCGGCGTCTAGGGACAGACAAGGTTGTAATGGATGAGCGACGTTGCCGCACTGGAAGTACGTGATCTGCACAAATATTTTGGCACCCACGAAGTGCTCAAGGGCATCGACATGACCGCCCACAAGGGGGATGTGATCTCCCTTATCGGCTCCTCCGGCTCGGGGAAGTCGACCTTTCTTCGCTGCATCAATCTGCTCGAAACCCCCTCATCCGGCACCGTCTCGCTCCATGGCGAGCTGATTGCCATGAAAACCAACCGGGCCGGTGAGCGGCAGCCACAAGATATGCGTCAGGTGGAGCGGATCCGCAGTCGGCTGGCCATGGTGTTTCAAAGTTTCAACCTCTGGTCACACATGACCATCATGCAGAACATCATCGAAGTGCCGATCCAGGTGCTCAAGGTGCCCCGTGCCGAGGCGATCGCCAGAGCCGAGCATCTGCTCAACCGGGTCGGGCTGTGGGAGCGGCGCGACTACTATCCCGGCCATCTTTCCGGTGGTCAGCAGCAGCGGGCGGCTATAGCCCGTGCGCTGGCGGTGGAGCCCGAGGTGATGCTGTTTGATGAACCCACCTCGGCGCTGGATCCCGAGCTGGTGGGGGAGGTGCTCGGCCTGATGCGCGAGCTGGCCGAAGAGGGGCGCACCATGCTGGTGGTGACCCATGAGATGTCGTTTGCCCGTGATGTATCGAACAAGGTGATGTTTCTGCATCAGGGGCGGGTGGAAGAGGAGGGCAACCCCAAGGAGATTTTTGCCCATCCCAAGTCTGAACGGTTCAAGCAATTTATCTCCTCCATCTACTGATGGCGGGATGCCGACTTATCCAATCAACTGTTTTATCAAGGAGAGATACATGAACAAGCTGATGCTGGCCACTGCCGTAGTCACTGCCCTCGCGTCCGGTAGCCTGATGGCCAAGGAGTGGAAAGAGGTGCGGATCGGGGTTGAGGGTGCCTATCCCCCCTTCTCCTGGACCGAGCCCAGTGGCGAGGTGAAAGGCTTTGATATCGACATCGCCAACGCCCTGTGCGAAGAGATGAAGGTGAAGTGCACTCTGGTCAAACAGGATTGGGACGGCATCATTCCGGCGCTGCTGTCGCGCAAGTTTGACGCCATCATTGCCACCATGGACATCACCGCCGAGCGCAAGAAGAAGGTGGACTTCTCCCAGAAGTACCAGCACATTCCGGCCCGTTTCGCCGCCAAGAAGGGCACTGACGTGCAGCTCGACAAAGCCTTTATGGAAGGCAAGTCTGTCGCGGTGCAGCGTGCGACCTCCATGGATACCTTTATTACTGACAACTTCCCTAACGCCAGCATCAAGCGTTACGGCACTGCCGATGAAGCTTATCTCGATCTGAAATCCGGTCGTGTGGACTATGTGCTGGCTGACTCTGCCGCCATCACCGACGGCTTGCTGAAGAAAGAGGGCGGTGAGGCCTTCGAATTTGTCGGCCCGAAACTGACCGATCCCAAATGGTTTGGCGAGGGTGCCGGTATTGCGGTGCGCAAGGCTGACAAGGATCTGAAAGAGAAATTCAACGCCGCCATTCTGGCGCTGCGTGCCAACGGCAAGTACAAGGAAATCAACGACAAGTACTTCGAGTTCGACGTTTACGGCGAGTAAAAGCAGGAGCCGTATACGGTGAGTCATTCGCAACATCGATAGCGAATAACAGGCCGTTCGGCTCACCTCGTCAGTCGTCATCGGGCCCGTTCTCTCCGTGTGGAGCGATGGGCCCTATTAATTGCAATGGAGCTGCATCTGGCTGTGTTGAAAGATGTGGGTTCTCTTGTTGTTCAGAGGCATCAGCCCACTCGATAAGTTGCAATGGAGCTGCATATGTTTGATTTGAAAGGATACGAAGCCTCGCTGCTGGAGGGGGCCTGGGTCACCCTGGAAGTGGCGCTGGCCTCCCTGTTGCTGGCGTTGCTGCTGGGGATGCTGGGGGCGCTGGCCAAACTCTCTCCCTACAAATGGGCCCGGGCCATCGCCACCGGCTACACCACCATTATTCGCGGTATTCCCGACTTGGTGCTGATGATGCTGCTCTTTTTTGGCGGCCAGGTGCTGATCAACGGTATCTGCAGCTGGGTCAACGAGGCTTACAACAGCTTTTTACTTGAAGGTAATCCCAATCAGGAGTGGGTCTCCCTGCTCCCGGACTATATCGATATCAGCCCCTTTGTGGCCGGGGTCGCGACCATCGGCTTTATCTTCGGCGCCTACATGACCGAGACCTTTCGCGGCGCCATTCTGGCAGTGGACAAAGGCGAGCTGGAGGCCGCCCGGGCCTTTGGCATGCGGGCAACCCAGGTATTTGTCCGGATCCTCTTCCCCCAGATGATGCGCCACGCTCTGCCGGGGTTTGGCAACAACTGGCTGGTGCTGCTGAAAACCACCGCGCTGGTCTCCATCATCGGTCTTGATGACATGGTGCGCAAAGCCTCGTTAGCGGCGGGCTCGACCCAGCAACCCTTCACCTTCTACATGGCGGTGGCGTTGATCTTCCTGATCTTCACCGCAGTCTCCACCTCGGCGCTCAAGTGGGCCGAGCGTCACTACGCCATCAAGACGAGGTAAGCCATGGATTTCTCAATCATTATCCAAGAGTGGCCCACCTACTGGGAGGGGCTCTATACCACCGTCTGGCTGGTGGCGGTCTCGCTGATCCTTGGGCTGATGCTGGCGGTGCCCATGGG
Source organism: Aeromonas sp. EERV15 (assembly GCF_900079845.1). Lineage (NCBI taxonomy): Bacteria > Pseudomonadati > Pseudomonadota > Gammaproteobacteria > Aeromonadales > Aeromonadaceae > Aeromonas > Aeromonas sp. EERV15. The sequence goes on along the minus strand of NZ_FKKY02000021.1, from coordinate 47,153 downwards.
CATCCTGCGCAACAGCCGCAACTGGCTGATCAAGGGGCCGATCTGGGCCTATATCTACTTCTTTCGTGGCACCCCGCTGCTGGTGCAGCTCTTTATCATCTACTACGGCGCCGCCCAGTGGGAGTGGCTGAAAAACAGTGCCGCCTGGTCGCTCTTCTCCGAGGCCTGGTTCTGTGCCCTGCTGGCTTTCACCCTCAATACCGCCGCCTATACCGCCGAGATCGTGCGCGGGGCTGTACACAATATGCCGCGCGGCCAGATTGAGGCAGCCAACGCCTTTGGCATGACCCGCTGGCAGACCCTGACCCGGATCATTTTGCCCAACTCGTTTCGCCGGGCACTGCCTGCCTACAGCAACGAGGTGATCTTCATGCTGCAAGGTTCGGCGGTGGCGGGCATCATCACCATCGTCGATCTGACTGGCGCGGCGCGGATCATCAACTCCCGCTACTACAGTCCGTTCGAGGCGTTTTTGACAGCCGGGCTGCTCTATATGCTGCTCACCTTTGTCATCGTCTGGCTGTTCAAGAAGTGGGAAGCGCGCTGGCACGCCCACCTGCGCCCGCGCAATGTGTAAGGGTTGATCTGCCAAGATGACCGAAAATGGTCCCGCCTGTTGCAGGTGGGGCCATTTTTCATCTTCTTCGTCTGTCCACCTGGTTTGCCAAATGGTGGTCGAGCAGGGAGAATGCAGCACTCTCGAGCGCAGCCAGCCGTTGGCTGCGTGCCTTATCTCCCAGTTCCCGAGGTTTTATGTACCGGATATTGTTTGAGCATCCTGCTTTTCTGGTTATCGACAAGCAGCCCGGCATCGGCATGCATGACGAGAAGGCGGACGGTGAAGCGGTCAATCCGGGGCTGGTCAATCGCGTGAAGGCAGATACCGGGCTGACTCTCTATCCGGTGCACCGTCTCGACAAGATGACCTCCGGGCTGGTGCTGCTGGCCCGCACCACGGAGGCGAACCGCGAGCTGAGCATGGCCTTTGCGGCCCGCGAGGTGAGCAAGCAGTATCTGGCGCTCTCCGATCGCAAACCGAAGAAGAAGCAGGGCTGGGTGAAAGGGGACATGCAAAAGGGGCGCGGTGGCAGCTGGATGCTGGCGCGTACGCTGGAAAACCCCGCCATCAGCTGGTTTGATTCGGTGTCGGTGCGCGAGGGGCTGCGGCTCTATCGCATCAAGCCGCAGACCGGCAAGACCCACCAGATCCGGGTTGCCCTCAAAAGCATCGGCGCCCCCATTCTCGGGGATGAACGCTATGGCGGCACGCCAGCCGAGCGCGGCTATCTGCACGCCTGGCGCCTCTGCTTCACCCTGGCGGGTGAGCCGTTCGATTTTGTCTGCCCGCCCGATGTGGGGAGCGAATTTGTCACCCCCGAGCTCACGGCAGCCATCGCGACCCTTGCGCCCTGATGCTTATGCGCCCAGCGCCTGACGCCATGACCCATTCAGCGAAAGAGCGTGATGCATCCGGTGTGTCTGATGGACGTGCGCCGCGCTGGATCCTGGCCGACTTTGACGACACCCTGGCTCCCGGCGACAGCCATGCCGGTCTGCTGCGCTATATCCTGCGCCGCCGGATCTGGCCGCTGCTGTTGTTGCCGGTGATTGCGCTGGGTGGGTTGGTCTATCTTGTTCCCAGCCAGCGGCGGCGCGGTATCTCCCTTATCTGGTGGGCCATCACCCTCGGGCTCTCTCCCTTGGGGTGGCGCAAGCTGGTGCGTGCCTATTGCCGCACCAGGCCAGGGCTGTTTCGTCAGGCTCGCGATCTGCTGCAAAGCGAGGGCGCGCGCTGCTGGGTGATCTCTGCCAGCCCCTGCGCGCTGGTGCGAGCACAGCTTTATCAGCAACTGCCCGGCCAGCTGCCCCACCGGATCATTGGCTCGCGGATGCACTACCGTTTTGGCGGCCTGATGCCGCGCTTCTATTGCCACGGTCAGCACAAGCTGCTGCCGGAGATCTGCGCCCTCGATACCGAGCTGGCCCTGAGCGACAGCCTGCATGATCTGCCGCTGCTGGGGTTGGGGAAAGAGGCGTGGTTGATCAATCCGACGCTCACGCGACTGCAAAAAGCCCGGGCCCGCTTGCCCCAGCTGATGGTCAAGAATTGGCAGCTGTAAGGCAAAGCTGACAGCCCAGCGGGTCGTCATAGGTTGATCCGCAAGGCTGTGGCTTAAATGTCACAATTCATTTACATCCTTTGCTGCCAGCTGCGAAAAACTATCTGCAGCCTGCCTCTTCTCTTCCTGCTACGCCCTGCTTCTAATGAAACAAGTTGTTAACACTTGCTGCGCCAAGTCGCCCGGCAATTCGTTTTAACCTGCTTAGAGCAAGGAGCGCCCGATGAATGCCACCTCTTCCGCCACCCATACCATCAATCCACTAGGCCTCAATCCGTTAGGGACAGACGGCTTCGAGTTTGTCGAGTACACGGCCCCCGATGCCAAAGGAATTGCCGCCCTCAAGAGCCTGTTTGTCTCGCTCGGGTTTGCCGAGGTCGCGCAGCACAAGCACAAGCAGTGCTGGCTCTACCGGCAGGGGGATATCAACTTCGTGGTCAATGCCGAGCCCCACTCCCAGGCGGAGCAGTTTGCCAGCCTGCACGGGCCGAGCGTTTGCGGCATGGCATTTCGGGTGAGCGATGCGGGCAAAGCTCAGCAGTACGCCATCGCCAAAGGGGCCAAGCCCTTTGTCGGCAAGATTGGCCCGATGGAGCTCAATATTCCTGCCATCTATGGTATCGGCGAGAGCACTCTCTCCTTTGTCGACCGCTACGGCGACAAGGGCTCCATCTATGACGTGGATTTTGTTTTTTATCCCGACTGGCAGGTCCGGATGGCCGAGGTGGATGCCGGTCTTATCGAGATCGATCACCTGACCCACAACGTCCATCGCGGCAATATGGATGTCTGGTCCAACTTCTATGAGCGGATCGGCAACTTCCGTGAAATTCGCTACTTCGATATCGAAGGCAAGCTGACCGGGCTGCACTCCCGTGCCATGACCGCCCCCTGTGGCAAGATCCGCATCCCCATCAACGAGTCGGCGGATGACAAGTCACAGATCGAGGAATACCTGCGCCAGTACAAGGGGGAGGGGATCCAGCACATTGCCATGGCTTCCAGCGATATCTACCAGACCATCCGCACCCTGCGCAGCCGCGGTACCGGCTTTATGCCGACGCCGGACACCTACTATGAGCATGTGAACAGCCGGGTCGAGGGGCATCAGGAGGATCTGGCAGCCCTCAAAGATCTGCGCATCCTCATCGATGGCTCCCCCACCAAGGATGGCATCCTGCTGCAGATCTTCACCGACACCGTGATAGGCCCGGTGTTCTTCGAGATCATCCAGCGCAAGGGCAACGAAGGGTTTGGCGAGGGCAATTTCAAGGCGCTGTTTGAATCGATCGAGCTGGACCAGATCCGCCGTGGCGTGCTGGATGGCGGCGAGGATGACAAGAGTGCACGCAAAGAGGGATCGAGCGATGCGTAACTGGATAAGCTTTCCCCATCGGGAGGGGACCCACTCCCGTCAGGCTCATGCTGATCTGCCCGAGCAGGCCATCTATGAGCGCGAACTGGGGCGCAGCGGCTTTTTCGGCCCCGCCACTCATATGCACCACAAGCATGCCCCCACCGACTGGAGCAGTTGGGAAGGGCCGCTGCGGCCACGGCTGTTTGACCTCAATGCCCTGCAGGAGGAGGTGAGTTCACTTTCTCCTTGGGTGGCCCCCGACATTCTCAGCAACCCCCACTGCCGCTACCGGTTCTGGCGGCTATCCGAACCCATGCCGTTTCTGGTGCGCAACGCCGACGGCGACGAGCTGCTGTTTATCCACGAGGGGGGCGGCGAGTTCTTCTGCGACTACGGCCACCTGAGCCTGCGGGATGGCGACTATGTGGTGATCCCCCGCGGCACCATGTGGCGCATCGAACCCAGCGCGCCCATGTTCATCCTGATGATCGAGGCGACCAACGACAGCTATCAGCTGCCGGACAAGGGGCTGGTGGGCAATCATGCCATCTTCGACCCGGCGGCGCTCGATGTGCCCGCTATCAACGAGCGCTTTTTGGCCCAGCAGGATGAGAACCCCTTGTCGCTGCAGGTGAAACGCCACGATCAGGTGTCGGTCATCACCTGGCCTTTTAATCCGCTTGATGCGCAAGGATGGCACGGGGACTTGTGCGTGGTGCGCCTTAACTGGCGGGATATCCGCCCGCTGATGAGCCACCGCTACCATCTGCCGCCGTCGGCCCACTCTACCTTTGTGGCGAGCCGCTTCGTCATCTGCACCTTTGTGCCGCGCCCCATCGAGAGCGATCCCGGCGCCCTCAAGGTGCCCTTCTACCACAGCAATGATGATTACGACGAAGTGCTCTTTTACCACGCCGGGGACTTCTTCAGCCGGGACAATATCGAGCGGGGCATGGTCACCTTCCACCCTGCCGGTTTCACCCACGGCCCCCATCCCAAGGCGTTTGCGGCGGGGCAGGCCTATGCCAAGAAGTTCACCGACGAGGTGGCGGTAATGCTCGATACCCGCGATGCGCTGAACGTCGGCAGCCTGTGCGAAGGGATCGAGAACACCCGGTATGTCTCCAGCTGGCAGCGCCCGGACGCGGCTGCCGGCAAATAAGGAATCGCTTATGAAATTGGCAACATTGAACAATGGCAAGCGCGATGGCGCTTTGGTGGTGGTGAGCCGGGATCTGACCCGGGCAGTGCGGGTGAGCGAGATTGCCCCGACCCTGCAGGCCGCCCTCGATGAGTGGGCCGAGGTCGCCCCCAGGCTTGAGGAAGTCTATCAGCAGCTTAACGAGGGCCACGTTGGTGAGGCGTTCCCCTTTGACGAAGCGTCTTGCCTCTCTCCGCTGCCGCGCGCCTATCAGTGGGCCGATGGCAGCGCCTACGTCAATCATGTGGAGCTGGTGCGCAAGGCGCGCGGCGCCGAGATGCCCGAGAGCTTCTGGCACGACCCGCTGATGTATCAGGGGGGCTCCGACAGTTTTCTCGCCCCCCGTGGGCCGATTGTCATGGGCTCGGAGGAGTGGGGGATCGATTTCGAGTCGGAGGTGGCCATCATCACCGACGACGTGCCGATGGGGGTGAGCGCCCAGGGGGCCGCCAGTCACGTCAAGCTGCTGATGCTGGTCAACGATGTGAGCCTGCGCAACCTCATTCCTGGCGAGCTGGCCAAGGGGTTTGGCTTCTTCCAGTCCAAGCCGTCGAGCGCCTTCTCGCCGGTGGCGATCACCCCGGACGAGCTGGACGATGACTGGCGCGATGGCAAGGTTATGCTGCCCCTGCGCACCCATCTGAATGGCGCTCTGTTTGGCGCACCTGATGCCGGGGTGGATATGACCTTCAGCTTCTTCGAACTGATTGCTCACGCCGCCAAGACCCGTCCCCTTGGCGCTGGCTGCATCATCGGCTCGGGCACCGTCTCCAACTACGATCGCAGCGCCGGTTCATCCTGCATCGCCGAGCGTCGCATGCTGGAAATTCTTGATTGTGATCAAGCTACAACCCCCTATTTGCAGTTTGGTGATAGAGTGTCGATCGCGATGGAAGATCGCTCTGGCCAAAACCTGTTTGGCACCATCTCTCAACAGGTGGTGCCAGCGAGCGGTCAGGGAGGATGATGGCCAGCGCCGGTTGGCGGCAACCCTATTCCGGATATGTTCGGATCACGACGAGCCCTCAACCTGTGCCGGATACACAAGGAGGCAGGTGGCGAGCACCTGCCGGGCTTCGGGCCCAGATAAAAAGCAGGGACAGATTATGTTGCAGTTGTTTGGCTATTGGCGTTCGTCGGCAAGTTTTCGGGTGCGGATCGTGTTGCAGCTCAAGGGGCTCACTTATGAGCAGCATCCAATCAATTTGCGGCAGGGGGAGCAGCGCGAGAAGGCCTATCGCCGGATCAACCCCCAGGGGCTGGTGCCGTTTCTGGTAGATGGCGATGTGCAGCTGGGCCAGTCTGTCGCCATCATGGAGTACCTCGACGAGACCTATCCCGCCTACTCCCTGATGCCCTCTGCCCCCGAGGCGCGTGCCAGGGTGCGCCAGATCGTCAACATGATCGCCTGCGACATTCACCCCCTCAACAATCTGCGGGTGCTCAACTATCTGGAAGAGTACGTCAGGGCTAACAAAGCACAGGAAGCGGACTGGTATCGCCACTGGATTGACGAGACCTTCACCGCGCTCGAACAGTTGTTGATGACCACCGCTGGGGTCTACTGCGTTGGCAACGAAGTGACCCTGGCCGACTGCATGCTGGTGCCCCAGGTCTACAACGCCCGCCGCTACGAAATGACCCTGGATGATTACCCCACCATCCGCCGTATTGTCGCCAACTGCGAGCAGTTGCAGGCCTTTATCAAGGCGGCCCCTGCCAGTCAGCCGGACGCGCAGTGACAATCTGACTTAATGAACATCGCGGGATGGCGTCAGCACGCCATCCCGCATGCCATCCCGCCTCATCTCTTCATTTCCCCCTATCTATGCGCCTTGCTCCTTTTTTGTTGACGCTCGAATGTCGCCAGGAATCCTGCGCTTGTCACACTTATCAATATTTTGCGTTGGTTTTGGCTGTCCGTTCGGTGTTTTGAGTTATTAATCACAAATATGTCAGTTGATTGGGCCTAGTATCGCCACGCCTGCGGAACAGGCGAAAGGGGCGATGCGAACAGGTCGCATATCAGGGGTTCCGAAGTCTCTGTCGACTGCCCACGATCTGTCCGCACCTCTCTTTTTCATGTTTACGGTTTGATGGCCTGCGCTGCCTGGCCCGTGTCACTGCGGTGATCCCTTGCTGCAGGAGCTGGTTGACTGGCGAGCCATCGTTCATTTGCAACACACTCTGTGCAACAAGGAGATATCATGCATTCCTTCAAAAAGTGCGTCGTCGCACTCTCCATCAATCTTGCCCTCTTCTCGTCGGCGTTCGCCTGCACCACCTTGCTGGTTGGCAGCGAGGCTAGCGCCGATGGCTCCATGATGGTGGCCCGCAGCGCCGACAGCGATGCCCTGAAAGCCCAGCATTTTGTGATCCATCCGGCCAAACAGGGGCAGAGCGGTGTTCACAGCTCCAAAGCCCATAATGGCGCCAATGATTTCAGTTACCCCTTGCCGAAAAACTCCCTGCGCTATACCACGGTGCCGAACTGGAAGACCCAGCTGCACGGCGCCACCGGGTTCAATGATAAGGGGGTAGGGGTGAGCGGCACCGAGTCGATTTTCGCTTCACCCGAAGCGCTCGCTGTTGACCCTTATGTGGAGGACAAGGGGATCACCGAAGACGACATTCCCGATGTGCTGCTGTCGCGCGCCACGTCCGCCCGCGAGGCGGTCGCCCTGCTGGGCAACATCATCGAGACAATCGGCGCGGGGGAGGGATTTGGCGTCGCCGTGGTGGATGATAACGAGCTCTGGTATCTGGAAACCGCCACCGGCCATCACTGGATGGCGCAGCGTCTGCCGAAAAATCACTATTTTGCCACCGGCAATCAGGGCCGCCTGCAGCAGTACGATCCGGCCAGTGCCGACATGATGGGGTCGAAAAATCTGATCGAGTTTGCCACCGAGAAGGGGCTCTACCATCCGCAAAAGGAGGGGGCATTCAACTTCTCGAAAGCCTATACCCGCGATGATGAGCGGGATCGCAGCTATAACGATCCGCGAGTCTGGACCATCCAGCAGATGTTCAACCCCTCGCTCAAGCAGGCGGTGGATGCCGGTCGCCAGTTTCCGGTCACCTTGAGCCCCGAGAAGAAGATGACGCTGGAGGAGGTCAAGGCGGTGCTGCGCAATCACTATGACGGCACCGAACACGATCCCTACAGCAAGGGGTTGAACGGTCAGGAGTCGTGGCGCCCCGTCAGTGTGTTCCGCACCTACGAGTCCCATGTGATGCAGGTGCGCCCCTGGATGCCGCGCGAAGTGGGGGAGGTGACCTATGTGGGCCTCGGCATGGCGGATTTGACCGCGTTCGTTCCCTACTACAGCGGTCTGGAAGCCTATCCGGCACACTATGCCATGGGCAGCGACAAGGCCGATAGCGACTCCATCTACTGGAAATATCGCAAGCTGCAGACTCTGGTGATGACCGATTACCCCAAATTGGCACCCATGGTGAAGCAGGCGTACCAGAGCTGGGAGGCGAAGATCGCCAAAGAGCAGAAAGAGATGGAAGCCAACTATCTGAAAACGGTCAAAACCGACAAGGCCGCCGCCAACAGCATGCTTAACGACTTCAATCTGCGGGTGATGCAGGAGGCCGAAACGCTGACCGACGATCTGACCAACCAGATCTTCACGGTGCGCACCCAGGATATTCAGGCCGATATCTTCTTCGCCAACAAGGCGAAAAAGGATTAACCGCGACGCACTCATCATGCCAAAGAGGGGCCCCGACGCTCAGCCTGAGCGGTCGCCAGGCTGAGCGGTTCCTCTGATCACTTTCCCACTATCGATGCCGGAGCCTGTGCTCCGGCATTTTTCCTCTATGACATCCCGCCAATGTGTCTGGCTGGGCAGTGGATTTCGCTACCCAATACGAAAGCAGAGACTTTCATTCAGGTTTTTATTTCGCCTTTCAGCATATCAGGCATGTGATCAGCTACCCATTTTTGGTTATCGGATGGCTTTTATGCAGCTTTTCTGTGTTATTTATCACTACCCATTGATTCGACTGTGATGGGCTCTCTCTATCCATCTCATTTTTTCTCGTTAATCCAAGGCGTTATCGCTTCATCAGACGGCTGTTTGCAGAAAAAGGCGGCGGCTTTCTGAATAAGGTGACCGCGCCGCCGGATCTCGTCACTGCATCATATCCGTCACGACTCACAGGACTACCGCAATGCATATTGTCGACAGATTTTTGGGATACACCGCCATCAATACCACCACCAACCGTGAAGCGGGCGCCGCCGGGGTAATGCCCTCCTCCCCGGGCCAGCGGGTGCTGGCTGACAAGGTAGCGCAGGAGCTGATCGCCCTGGGGCTGACCGTGGAGGTGGCGGATAACGCCATCCTGACCGCCACCCTGCCCGCCAATGTGGCGGGGGCTCTGCCCACCGTGGCGTTTTTTGCCCATCTCGATACCAGTGCCGAACACACCGCTGATACCCATGCCCAGGTGGTGAGCTATGAAGGGGGGGATATCTGCCTCAATGCCGAGCAGCAGATTACCCTGCGCCAGAGCGAGTTCCCGGAGCTTGCCAATTACGCCGGTGATCAGATCATCGTGACCGATGGCACCAGTCTGCTGGGGGCCGATGACAAGGCAGCCATCGCCGCCATCGTCAATGCCGTGGCCTACCTGCAGGCGCACCCTGAGATCCCCCATGGCACCATCAAAATTGGTCTGGTGCCTGATGAGGAGCAGGGGCTGCGGGGAGCCAAGGCGTTTGATACCGACCGCTTTGGCGCCGACTTTGCCTACACCCTCGACTGCTGCGGCATTGGCGAGCTGGTCTATGAGAACTGGAATGCGGGGGATGCGGAGTTTGTCTTTCACGGCGCCTCGGCGCACCCCATGTCGGCCAAGGGCAAGCTGAAGAACTCCCTGCTGATGGCCCACAAGTTCATCGCCATGCTGCCAGGGGGCGAAGCGCCGGAATATACCGAAGGGCGTGAGGGCTACTACTGGGTCAAGCAGATGCAGGGCAACAGCGCCAACACAGTGCTCAAGCTGGATGTGCGCGACTTCACCGAGCAGGGGTATCAGCAGCGCATGACCCTGCTCGACACCCTCGGCAAGAGCTGTCAGGCCCTGTGGGGTGAGCAGAGCGTGAGTTACAGTTTGAGCGATCGCTACAGCAATGTATTCAACAGCCTGCAGGGGGAGAACCGCTATCCCATCGAGCTGGCGCTGGCCGCCTACGAGACGCTGGGGATCACTCCCAAGCCCATCCCGATGCGCGGCGGTTATGACGGCGCCGTGCTCTCCCAGAAAGGGTTGCCCTGCCCGAACCTCTTCACCGGTGCCCACAACTTCCACTCCATCTACGAGTACCTGCCGGTCAAATCTCTGGAAGCGGCCAGTGCCGTGGTGATCGAAGTTATCAAGCTCACCCACGCCCGTTTTAGCCGCTAAGGAGTCGTCATGTTTCAGGTAGTTATTGCAGTGCTGGTCATCGTTCTGGTGGCCAGATTGATCCTGAAGGGCTATCGGGCTGAGCCGGTGCTGTTTGCCGCCGGTCTGGTGCTGATGGTAGCAAGCCAGCTGGCAGGGTGGGGGAGCGTATTGCCCAAAGGGGTCGAGAGCACCGGGCTTGCCCTGTTCGATCCCTTCGAGGTGATGCGGGATCTCTTCAGCTCGCGGGCAGCGGATCTGGGCCTGATGATCATGGCGCTGATGGGCTTTGCCCACTACATGGATCATATCGGTGCCAATGATGCGGTGGTGCGGATTGCCATCCATCCCCTGCGCCGGTTGCGTTCTCCCTATGTGTTGCTCTTCTTCTCCTATCTGCTGGCCAGCGCGCTGCAACTGGCGATCCCCTCGGCGACCGGTCTGGCGGTGCTGTTGATGGCGACCCTCTTCCCCATCATGGTGGGGCTGGGGCTCTCTGCCGCTTCGTCGGCCGGGGTGATTGCCACCTCCCTCGGGGTGGCCTATACCCCGACCGCCATCGATGCCATTCGGGCGACCGAGGCAGTGGGCATGGGCCATAACGTGATCGAGTATGTCTACACCTATCAGGGCCCCGCTGCGCTGGCGACCGTGCTGGTGGTGGGCTTGATGCACGTATTCTGGCAGCGTCGCTGCGATCGGCTCGATGGGCACCAGCATCAGGGTGCCGCAGCGGTGGACGAGTCGGCGAAAGAGGGCGGTGTACCGGGCTTTTATGCCATCTTGCCGATGCTGCCCATCATCATGGCGGTGGGGTTCTCCTCCCTGTTTGTGGATCACATTAAGCTCAACGTCATCACCATCGTCATGATCTCGATGTTTATCAGCATGGTGGTGGAGGCAGCCAGAACCCGTGACATGAAGCAGGTGTGCGGTGGTTTCAGCCACTTCCTCAATGGCATGGGGTCAGCGTTCAGCAACGTGGTGGGGTTGCTGGTGGCGGCGGGGATCTTTGCCCACGGCATCAAGGTGTTGGGGGTAATCGATATCATGATTGTCGGCGCCGAGCATGTGGGGCTGCCTGCATTTGCCATGGCCATCGTCTTCGCGCTGGTGACCCTGGCGGCCGCCATCATCATGGGCTCCGGCAATGCGCCCTTCCTCGCCTTTGTCGAGCTGATCCCGCAGATTGCGGCCAGCATGGGGGTCAACACAGCCGCCATGATCCTGCCGATGCAGCAGGCCTCCCACATGGGGCGCGCCATGTCGCCAGTTTCCGGGGTGATTATCGCCGTCGCCAGCGGTGCCAAGCTGACGCCGTTTGCGGTGATCAAGCGTACCTCTGTGCCGCTGATGGCGGGCTTTGTCTTCCATACCCTGATCGTGGGGATCTTCTATCTGTAACGATTGATAGTGTGCACATGACGAAAAGCCTTCACGAAAGTGAAGGCTTTTTTTTGTCTAACGGTTTCGATAACGGTTGAGCCTGCTTGGCTAAAAACGGTACTCGATATGGAGGGTATGGCTGTCGAGCCCCGGGTTCTTGTCATACATATAGGCGTTGGACATGTGCTCATACTGATAGCCGACCAGCCAATTTTTGGTGATGGCGTAACCGAGGCCGATACCCAGTGTGAACTGGAAGGGGCCGCCGTAATCCTTGTAGCCGTGGCCGCGAGTGCCAAATTGATGCTGATCGAGCCAGACCATTTCGCCGGGGAGCCAGGTCACCCAGTTACCCCATTGGCATTCAATACGGGCTCCACCTCCCAGTCTGGCGGTCTCTTCATCTTCTACCTTGAGGGTACCGCCACGTACCCCCAGCCCAAATTGGCAGCCTGAGTCCCCCCAACGCCAAAACATATGGTGGAACTTGGCGTCGGCGATTTTAATATCGAGCTTTTCATTGCTGAAGGCGTTGCCAAGCTGCAGCACCACTATATTGTCGTTGGCCATCACAGCCGGGCTGGTAAGCAATGCTGCCAGCAGGCCAATCCTTGAAAGAGTGTTAGCGTCCATGCCCCCTCCCGATCCTTGTTGTCATCGTGGTGATCCTGTTGATCACCCTTCAGGCATAGTCAATCGAAGCACACCCTGTCAATGAATGGTCATCAGGTAAAAAAATTAAATATTTATGAAAAATCAACTATCTGCGTGGTCTGATGTGGTTTGGCGGGCGGGGATATGAAAAAGCCCTTCACCATGGTGAAGGGCTTTTTGCTATCTGGCGTTATCCGCTCGGGTTGCCCCGTTCGGGCTTAGTAGCCTTGCTGGTGAACGTCCATCACGGCGCGGCCGGACGGGTCAGCCATCTCCTTGAACTTGGCATCCCACTCCAGCGCGGTGGGGGTGGAGCAGGCGACCGACTTGCCATAGGGCACGGTGCGGGCGGCGGCTTCCAGCGGGAAGTGCTCGTCGAAGATGGCGCGATAAAAATAGGCCTCTTTAGTGAGCGGGGTGTTGATGGGGAAGCGGAATGCGGCCGCCTCGAACATCTGATCCGTCACTTCGGTCTCGACCATCGCCTTCAGGCTGTCGATCCACGAATAACCTACGCCGTCGGAGAACTGCTCCTTCTGGCGCCACGCCACTTCGTGGGGCAACAGCTCCTCGAACGCTTCGCGCAGTATGTGCTTCTCGATCTTGCCCTTGCCACACATCTTGTCGGCGGGTTGCAGGCGCATCGCCACGTCCATGAACTCCTTGTCGAGGAAGGGCACACGACCTTCCACGCCCCAAGCGGCCATCGACTTGTTGGCACGCAGGCAGTCATAGAGGTGCAAAGAGGCGAGCTTGCGCACGTTCTCTTCGTGGAACTCTTTAGCGTTGGGGGCCTTGTGGAAGTAGAGGTAGCCACCGAACAGCTCGTCAGAGCCTTCGCCGGAGAGCACCATCTTGATCCCCATCGCCTTGATGTAACGGGCCATCAGATACATCGGGGTGGAGGCGCGGATAGTGGTGACGTCATAGGTCTCGAGGTGATAGATGACGTCGCGCAGGGCATCCAGACCCTCTTGCACGGTGAAGTGGATCTGGTGGTGGATGGTGCCCAGATGGTCGGCCACCTTGCGGGCAGCGGCGAGATCCGGCGAGCCTTCGAGGCCAACGGCGAAGGAGTGCAGCTGCGGCCACCAGGCTTCGCTGTTGCCATCGTCTTCCACCCGACGGGCGGCGTAGATCTTGGTGATGGCGGAGATCACCGACGAATCCAGCCCACCGGAGAGCAGCACGCCATAAGGGACGTCGCACATCAGCTGGCGTCTGACTGCCGCTTCCAGCGCCGCTTTCAGTTCGGCCTTGTCACTGACGTTGTGCTCGACTGCGCCGTACTCCATCCAGTCACGCTGGTACCACTGTTTGAGCTCGCCATCCTTGCTCCACAGGTAGTGTCCCGGCGGGAAGGTTTCGACGCTCTTGCAGACCGGCACCAGCGCCTTCATCTCGGAGGCGACATAGAAGTTGCCGTGTTCGTCGCGACCGGTATAGAGGGGGATGATCCCCATATGGTCACGACCAATCAGGTAGGCATCCTGCTCGGCGTCATAGAGGATAAAGGCGAAGATACCGTTGAGATCGTCTAGAAACGCCGGGCCCTTCTCCTTGTAGAGGGCCAGCAGCACTTCACAGTCGGATTTGGTCTGAAACTGGAAGTCGACCTTGAGGTTCTTCTCCAGCTCTTTGTGGTTGTAGATCTCGCCGTTGACGGCCAATACGTGAGTGCGCTCGGGGTTGTAGAGCGGCTGGGCGCCATTGCCCGGATCGACGATGGCCAGGCGCTCGTGCACCAGAATGGCTTTGTCGGAGCTGTAGACGCCGGACCAGTCAGGCCCGCGGTGACGCAGTCGCTTGGACATCTCCAGCGCCGATTTGCGCAATAGAGCCGGGTCGGTTTTGATGTCCAGAATGCCGAAAATAGAACACATTGGCGGTAATCCTCTTGATTTTTATATGAGCCCCCCACGTCCGGGCTCGAAATTCCATTTACATTCCTCGTCAGACACAATGCCTAGCGGAAAAACCTTTTGCAAGCGGGAAAACCGCAGAAAATCATGCCGTAAGCGTCAAGCAGATCAACAGGATAAGGGCTGCTGCGACGGGGCAGGGTGACGTGAACGTCAAGCCGAGGCGGGTTCGAAGATCACATAAACCTTGCGGCAGGGGGTGAGGGTCTCCCACTCGCCGACAAAGCCGGCGGGAATCACGAATTGATCCCCCGGTTTGAGGGCCAGCTGGCCGCCCTGACGGTCGTGGATCACCACATCCCCTTCCAGCAGCTGGCAATACTCGTGTTCGGTGTAGTGGATGGCCCAGCGGCCCGGCTCGCAAGCCCAGAAGCCCACATGAAACTGCTGGCTGGGGTCGGAGTAGTGATTCCAGATATTTTGCGTCGGGTTGCCCGCCCTGATGCGCTCGGGGGCGGGCATCAGCTGGGTAGGGGCCGCCTCGTGGCGGTCGAGCAGGATCCAGTCGTTGAGGGTCTTCATGGTGCCTCCCTGGCAATGAGATATAAAAGCGGGGCCATCCCGGCCCCACGTTCGTTTTATTAAACGAGGTTGTGCATAACTTAAACGATGCACATCTCCTTGCCAAGCCCCCGATGCCAGTGCTCAGCGCGGCTGCAAGCGGCGGATCACATGGCGGGCAAAGCCGCTGCCCGCTTCGTTGTAGACGTTGAACACCGCATCCACCCCCTGCTCCTGCAGGGAGGCGATATCATCCTCGAAGCGGACGATGGCGGCGATCTTGCCGCTGAATCCGTGGCTGCGCAGCTTCTCGATGGCGTAGAGATTACCCGAGTGGTGGGGCATCGCCAGCAGCACCAGATTGACCTGATTGGAGAGCAGCACCTTGTCCCAGAAGTCGGTATCGGTGGCATCCCCTTCGATGACGTTCATCCCCTGTTCGCGCAGGGTGGGCAGCTTCTCGCTGTCGTTTTCCACCCCGAGGATGACGTTGCCGTATTTGTTCTCCAGCTCGAAGTAGGCCCCCTGACCAATCCGCCCCATGCCGAGGATGATCACCTCCGCATCGCCAAGCTCGATGGGCCTGTCTTCCGGATGGAGGTTGCTCGCCTGCAATCCCCGCAGCCAGTGGCCGATGCGGTGGTAAATGCGCTCGCTCTGGGCATTGAGCGGGGCCGAGATCATAAAGCTCGCCGCCAGTGCCAGCGAGACCGCCACCAGCCACTCGTGGGAGATCCAGCCCGCCTTGGCAGCGATGGCGGCAACGATCAGGCCAAACTCCGAGAAGTTGCTGAGCGCCAGGGTAGAGAGCAGGGCAGTACGCACCCGCAGGTGGGCGCCGCTATAGACCAGATAGTAGAGGGCGCTTTTGAGCGGCAGGGCCAGCACCAGCGCCAGTGCCAGCAACATGGTGTCGTGGGTCGGCAGGCCGTTGAGACCGATGGTGAGAAAGAAGCAGACCAGAAAGAGGTCTTTGAGGTTAAACAGCGCCTTGGCCAATCCCGCTGCCGCCGGATGGGAGGCGAGCAGCATGCCGACGATCAGCGCCCCGAGATCCGGCTTGAGCCCGACCACTTCAAAACCGGCGGCCCCGACGACCAGCGCCAGAAACACCCCGAACAGTACCTGCAACTCACCGTGACCAGCCCGCTCCAGCAGTTTGAACAGCAGCGGGCGCAGCAGCGGCAGTCCCAGCACCCAGAGCGCCCAGATGCTGGGCCACTTGCCGCTGGAAAACGCCAGAAAGGCCACGGCGAACACGTCTTGCATGACCAGCACCCCGATGGCGATGCGGGCGTAGAGGGCGTTCATGTCGCTGCGATCTTCCAATACCTTGACCGCAAAGACGGTGCTGGAGAAGGAGAGGGCAAAGCCCAGCAGCAGCGCCAGCTTCCAGTCCAGCGACAGGGCGAGATGGAGCCCCAGTCCCTTGCAGACCAGCAGCACCACGGTAAACAGCAGGGTGGAGAGCAGCAGGTGCAGGCTGGTGGTGCCCCACACATCGCGTCGCATCAGGGTCTTGATATTGAGCTTGAGGCCGATGGTGAACAGCAGCAGGGTGACGCCGAGATCGGCCACCTCGCTCAGGGCGGGGGTATTTTCATATCCCATGCCGTTGAGGATAAAACCGGCGGCCAGAAAGCCGAGCAGAGGGGGCAGGCCAATCAGATTGACCAGCATGCCGCAGCCAAAGGCCACGGCGATCAGAATGGGTTCCATAACAGATCCTGCAAGGGCAGGAGAGACCTGCCCTGTTTAACGCTTGGGTTGCGATTAGACGATATCGATGTCGACCACGGAGTCGAAAATATGGTTCGGCCTGAACGGCATGCGGTCGATATCCGCCACCTTGCTCACCCCGGAGAGCACCAGCACCGTCTCGAGACCGGCCTGAAAGCCCGCCAGAATGTCGGTGCGCAGGTTGTCGCCGATGATGATGGTGTCGTCGGAGTGGGCCTCCATCCGGTTCAGTGCCGCACGGATGATCCAGGCGCTCGGTTTGCCGACATAAAACGGCTTCTTGCCGGTCATCCGCTCGATGGGGGCGCACAGGGCGCCGCAGGCCGGGTGCATCATGGGGCCGTGGG
Source organism: Aeromonas sp. EERV15 (assembly GCF_900079845.1). Classification (NCBI taxonomy): domain Bacteria; kingdom Pseudomonadati; phylum Pseudomonadota; class Gammaproteobacteria; order Aeromonadales; family Aeromonadaceae; genus Aeromonas; species Aeromonas sp. EERV15. The sequence continues at coordinate 30,522 of NZ_FKKY02000021.1, read as the reverse complement.
TATCCGGGTTGGTGGCGATAAAGCGGGCCCCCTGATCGACGAACTTGGCGCCCAGCTGCATCATGGTCCAGTTGTAGTTGCGGGTTTCGCCCACCACCACGAAGTCGGGGTCGATGTCGGTGATGGTGAAACCGGCCTTGTAGAGCTCGTGGGTCAGCGCCCCTTCACCGATCACATAGGCCTTCTTGCCATCCTGGCGCTTGAGGAAGTCGGCGGTGCCCATGGCGGAGGTGTAGAAGCTCTCCTCCGGTACTTCGATCCCGGCGGAGCGGAAGCGGTTTTGCAGATCTTTCTGGGTCTGGGCCGGGTAGTTGGTGAGGAACAGCAGCTTGCTACCCTGCTCCAGCAGGCGGTGGACGAAACGGTCGGCACCGGGGATGAGATCGTTGTTGTGCAGGATGACACCGTCGATATCGCAGATGACGTTCTTCTTCATGAAAACTCCTTGTCAGGGCGCAGGCGAGCCGCCAATCGTTAAGATGTTCAATCATTTATGATTTTTGTGACGCCATTATAAGTCTGTTTGATGACAAGTCTCCCCTGTCTCGCCACTTGGGTGCACAATAAAGCTGCCGTCGGGTCAGTCTGGTGGAGGGGCTGACGCCGGATCACTTTGCTGATGGAGCCGTCGCTATGGACACCCCAATTCCCAAGCCAGTCACAACCGAACACCTCACCGCCGCGCAATTTATCGCCGGACTGCCGAAACTGGAGCTGCACCTGCATATCGAGGGCAGCCTCGAACCTGAACTGATGTTTGAGCTGGGCCACCGCAACGGTGTGCCACTACCCTGGCCCGACGTGGCGAGCGTGCGCGCCGCCTATGACTTTGACTGCCTGCAATCCTTTCTCGACCTCTACTATCGCGGCGCCAGCGTGCTGGTGACCGAGCAGGACTTCTTCGACCTCACCTGGGCCTATCTTGAGCGCTGCGCCGCCGACAAGGTGGTGCATGTGGAGATCTTCTTCGACCCGCAGACCCACACCGCCCGCGGCGTCTCTTTTGCCACTGTGCTCGGCGGCATCGAGCGGGCGCTGCAGACCGGGGAGAAGGAGTTTGGCATCAGCTGGCGGCTGATCATGAGCTTCTTGCGCCACCTCAGTGAGGAGGAGGCCTTTGCTACCTTGGCAGAGGCGGAGCCGTTTCTCGCCCGTATTCACGGCATTGGCCTCGATTCGGGGGAGCAGGGCAATCCGCCCAGCAAGTTTGCCCGGGTCTTTGCCCGCTGCCGCGAGTTGGGGCTGCCGGTGGTGGCCCACGCCGGTGAAGAGGGGCCTGCCGACTACATCTGGCAGGCGATCAACGAGCTGCAGGTATGCCGTATCGATCACGGGGTACGCTCGGCTGATGATCCTGAATTGCTGCGTTATCTGGCCGATACCCGGTTGCCCCTCACCGTCTGCCCCCTCTCCAACACCCGACTCAAGGTGTTTGGCAATATGGCCAAGCACAATGTGTTGCGGTTGCTGGAGCAGGGGCTCTGCGTCACCATCAACTCGGACGATCCCGCCTACTTCGGCGGCTACATGGGGGCCAACTTTGTGGCGCTGGCCGATGGCCTCGGTGCGACCATGAGTCAGCTCTGCCGCTTGTCGCTCAATGCCGTTGAGGCGAGCTGGCTCTCTCTGGCCGACAAGGCGCGGCTGACCCGGGAGATCCGCAGTTATGCCGAGATCCACGGAGTGATCCTGCACTGAGTCAGGTGCTAATGAAGTCGAGATGACATGCAGTAGATATAAAGAGAGGCCCGCCATCACTGGCGGGCCTCTCTCGTTTCAATGGCAGGTGTTGCTGCCGGGGGAAGGTAGCGTTACGCCACTCGCACCAGAAACTTCTCGCCCTGTCCTTCACGCTTGAAGCGGTCGAGCAGGGTCGGCAGCTCCTCGAAATTGCCGACCACCAGCGGCGGCAGGGTCAGCTCGCCGCTCGCCATCTGCGCCATCATGGCGACACCGGCAGCCACCAGTCGGCTCCATTGCTTGTCGGTGCCAAAGGCATGTTGAGCGCCCAGCGCAATCTCGTGTAATGAGAGGCAGTGGGCAAAGGCGGGTTGCGGATTGTGGGGGATGCGCCCGAGCACAGTCACCATATGGCCGTAGTAGCCAAGGGCAGGCAACAAGCTTTCTGCCTGCTGGCTGGAGACCAGATCGATGATCCCCTCGAACGGCTCGTTACCGTTGGCTGCCTGCAAGATGGCCAGCCACTCCGGATCCCGATAATCGGCCACCCCCTGCACGCCTATCTGTTTGAGCCACTGATGGTGGCGTGGGCTGGCGCTGGCAAATAGCCGCGCTCCCTGCTTGAGGGCCAGTTGCACCGCAAAGCGGCCAACACTGCTGCCTGCGCCGGTGATGAGCAGTGCTTCCCCGTGCAGGCGTGGCAGCTTGGCCAGCGCCTGCCAGGCGGTGAGGCCGGGACAGGGCAGGGCGGCGGCCGCCTCATCACTCAGGGCATCGGGCACCGGCAGCAGGGCGCGAGCCGGTACCCGGGTGTGGCGGGCAAAGCTGCCGTGGTGGCGCAGATCGGTGTGGTAGGCGACCCGGGCGCCGAGGCGCAGATGGCTGACGTTGGCACCGAGTTCCACGATAGTGCCCATGCCATCGACGCCGGGCACCTGACCGTCCTGCCAGTTGCCATGACCATATTCGATCAGCTTCCAGTCCACCGGGTTGAAGGCGATGACCCGGTTAGCCACCAGCACCTCATCGGGGGCGAGCGGCGAGAGCGGCAGGTCGGCGAGGGTAAGCTGGGTCGGTTCACCGGGGGCGTGCCAGCACCAGGCTTGGGTGTGATTCATGAGGACTCCTTGCGAAACAGTGGGAGAGCTTAACGAGATGATTGCAACAGTAAGACAGTCATAACTATCACTGTTGCGAGTGCGCAACAAGACAGCAGGCCCCAACCTGTGGGGCCTGCTTAAGTGGCCTGCTGGCCATTGGCAATCAGCGGCTGGTGGTTGCGTCATCGGCCTGATAGACGGGGTAGTCGGTCAGCCCCTTCCCGCCGCCGCCAAACAGGGTGGCCGGATCGTGGGGGGCCAGCGGATAGCCGTGGCGCAGCCGGTTCGGCAGATCCGGGTTGGCGACGAAGGGGCGGCCAAAGCCAATCATGTCGGCCCAGCCCGCTTCGAGGGCGGCGCGCGCGCGATCACCATCATATTTACCGGCATAGATCAGGGTGTTGGGGAAGGCATCCCGCAGACCCTGCTTGAAGTTCTCCGGCATCAGGGGGGCATCGTCCCAGTCCGCTTCGGCAATGTGCAGGTAGGTGACATTGAGCTGGCCCAGCAGGCGGGCAGCCGCCAGATAGGTCTGCTGCGGGTTGGCATCGACGGTGCCGTTGAGGGTGGTGAGCGGCGCAAGACGCACCCCAACCCGATCGGCACCAATCTCGGCACTGACTGCCTCAGTCACCTCTTTGAGGAAGCGCAGCCGATTCTCCAGCGAACCGCCGTAACTGTCGGTGCGGGCGTTGGATTCGGAGTCGAGGAACTGGTTGATGAGATAACCGTTGGCGGCGTGCAGCTCAATGCCGTCAAAACCGGCGCTGATGGCGTTGCGGGCCGCTTGGCGGAACTGGCCGATCACCTGCTCGATATCGCTCTGGGTCATGGCGCGCGGGGTGACGGTCTCGACAAAACCCGGCGCATTGCTGCCGTTATCGACGAACACCTTGACCCCCACGGCAGCAATGGCTGACGAAGAGATAGGCTGGGCACCGCCGATGTTGTCGGGGTGGGTGACCCGGCCGACGTGCCAGAGCTGGGCGAAGATGGTGCCGCCCTTGGCGTGCACGGCATCGGTCACCCCCTTCCAGCCGGCGATCTGCTCGGCGCTGTAGATCCCCGGCGTCCAGGCGTAGCCCTTGCCCATGGGGTCGATTTGGGTGCCTTCGCTGATGATCAGGCCCGCGTCGGCGCGCTGGGCGTAGTAGCTCGCCATCATGGCGTTGGCCATGTCACCGGGCTGACTGGCACGGGAGCGGGTCATGGGGGGCATGACGATGCGGTTGGCAAGGTGTAGCTGGCCGAGGCGCAGCGGGCAGAACAGGTGATCGTGGCTCATCTTGAGTTCCTCATGGTGGGAGTGACGCCACTCTATGCCTGCATCTTGTTGTGAAAAAGAGGGGTAATTGCATAATTGAATTGCGAAAAATGCAGCAATCAGACCAACCGGCCGTTAAATAGGGGCGGCTATCTATTTCGTGCCGGATCCAGAGGCAAAAAAAGAGGGCCGTGTGGCCCTCTTGTCATGACGGTGGGCAGCTTACACTGCCTGCGGGATCACCCGCACCCGCTCGATGCGCCGCTCGCTCACCTCGACGACCTCGAAGCTGAGCTGCTGCAGTCGCAACTGCTGGCCCGTGCTGGGCAGGATGCCAAAGTGGGAAAGCAGCATGCCCGCCAGGGTCACATACTCGTCGTTGTCACTTACCAGACCCTCGTGCTCCAGTACCTGCTCCACATGGTGGATGTTGGTACTGCCGTTGATCAGCCACCCTTCGCCATCGCGCACGATATCCGGGGTTTCGTCCTCGTCCGGCAACTCGCCGACGATGGCCTCCAGCAGATCGTGGGTGGTGACCAGCCCCTGGATCACGCCAAACTCGTCGGAGACCAGAATAAGGCTTCCCTTGGCTTTGCGCAGCTCCGCCAACAGACGGATCACGTTGATGGTTTGCGGCACGATAATGGGGTCGTTCTGCTTTGCCAGTTCGCTCAAGGATTGCCCTTCATTCAAGGCAAACAGCAGATCGCGCGCCTTGACCACTCCGATCACCTCGTCCAGATCCCCGTCACAGATAGGGAACAGGCTGTGGGGCTCGCGCTGCAACAGGGCGCGGATCTCGTCGCTGGAGTCGTTGATATCGATCCAGGCCATCTCCGAGCGCGGGGTCATGATGGTGCGAATGGAGCGCTCGGCCAGCGACAGTACGCCGGTCACCATATAGCGCTCCTCCTCGCCAAAGCTCACCGGCGCTACGGCCGGGGCATCCAGATCGTCATCCGGCTGATCCTGATAGGCCTTGCTGCCCATCAATTTAAAGATGGCGGCAGTGGTGCGCTCGCGCAGGGGCTGTTTGGATTCGTGACGCATGGCGCTGCGCTGGGCCAGCTGGTTGAAAAACTCGATCAGCACCGAGAAGCCGATGGCTGCGTAGAGGTAGCCTTTCGGAATATGGAAGCCGAATCCTTCCGCCACCAGGCTGAAGCCGATCATCAGCAGGAAGCTCAGACAGAGCACCACCACGGTGGGGTGGGCGTTGACGAAACGGGTCAGCGGCTTGGAGGCGAGCACCATCACCACCATGGCGATAGTCACGGCGGCCATCATGACGCCAAGGTGTTCCACCATGCCGACGGCGGTGATGATGGAGTCGAGCGAGAAGACCGCATCCAGCACCAGAATTTGGGCGATCACCACGCCGAAGCTGGCGTAGGCGCCGACCGGGCCGTCATCCTGGGGTTTGGCTTCCAGCCGTTCATGCAGCTCGGAGGTAGCCTTGAACAGCAGGAACAGGCCGCCCCCCATCAGGATCAGGTCTCGACCGGAGAAGGGGTGATCCCACAGGTGCAAAATCGGGGTGGTCAGGGTGACCAGCCATGACATGATACTCAAGAGCCCAAGTCGCATCAGCAGGGCCAGCGACAGGCCGATGACGCGTGCCTTGTCCCGCTGGGCGGGGGGCAGTTTTTTCACCAGGATGGCGATAAAGACCAGGTTGTCGATCCCGAGCACGATTTCCAGAATGATCAGGGTAAACAGACCGATCCAGATATGGGGATCCAGCAGCAATTCCATTGTGACGACCTCAATAAAAACAGACAGAGCAAACAGTGATCACGGCGCACGATGGCCGCAGTAACAGCAAGGCAAAGGTGTTATTCAGAGGCGCTGATTAAGCAGAAAAAGATAGGCTTTGACAGAGAGAGACGAAGGGCAACTTCGGGGATTGTCCATGATGGGCAATAAAACCTCGGGTGAAAAATGAGCCCTGATGATAGCGGCTGGCGCCAATTTGGCAAGAGCAGTGTCAGCGTGGCGTGATGGGGTTGTGATGCGACAGGGGGAGGCGGCGGTGCCACGCTCCCCCGTGCGGTCGTTACAACCAGCGCTTTTCGCGGGTGAAACAGACCGACAGCCAGGCATCGCCCAGGGTGTCGCCAAGGCGAGACCAGAGCTCCTGGCGCAGGGCATCCTGACGTTCGACGGGCCACTCCTGACCCGGCGCCACCAGAATGTTCAATTCCAGATCGAAGCGGCGACCGCTTTTGGCCAGATGGCTGTAGCACTCTATGCCGTGGCGCTGGCGCAGCGCCTCGATCTCCAGCTCGACTTGCCGTGGCACATCTCCCTTGGGGGCGATCTTCAACACTTCCCGCAGGTTGCGACCGAGCACCTTGATGGGAATGAGAGTGGCGCAGAGGGCCAGTAGCGAAACCAGCACCGGGTCGATGTAACGGTTGTATTGGCCATAGCCGATGGTATCTAGCCCCATCGCGACCAAAAAACCCACCAGCAGGGTGGCACTCAGGATGGTATCAACCAGCCACTCCTCTGAATCGACCCGCACCAGTTCGGAGTTGAACTGCTTCGCCAAGCGCGCTTCGACCAGATAAAACAGGGAGCATAAAAAGGTGGAGATAGCGGCGCAGATCAGCGCGTGGCCGAGGTCAATGTCACGGCCGCCCGCCAGCAGGGTGGTGATGCCGCTATAAAGCGCCCCCAGACAGAGCAGTAAAATGATGACCCCGTTGATCACATTGGCAATGGGTTCGAAATGGGCGTAGCCGTACTGGAAGCGGGCATCGGAGGGGCGGGTAACGAGGTAGGCGGTGATGAGGCCAAGGCCGGTCATGCCCATACTGAACAGGCTAAAAAGACCGTCGAGCATAATCGCGTGGGATCCCACCAGCAGGCCATAGCCGATGCCGAAGATGGCAAACCCTATGCTGCCGAACAGCGACAGGGTCAGAGCCTGCTTTTCGGTGGTGATAAACGTACTGATAACATGGCGATAGTGAGCCATAAAAGTCCTCCATTCAAATGGTGAATATTGCCAAGGGCAAGCGGTTTTCTTGCTGATATACTGCCCGCTCACATGTGAGCGGACTGGTCTGATTGCCATTGATAGGCGGCTGGCCAGTCGTTGTCGCCGGCGTGCCGGCATCAAGCAAAGGATGGGAACAAGGATTCATGATCCCGAGACTCGATTACCAGGACAGTTTGTCACCCGCAACCCTGCAGTTTCTTGAGTTGCTAGAGCGCAGCGCATTTCGTGGTGATATCGAAAAGTCTTATGCAAGCCGGTTGGCGATGGCGACGGATAACAGCGTCTATCAGGTAGTACCCCAGGCGGTTCTCTATCCGCGCAGTGCGGACGACATAGCAGCAATGCTCAAGCTGGCCGCGGAGCCGGCGTTCGCTTCCTTGAGTTTTTTCCCTCGTGGTGGCGGTACCGGCACCAATGGTCAGTCATTGGGCGGCGGCATTATCGTCGATCTCTCCCGTTATATGAACCAGATCATGGAAATTAATCTGGAAGAGGGGTGGGTGCGCGCCCAGGCCGGGGTGGTAAAAGACCAGCTCAACGCCTGGCTCAAGCCCCATGGCTACTTCTTCTCGCCAGATCTTTCCACCTCCAACCGCGCCACCCTGGGCGGCATGATCAACACCGACGCCTCGGGGCAGGGGTCCCTCGTTTACGGCAAAACCTCGGATCACGTGCTGGGGCTCAAAGCGGTGCTGGAGAACGGCGACATCATGGCCACCGAGCCGCTGACCGGTGAGCGACTGGCTGACAAGCTGGCGCTGGAAAATCGTGAAGGGGAGATCTATCGCACCCTCTATCGCATCGGCAAGGAGCGCCGCGCCGACATCGAAGCCATCTTCCCCAAGCTCAACCGCTTTCTGACAGGTTACGATCTCAAGCACCTCTATCAACCCGACAGCGACACCCTGGATGTGAGCCGGGTGCTGTGCGGCTCGGAAGGATCCCTCGGCTTTATCACCGAAGCCAAACTCAACATCACCCTCATCCCGCGCTATCGCACCCTGGTCAACGTCAAGTACGACAGCTTCCCCTCGGCCCTGCGCAACGCCCCCTTTATGGTGGCGGCAGAGGCGCTGTCGGTGGAGACGGTGGACTCCCGGGTGTTGGGGCTGGCCCGCGCCGATATCATCTGGCATTCGGTGAAAAACCTGATTCAGGATGTGCCCGGTAAGGATCTGCAGGGGCTCAATATCGTCGAGTTTGCCGACACAGATGAGGATGAGCACCACGCCAAGGTGGCGGAGCTCTGCCGCCGCATCGACGATCTGCTGGCCAAGGGGGAAGCCGGGATCATCGGCTATCAGGTGTGTGACCACCTGCCGAGCATCGAGACCATCTACTCCATGCGCAAGAAGTCGGTGGGGCTGCTGGGCAACGCCGAAGGGCGCAAGAAACCGGTGGCCTTCACTGAAGATACCGCTGTGCCGCCAGAGTCGCTGGCCGATTTCATCATGGAATTTCGCGCCCTGCTCGATGCCCACGGCCTCGACTACGGCATGTTTGGCCACGTCGATGCCGGTGTGCTGCACGTGCGCCCGGCGCTGGACTTGTGCGATCCCGAGCAGGAGGTGCTGCTGCGCCGCATCTCCGATCAGGTGGTGGCGCTCACCGCCAAATATGGCGGCCTGATGTGGGGGGAGCACGGCAAGGGTTTTCGCTCCGAATACAGCCCCGCCTTCTTTGGCGAGCTGTGGGAAGAGCTGCAGCGGGTCAAGGGGGCGTTCGACCCGGCTAACCGTATCAACCCGGGCAAGATCTGTATTCCGTATGGCAGCGGCGCCGAGCTGGTGTCGGTGGATGGCCCCAAGCGCGGCAAGTTTGATCGCCAGATCCCGCTCGCGGTGCGTACCAGCTACACCCGCGCCATGGATTGCAACGGCAACGGCCTCTGTTTCACCTTCGAGACCGACTCCCCCATGTGTCCCTCGGTCAAGATCAGCCGTGATCGCCGACACTCTCCCAAGGGGCGGGCGGGCCTGATGCGCGAATGGCTGCGCCAGCTGGCGGAGCAGGGTTTTGATCCGCTTGCAGAAGAGGTGGCGCTGCAATCCGGTGGCGTGCGCTTCAAACAGCTGGTGGACAAGGTGCGCAACAGCTGGGCCAAACAGCGCGGCGAATACGACTTCTCCCACGAGGTGATGGAGGCGATGGCGGGTTGTCTGGCCTGCAAGGCGTGCACCAGCCAGTGCCCGATCAAGGTGGATGTGCCCGATTTTCGCGCCCGTTTTATGCAGCTTTACCACGGCCGCTACCTGCGCGCGCCCAAGGATTACTTCGTCGGCACCGTCGAAAGCTATGCGCCGCTGCTTGCCAAAGCGCCGAAACTGGTCAACTTCTTCCTGGAAAAAGAGTGGGCCCAGAAGGCGACCGAGAAGAGCATCGGCATGGTCGATGTGCCGCTGCTCTCGGTGCCGACCCTGGCCGAGAGCCTGCACGACAACCGCGCCCGCTATTTTGACTTGCCGGGGCTGGAGCGGATGAGCGCCGAGCAACGCCAGAAGGTGGTGCTCATCGTGCAGGATCCCTTCACCAGCTATTATGATGCCCCCGTGGTGCGGGACCTGGTGAAACTGGCCAGCAAGCTCGGGTTTCAGCCCTACCTGCTGCCCTTTAAACCCAACGGCAAACCCCAACATATCAAGGGTTTCCTGCGTGCCTTTGCCCGCACCGCCGCCAACAGCGCCCAGTTCCTCAACAAGGTGGCGGCGCTCGGCATTCCCATGGTGGGGGTGGATCCGGCCATGGTGCTCTGCTATCGCGACGAGTATGCCAAGGCGCTGGGTTCGGCCCGCGGCGATTTTCAGGTATTGCTGCCACAGGAGTGGCTGCTCTCGCTGCCAGCAGATCAACTGCCCGTTAGCGCCGATAAGGCAAAGAGCGGGGAGGGGAGCGAGCCCGAACCCGAACCCTGGTATCTGTTTGCCCACTGCACCGAGAAGACCGCCAAACCCTCAACCCACGGCGACTGGAGCACCCTGTTCGGCCGCTTCGGGGCCAGCTTGCAGCCGGTCGCTGTGGGTTGCTGTGGCATGGCGGGCACCTATGGCCATGACGTCAAACAGGTGGAGAACTCCAAGGGGATCTATGGGCTGAGCTGGGCCGAACCGCTCGCCCGTCTGCCCAAGGGACGCTGTCTGGCGACCGGCTATTCGTGCCGCAGTCAGGTCAAGCGAATGGAGGGGGAAAAACTGAAGCATCCGCTGCAAGCCCTGCTGGAGCTGCTCTGATGCTGCGTTTTCCCAAGCGGTTTCGGGTGCCGCAAGCCTATCGGCACCCGCGTTTCTTGTTGTTGCCCGCCACCCCCGCTCAGGCGGTGGTGGAGTTTGTCGCCATGTTGCGCGAGCGCGAGCAGCTCCATCAGCTGTTTCGCCCGAACGATATCTGGCCTTCCGCTAACTTCAGCCTGAGTCAGCACCAAGGGGATCTGGAGTGGCAGCAGTCGGAGTTTCTGGCCAAGCGCTCCTTTGCCTATGGCCTCTGGAGCTCGAATCGGGATCCGCAATTCTGGGGCGGGGTTTATCTCTATCCTTCGGTGCTGCCGGAGGTAACTGTGGAGCTCTTCTTCTGGAAGGTGGCCGAGGCGCCCATCACGGATGAGGATCTGGAGGCACTGCTGCGCGACTGGCTCGCCAACGTCTGGCAGTGGCCTGAACCCCGGCTGCCGGGGCGGCAAGAGCCTTGGGATGAGTGGCCAGGGGTGACTTATCCCTGGTGATGTCCCGGTTGCTGTTATCACTTATCAAGCTGCCCCTTGCTCGGGGCAGCTTGTTTTCTGACCCGGTTTGCCGATGCGGAGTGTGTCACCCCATCGGCACCAATCCATTATTGATTTAAGGAGTTGCTTGCCATGAGTCACGATATTGCCCCTATCTGGCGTAAACCCATGAGTCTGGACGGGCTCAATGCCACCTCTCGCAACACCCTGATGGCCCATCTCGACATCGTCTATACCGCCTTTGGCCCCGATTGGCTGGAAGCGACCATGCCGGTGGATCATCGCACCCACCAGCCCCTTGGCATGCTGCATGGCGGCGCGTCCGTGGTATTGGCGGAAACCTTGGGATCGATTGCCGCCAACATGGCGGTGGGGCTTGAGAGTTACTGCGTGGGACTGGAGGTGAATGCCAACCATCTGCGGGCCAAACGGGAAGGGGTGGTCAGCGGGCGTTGCTCACCGTTGCATCTGGGGGCGACGACTCAGGTGTGGCAAATTGAAATTCGGGATGAACGTGAGCGTTTATTGTGCACCAGCCGACTGACCATGGCGGTGCTCAAACACAAGCGGGGCAAGGACTCCGGAGAGGAGTGATCTGCAATAACGCCCTAAGGGTGCAAAATAAGCAAGCTATAGTCGCCAGATCCCTCTATAATTGCCAACGTCTTGAGAGGCTTATCACATTTTTCAAGACAGCAGAACAAAGTGGCGCTATAATCGCCGCCTTTTTGCTATTCCGCGGTGTTTAGCCGCCTGCCTTAATCTGGAAGAATCTATGTCTGATACCGAACAACTGCCCCTTTTTAGTGAGCTTGGACTGGCCGCGCCTGTATTGAAAGCGCTGCAGGACGTGGGCTATGAGCGCCCGTCACCGATCCAGGCCGCAGCAATTCCCCACCTGATGGCGGGACACGATCTGCTGGGGCAGGCGCAAACCGGTACAGGGAAGACCGCTGCTTTTGCCTTGCCTCTTTTATCTCGTCTGGAAGCTGGTAACCGCAACACCCAGGTTTTGGTGTTGGCACCTACCCGTGAACTGGCGCTGCAAGTTGCTGAGGCGTGCCAACGTTATGCCAAGCACATGCCTGATTTCCACGTTCTGCCTATCTACGGCGGTTCCTCTTACGAAACCCAGACCCGCGCACTGCGTCGTGGCGCTCAGGTTGTTGTAGGTACTCCTGGTCGTGTGATGGACTTGATCCGTCGCAAGAACTTGGACCTCTCCGGCCTGAAAGCCTTGGTTCTGGACGAAGCTGATGAAATGCTGCGTATGGGCTTCATCGACGACGTTGACTGGATCATGGACCAGTGCCCGAGCACCCGTCAGGTTGCCCTGTTCTCTGCCACCATGCCGGACCAGATCCGTCGTGTTGCCCAGAAGCACCTGAAGCAGCCGAAAGAGATCAAGATTGTCTCCAAAACCTCCACTGCCCCGACCATTCGTCAGCGCTACTGGCAGGTAACCGGTCTGCACAAGCTGGACGCCATGACTCGTCTGCTTGAAGTCGAGCCGTACGAAGCAGTACTGGTCTTTGTGCGTACCAAGAATGCTGCCGAAGAGCTGGCTGGCAAACTGGCCGCCCGCGGCCACGCTTGTGAAGCGCTGCACGGTGACATCCCGCAGAAGTTGCGTGAGCGTACCGTTGACAAGCTGCGTCAAGGTCAACTGGACATCCTGATCGCGACCGACGTAGTTGCCCGTGGTCTGGACGTTGAGCGTATCACCCACGTGGTGAACTACGACATCCCTTACGATACCGAATCCTACGTTCACCGTATCGGCCGTACCGGTCGTGCTGGCCGTAAGGGCGAAGCCATTCTGTTTGTGGCTCCCCGTGAGCGTCGTATGCTGCGTGCCATTGAGCAAGCAACTCGTCAGGCCATCGAGCCGATGAAGATGCCGAGCACCGAAGACATCAACCAGCACCGTATGACCAAGTTCAAAGAGCGCATTCGTGAAACCATGATGGGCGAAGAGCTTGAGATCTATCACAACCTGGTGAACGAGCTGATCGAAGAGGATTCTGCCGATCCGCTGGAACTGGCTGCCGCACTGGCCAAGCTGGTTCAGGGTGATCAACCGCTGCTGCTGGATGACTCCATCCCTGATCCGCTGCTGAACGCCAGCAATGATCGCGGTGGTCGTGACTTTGAACGTCGCGATGGTGGCCGTGATTTTGGTGGTCGTGACTTCGCTGACCGTGGTGATCGTCCTGCCCGTCGTATGCCTTCCCTCGAGCCGCGTCCGTTGAAAGACAACCCGGATGTTGAGATGGAGCGCTATCGCGTAGACGTGGGTGCTAACCACGGTGTCAAGCCGGGCCAGATCGTTGGTGCTATCGCTAACGAAGCGAACATCGAGAGCCGTTTCATCGGCAACATCGACATCGCTGATGACTTCTCCACCGTTGATCTGCCCAAGGGTATGACCGGCGACGTGCTGGAAGTGATCAAGAAAGCTCGCGTTTGTCAGCGTCCGCTGCAGATCAGCCGCTACACCGAAGTACCTGCCGGTAGCAACACTGCCAGCCGTCCGCCGCGCAGCGATCGTCCTTTCAACAAGGATCGTCGTCCGAGTGGTGACCGCCCGTTCAATAAGGGTGGGGATCGCCGTGAAGGTGGTGCTGACAAGCGTAAATTCGGTGGCAAGCGCCGCGAAGGTTAATTGCTGACCCAGTGATAAAAAGGCCGCTCATCGAGCGGCTTTTTTTATGGCTGCAGCTTACCCCGTGTTAGCACAACACCATCAAACGGGCCATGGCTTTAGCCGATGGCTACCGCGTTCGGAGGTGTTGTGTCGGTCTATATAAGCCCTGTTTCAGGGCGATTGTGGTGCTATCTGGCGTAAACAGTCGTTCTGCTACCGAGGCTACTGGGCTGCGGTTGTTCTTATTATCGAGAGCCCTGAGAGTGGCGGGAGCCATGTGTGCGAAGAGCTGCGATATCTGTCATATGGGCAACCAGAAGAAAAGAGAAGAGCAATATCTATGGTTTTCAGCTCAGGCTGTGGCACTCCTTGTTCAAGCGATTGCCGAACAGCGCGCAGGGCAACTTGGGAGATCGGGATCAGTGGCGGTGAGCTGATGGCTTCGATGTCATATCTGACCGACGGCTCTTGTCACGGTTGAGCTGGCCACTGGTTAGCGCAAATGAAGAAGGCGACCCTGAGGTCGCCTTTGTTATATGTATAGTGCCTTGGTCCGATATGCGGGTCAGAGCACCATGGCAGCCACCCAGCCGAACAGGATGAGCGGAATATTGTAGTGAATAAAAGTGGGCACCACGCTGTCCCAGATATGGTCGTGCTGGCCGTCTGCGTTGAGGCCGGAGGTGGGGCCCAGGGTCGAGTCGGAGGCCGGTGAACCGGCATCCCCCAGCGCGCCTGCGGTGCCGACCAGTGCGATGATTGCCATCGGGGAGAAGCCCAGTTGCAGACAGAGCGGCACATAGATGGTGGCAATGATGGGCACGGTGGAGAAGGAGGAGCCGATACCCATGGTGATCAGCAGGCCCACCAGCAGCATCAGGAAGGCGGCGATGCCCTTGTGCTGGCCGATGCCGGAGGCGACCACCTCGACCAGACTATCGACCCCGTGGGTCGCCTTCATCACGGCAGCAAAGCCGGCGGCGGAGATCATGATGAAGCCGATCAGCGACATCATCCGTACCCCCTGGGTGAAGGCATCTTGGCTTTCGCGAAACTTGATGACGCCGCCGCAGGTGAAGATGACAAAACCGGCCAGCGCACCCAGCACGATGCTGTTGGTCATCAGCTGCAACCCGAGGGCGACACCAATGGCCAGCAGGGCGACCCAGATATGGGTGAGATTGAGTTCAACTGTCTCTGGTTCGGCTTCCAGGATCTTGGCCAGATCGTATTGGCGGGGTTTGCGATAGCTGATGAACACTGCGATGAGCAGGCCCAGCAGCATGCCGCAGACCGGAATGGCCATGGCCAGCGGGATCTGGCCGGAGGTGATCGGCACGCCGTTATCGATCAGGTTCTTGGCCAGAATGTTGTTCAGGAAGATGCCGCCAAAGCCGACCGGCAGCACCATATAGGTGGCGGTCAGGCCAAAGGTGAGGACACAGGCGACCTGACGACGGTCGATCTGCATCTGCGCCATCACATGCAACAGCGGCGGGATCAGAATGGGGATAAAGGCGATATGAACCGGGATCAGGTTTTGGGACGAGATCGCCACGGCCAGCACGGAAGAGAGCAGCAGGGTTTTGACCCACATGATGCGGGTCGAGCTGGCATCTTTGCCCAATTGGCTGATCACCTTGCGGGCCAGCAGGTCGGTGATCCCGGAGCGGGAGATGGCAACCGCAAAGGCACCCAGCATGGCGTAGGAGAGCGCAATCTCGGCGCCACCGCCCAGGCCACCGCTGAAGGTGGTGAGGGTCTCTGTCAACGACAGCCCACCGACCAGGCCGCCCGCAATGGCGCCCAGCGCCAGTGAGACCACCACATTGATCCGCAGCAGACTGAGCACCAGCATCAGTCCGACTGCGATAACAACTGGATTCATTTGATTTCCTTATAGTTTGTTATTGCTGTCTGTCATGTGAAGGGGAGTTAGTTTGCGAAAAATGTGACAAATGTCGAGAAAAAAATCAGTCAAACCCCTCATATCACAGCAGCCGGTGGCACAAGGTTGATCAACATGAGGGTTTGTGACCTGTTTGTCTCAGTGCATCGCGCGCACAGCGGTTGATAGTGAGGTGATGGTGATTTCCGGTGAGCCGTGCGATCAATTACATCCCCGAAAAAACGAAGGCTGCCAGTGGCAGCCTTCATCCGTTTATTCCTGCCCCTCATGGTCGGCAGGGGTCTCCGGCGTGTTGTCATCCGGATGAGCTGGCGGCCAGCCCCCCATGCTCTTCCAGCGGTTGACGATATGACAGAACAGCTCGGTGGTACGTTCAGTGTCATAGAGGGCAGAGTGCGCCTCTTTATTGTCAAACGGGATGCGGGCGCTCTGGCATGCCTTAGCCAGCACGGTCTGACCCAGTGCTAGCCCGGAGAGAGCGGCGGTGTCGAAGGTGGCAAACGGATGGAACGGATTGCGCTTGAGGCCAGCTCGTTCGGCGGCGGCCATCACAAAGCCGTGATCGAAGGTGGCGTTGTGGGCCACTATGATGGCGCGGCCGCAATCCTGCTCCTTCATCCCTTTGCGGATCCCCTTGAAGATCTCGGTCAGTGCCTCTTTTTCCGAGACAGCACCACGCAACGGGTTGTAGGGATCGATGCCGGTGAACTCCAGCGCGGCCTTTTCCAGGTTGGCCCCTTCGAAGGGCTCGACATGAAAGTGGAATACCAGATCGGGAACGAGCCAGCCCTGCTCATCCATTTTCAGGGTGTAAGCCGCGATTTCGAGCAGGGCATCGGTCTTGGCATTGAACCCGGCTGTTTCAACATCGATGACGACGGGGTAAAAACCACGGAAACGGCCCTTGAGGGTATGAACTGCGTCGGTCATGGGATCTCGGTCGGGATAAAATGAGGCGGCATTATGGCAAAAAAGCACAGGCTTGTCCTCCCATCCCACGCAGGATGCCGCGCCAAGATGGCGCCGGATTCAATATCTGTGCAGCCACCAGCGGGCGGCGATCAGCGCAGTGAGTGTGCCAAGCAGGGCACTGGCCAGCACATCCACCGGCCAGTGCATCCCCATCACCATGCGCGACATGCCAACGCCCAAGGCCCACAGCGGCAGCAGCCAGACGCCTGTGGGGGCGCGGGCCAGCCAGATGAGGCCAAAAAACTGGGCCAGGCTGATAGCGGCAATGCTGTGGCCAGAGGGGAAGGCGTAATTCACCTCCTTTTGCCAATGGTGGCCGAGCCACTCGGGCAGTGCCAATAACTGGCTGGCGGCGTGAACCTGCTCGCTGCGCACATCGACACTACTGGCGTAGAAGCTCTTGATTGCCGGGATCAGCGCCTGACTCTCCAGCCAGAGCAGGTAGGGTCTGGGCTCTTCGGTCAGGTGCTTGATCAGGCTCTTGAGCACCCAGTCGCTAGCGAGCAGGGCCGCCAGTGCACACCCCAGCGCAATAAAGGGCGCCAGCTCCAGTTTGAGTTTGTAGCGGGTCAGCAGCAGCAAGAGGGCGCCACTGACCCCGATCCCGGGAATATCGACCATGCGGGTGAGGGCGTATGACCACCATAACCAGCCAGATTGCAGGGAGCCGGTCAGAAAAGGCTGCCAGGGCAGCGTGGCGAGTAGCAGCAGGGGCAGGGTTAGCAGGGCTGTGAAGCCGAGCACCTGGCTGCGAGAGAGTGACGTGGTGCAAGGAGGCATGGTCGTTGGACGGTAGTGAGAAAGTGGCGCATTGTGCCATTAGCCGATCTGCGGGCAAAGTCGGGTGGGTGATTTGTTACCTCTGCTTACATATTTGCGACCCGATCCCGAGCACTGAGCGGGTTATCTGCGGCTTGTGGCGCTGCGATGAGGGAATGTCGCGCCCTTTCACCGCTGATTGCATCACAGGCTGAAATCTCGGGCGGCTTTGCGCTAGAATGGCGCCCCCGTGGCGGTTGTGACCAAAGAGAGCCCGATGAAGATAGTCGTTGATGAGAATATGCCCCATGCTGTCGAGCTGTTTGCCGAATTTGGCGAGGTGGTCGCCTTGCCCGGACGGCAGATGCAGGCCAGCGATCTGCAGGATGCCGATGTGCTGCTGGTGCGTTCGGTCACCCGCGTCAACGGCGATTTGCTGGCGACCAGCCCTAAACTCGGGTTTGTCGGCACCGCCACCATAGGTACCGACCATGTGGACAAGGCCCTGCTGGCGAGCCGCAATATTCCCTTCTTCAGCTCCCCCGGTTGCAACAAGTATTCGGTGGGGGATTATGTGCTCTCCGTCCTGCTGGTGCTGGCTGAGCGCTATGAACTTGACCTCTCGGCCATGCCCCTGGCGGTGGTTGGCGCGGGTAATACCGGTGAGTGCGTGGCTGGCAAGGCCCAAGCGCTTGGCATGCGGGTGCTGCGCTGCGATCCCCCCAAGGCGCGGGATAATCCCGCCGGCAGTTTTGTCGATTACCAGACCGCTCTTGGCGCCGATATCGTCAGCTTCCACGTGCCTATCACCCGCGAAGGGCAAGATGCCACCTACCATCTGCTGGATGCCGAACAGATTTCCGCCCGTCCTGCCGGGCAGATCCTGATCAACGCATCTCGTGGCGAGGTGTGGGATAACCGAGCTCTGCTGGCACGCCAGCTGAGCGATGAGCCTTTGCGACTGGTGATGGATGTGTGGGAGAACGAGCCCGAGCCACTGGTGGATCTGGTGCCCCATACCGAGATTGCCACCCCCCATATCGCCGGTTACAGCCTGGAGGGGAAGGCGCGCGGCACCTGGATGCTCTATCAGGCGCTCTGCCAGCAGCTGGGGCGTCAGCCGCGTCAGGATTTGAGTCAGCTGTTGCCTGCCCCCGATGTGCAGGCGGTGGTGCTGGGCCGCGCGCCGGATCAGGCGCTGATTAAGCAACTGGTGCATCTGGTCTATGACGTGCGCCGCGATGATGCCCGTTTCCGGGCCCGACTCGGCTTGTCCGGCAGCTTTGATGAGCAGCGCAAGCACTATCCCGAGCGCCGTGAACTATCCTCCCTGCAGGTTGAAGGGGCGTTTGCCGACAAGGCGCTGGGTGCACTGGGATTTGCGCTGTCACGCCCCTGAGTCGGGGCTCTTATGATTTGAAAGATAATCGGCAGGCGTGAGCCCGTACTGGCCACACCGACCCCATTTTTTACTGAGCTGGCGCAGCGTCTTCTGCGCCGGAACAGCCATCTCAGGCGAGGGCGTCTCGATCCAGGAGGCCCTGCCGACCATGGCGCCAGCCGGTGCCATTGCAGCATTATCAGAGGAGAACAGAATGAGCCAGCAGTTTAACGTAGCGGTATTGGGTGCCAGCGGCGCCGTGGGTCAGGCGATGATCGAGATCCTGGAAGAGCGCGAATTTCCGGTAGCGACCCTCTATCCGCTGGCTTCCAGCCGCAGCGCCGGTGATACCGTGCGTTTTGGCGGCAAGAACCTCGAGATCCTCGATGTTGAGGAGCTTGACTGGAGTCAGGTGCAGATCGCGCTGTTCTCCGCCGGTGCCGAGGTCTCTGCCAAGTGGGCGCCGATTGCTGCCGAGCACGGCTGCATCGTCATCGACAACACCTCCTGCTTCCGTTACGACGAAGATATCCCGTTGGTGATCCCGGAAGTGAACCCGGGCGCCCTGGCCGATTTTCGCAATCGTAACATCATCGCCAACCCTAACTGCTCCACCATCCAGATGCTGGTGGCCCTGAAGCCGCTGCACGACGAAGTGGGTATTGCCCGCATCAACGTGGCGACTTATCAGTCCGTGTCAGGCTCCGGTAAAGAGGGGGTTAGCGAGCTGGCAGGCCAGACCGCCCATCTGCTCAACGGCCGTCCGGTAGAGCCGACCATCTATCCGCATCAGATTGCCTTCAACCTGATCCCGCAGATCGACAGTTTTACCGACAACGGTTACACCCGTGAAGAGATGAAGATGGTATGGGAAACCCAGAAGATCCTGGGTGATGCCAGCATTGCCGTGAACCCTACCTGTGTACGGGTGCCGGTCTTTTATGGTCACGCCGAGGCGGTACACGTCGAACTGCACCAGCCACTGGATGCCGAACAGGCCAAAGATCTGCTGCGCAATGCGCCAGGTGTGACCCTGTTTGATGACGAAGGGGATTATCCGACCCCGGTACGCGATGGGACTGGCAAGGATGAGGTGCTGGTGGGACGGGTGCGTCAGGATATTTCTCACCCGAGCGGTATCAATATGTGGATCGTGGCCGATAACGTTCGTAAGGGCGCGGCAACCAACAGCGTGCAGATTGCCGAGTTGTTGGTTCGCGACTATCTGTAAGGCCAGATAGCCTTGGTAAAGGCGCAGCAAGGAGTGCTGCGCCTTCACAGTAACAGCGGGGCGTCTGTGACCTGAGCCGCACTCTACTGCATCCAGATTCTGTTGGGATATCAACTGATTAAGTTTTTTCCTACACTCAGTGCACATTCAGTGACACATTGGGTGCTAAATGTGTCGGACAGCTGGCTTGCCAGGCGAGCCTGATTTATATTGAACCGACTGTTTTGGGGTAACTATCCAGATTTTTCAATGTGATAGGGCCGTCATACGAAGGAACGAATATGGGACATTCCCGCATAACATTGGCAACACTACTCGCATTGGGTCTGCTGGGCACCGTCCAGGCTGAAGACTCGGCGCGGGAGCCTTTTTTTGTCGAGCTAAAAGGCCCTGACGAGCCGGCACCTCCTGCCGTTAATCGTCAGCCGCTGGTCCAGCCACAAGCAAGACCCGTGGCGCAACCGGTACGCGCAACCGCCCAGCCGGTGGTGCGTCAGGCCACTGCCAATGCCGGTAGCTATGGCCCTGTTCGTCCTACCGACACCCTCTGGAGTCTGGCGAGCAAATATCGCCCCGCCAGCGGTGTCAGCGTCTACCAGACCATGGTGGCGATTTACGAGAAAAATCCCCGCAGTTTTGCCGATGGCAATATCAACCACATTCTGGTGGGATCTCGGATTTTGCTGCCCAGTGCAGCAGAAGCGAGTGTGATAACCGATGCTCAGGCCCGTCAGCGTTTCAACAGTGACAACGCCAGCTGGAAGGGGCTGAGCCCCAAATATCTGGCTGACAAGCAGGCCCACACCGCCAAACCGGTAGCAGCCAAACCCGCGAAGGTTGAGGCGGCCAAATCCGAGCCAGTGAAAGCCGCCCCGGCACCGCTGCCAGTGGCGAAAGCTGCACCCATTCCAGCCCCTGTGGTGGCACCGCAACCGGCTGCCGAAACCAAAGAAGTGGCCAAGGTCAGCGAACCGGCGCCAAAAGAGGCGGTGGCTCCCGCTGCTGTGCCAAGTGCAGCACAGAGCACCACGCCAGCACCGCTGCCATCTGACCTGGATAAGCCGATTGGCAAACCGGCCACCGAGATGGCGCTGGCGCTGGAAGATGCCAATGCCCAGCTCGGTCAGGTCACCGAGATGAACCACAGGCTCAAGCTGCGTCTGCAATCACTGACCGAAGAGGTGGAAACACTCAAGGCCCAACTGCAGGACCAAACCTCGCTGCAAAAAGAGATTGCCGAGCTCAAAACACAGCCAGTTGCGCCGGTGGCAGCCGCCCCTGAACCAGAAAAAAACTGGTTGATGGATCTGCTCGCCTCACCGCTCAACCTCGCCATGATCATCTTGCTGCCGGTGCTGCTGGTATTGGCGCTGGTGACCCTGTGGTTGCGTGCCCGTGCCCGTCGCGAGCTGGAAGAGCAAGAGAAGAGCCTCTCCGAATCCACCGCCATGATGATGGATCAGGAGCAGAGCGAGTTTGACGATCTGCTCAGCATCGATGTGACCGATAACGAGCCTGTGCGTCCGGTAGCGGATCTGAATACCCCTGATGGCTTTATGCCGGTTGAACCGAGCAAGCCGGATGTGGATCTGGTGTTCAGCGATGATGGTGAGGTGGCGCTGGAGGGTTTCGAGCCCGAGCGGATGCCCGCCCAGTCCGCCAGCCGGGATCCGGATTTGGTGCCTGATCTGGATCTTATCCATGACGAACCGAAGGCGCAGCTCAAGCAACCGGCCATGGACTTGGCCAGCGAGTACAAGCCCAAGGCGAGCAACGAGGTAATGAGCGAAGAGGAGCTACAGGCTGCCCTGTTTGCTGAGCTTGATGCGGATCTCTCTGCCGATCTCGACCCCGATTTGAGCTCCATTGACGAGGTTGGCGCTGCTGACGACGATCTGGCCAGCTTCGATCTCAGCGATTTCGAAAATGCCCTCGATGAGCCAACTGCTGGCAAAAAAGGCGATGCTCACGCCATTGATCTCAGTGCCGCAGACGGTGCGGACGATAGCGCGGATGCGATGCTAGCCGAGCTGGGTCTCGAGCCCACCAAGGTCAAGGAGGCCGAGCTGGATCTGGAGTGGGATCCCAACGAGTTGGCGCTCTCTGATTTTGAGGATGCCTTTGCCGAGGTGGAGTCCCATCAGGGGGATGTGAAGCCGCGTGAACAGGCTAACGAAGGCGGTTATGTCGAGATCGACAAGCTGCTGGCTGAAGCTGATGCCACTGCGTCGGAGCCGGAGCCTTATCAGGGCTTCTCGCTGGATGTGGGGCTGGATGGCTTCCCCGAGGTGCTGCCCGAATCCACCGGCTTTGACGTCGATGCCGATGACGGTGGCGTGGGGGCCAAGCTTGATCTGGCCCGTGCTTATCTGGAAATCGATGACAAGGATAGCGCCCGCGAGCTGCTGCAGGAGGCGGCAGAGCAGGGTAGTGATCACCAGCGCGCCGAAGCCGAGAAGTTGCTCAAGCGGTTGGCGTGAGTCACGGTCCAGTAACCGATTAACACAAGAAGGGCAGCCAGCAGGCTGCCCTCTTCTTTTGGCGAGTGGCTATGTGGGGGGCAGGTGCCTCACAGGCTGGCCATTCTGGTCAATTGCGCACGTGGTGGGACTTTTCGGGCTGAGCGCGTATAATCCGCCCCGTTTCTTTCATCGCTTACTTTCACTACAAGATACGTTTATCCATGCGAATTGCCCTTGGCATTGAATATGACGGCAGCCGGTATTTCGGCTGGCAGCGTCAACGAGAAGTGATCAGCGTACAGGCTGAACTGGAAAAGGCCCTGAGCCGGATCGCCAACCACCCTGTCTCCATCCAGTGCGCCGGACGCACCGATGCCGGGGTCCATGCAACCGGTCAGGTGATCCACTTTGATACCGATGCAAACCGCGGCGAAGGGGCCTGGACCCTGGGGCTGAACTCCAACCTGCCACCGGATATCGCGGTGCGCTGGGTCAAGGAGGTGGATGAGTCGTTCCACGCCCGTTTTAGCGCCACCGCCCGTCGCTACCGTTATGTCATCTACAACCATAACTACCGTCCGGCGATCCTCGGCAGTGGGGTTAGCCACTACCATGAGACCATCGATGCTGAATTGATGCATCAGGCGGGCCAGAGCCTGATTGGGGAGCATGACTTCACCACATTCAGGGCCATTGCCTGTCAGTCCAACACCCCGTGGCGCAATGTGACTCACCTCTGCGTCAGTCGCCAAGGCCCTTATATTGTGCTGGATATCTGTGCCAACGCCTTTTTGCACCATATGGTGCGCAATATCACCGGCTCGCTGCTGCTGGTGGGGCAGGGGCTTAAACCGGTGGAGTGGATCGCCGAGGTGCTGGCGGCCAAGGATCGCAACTTGGCCGGGCCGACTGCCAAGGCCGGTGGCCTCTATCTGGTGGATGTCGATTACCCGGCCGAGTTTGCCCTGCCCCAGTTGCCGCTTGGCCCGCTGTGGCTGCCGGACTCGGCACCGGGTACGACCAGTTTTTAGTAACTGCGCCCAAAAAATTGTGGTTTAATGACCCGTCATTTGTTGCCATCGAGCTAGTAAGTCATTGAACAACCTAGTCTCGATGCGTGTTGTCAGGCACAAAAGCATTAAGGAATTCCATGAGCTGGCTTGAGAAGATTCTTCCCAAGAGCAAGATCACTGCGCCCCGTCGTCACAACATTCCGGAAGGGGTGTGGACCAAGTGCAGTGCTTGTGAACAGGTGCTCTACCGGGCAGAGTTGGAGCGCAACCTCGAAGTGTGCCCCAAGTGTGATCATCATATGCGCATCAGCGCCCGTGCCCGTCTCGAGAGTTTCCTCGATGAGCAGGGTCGTACCGAGATCGGTGCCGAGCTGGAGCCGCAGGATGTATTGAAATTCAAGGATTCCAAGCGCTACAAGGATCGTTTGTCTGCCGCTCAGAAAGAGACGGGAGAAAAAGATGCGCTGGTGGTGATGAAGGGGACCCTCAAAGGGGTGCCAGTCGTTGCCTGTTCGTTCGAATTCTCCTTCATGGGCGGCTCCATGGCCTCCGTGGTCGGTGCCCGTTTCGTGCGCGCCGTCGAGGAGTGCATCAAGGATGGCCGCGGTCTGGTCTGCTTCTCCACCTCCGGTGGTGCTCGCATGCAGGAAGCCTTGTTCTCCCTGATGCAGATGGCCAAGACCAGCGCAGCGCTGGACAGACTTACCAAGGCGGGTTTGCCCTATATCTCGGTGCTGACCGACCCCACCATGGGTGGTGTTTCCGCCAGCCTGGCGATGCTGGGTGACATCAACGTGGGTGAGCCCAAGGCGCTGATCGGCTTTGCTGGCCCGCGCGTCATCGAGCAGACCGTGCGCGAGAAATTGCCGGAAGGCTTCCAGCGCTCCGAGTTCCTGCTGGAGAAAGGCGCTATCGATTTGATTATCGATCGCCGCGAGATGCGCAATCGTCTGGCCAGCTTGCTCGCCAAAATGCTGAATACTCACATCATCGAAGAGTGAAGATGAGTTCAAACATGCAACAATCCCAAAGCCGGTCGCTTGTCGACTGGCTTTCTTATTTGGAGCAGATCCACCCGGTCAATATCGATATGGGGCTGGATCGGGTCGGTGCCGTTGCCCGGCGTATGGGTCTCACCCAGCTGCCGTTCAAGGTGATCACGGTGGCCGGTACTAACGGCAAGGGCTCCAGCTGTGCCATGGCGGCCAGCATTCTGATGGCGGCTGGCTATCAGGTCGGGGTCTACTCCTCTCCCCATCTGCTGCGGTTTACCGAGCGGGTGCGGGTCAATGGGCAAGAGCTGGCCGATAGCGAGCACTGCGCGGCGTTTGCCGAAGTGGAAGCTGCTCGCGGCGAGATTGCCCTTACCTTCTTCGAGTTCGCCACCCTGGCTGGCTTGTGGCTCTTTCGCCGTAACGCGCCGGATGTGCTGCTGCTGGAAGTGGGGCTGGGCGGTCGGCTCGACGCCACCAATGTGGTGGAGTCCGATGTGGCGATGATCACCTCCATTGCCCTCGATCACTGCGACTGGCTGGGTGATACCCGCGAGGCGGTAGCGGTGGAGAAAGCAGGAGTCTATCGCGCTGGTAAACCCGCCATTAGCGGTGAGCCCAATCCGCCAGCGACCATCGCCAGCGAGGCGCTGCGCCTCGGTGCCTCTTTGCGTCAGGTGGGGATCGACTTCTCTGGCAAAGAGCATGATAGCTGCTGGGATTACCACGGCCTCAATCAGTGGCGGGATCTGCCCAAGCCGGTGTTGCCGCTGATGAACGCGGTGACTGTGCTGGCGGCGCTGGAGTCGCTGGGCTTGCCGCTGCCGGAGTCCGCCATTCGTGACGGGCTGGCCAATGCCCAGCTGGCTGGCCGGATGCAGCGGCTGCAAAGCGCGCCGCTGGTGATCGTTGATGTGGCCCACAATCCCCATTCGGCGGCTTACCTTGCCACTCAGCTGCGCCAAATGCCCTGTGCAGGTGTGCGCCGCGCCGTGGTCGGCATGCTCAAAGACAAGGACATGGCGGGGTCGCTGGCCGAGCTCGATGGCCTGATTGGCCAGTGGTATCTGGCCAGCCTCACCGGCCCGCGCGCCGCCACTGCCGAGCAGCTTGCTGCGGCGCTGGGGGCAGGCAAGGGGCCTGTGCACTGTTTTGAGGAGGTGAGCGGCGCTTATCAAGCCGCGTTGGCCGCCTCGAGTCCGGACGATATGGTCATTGTGTTTGGTTCGTTTTACACTGTCGCCGACATTCTGGCGGGTGCCGCCTCCTAGGCCACACTGCCGCTTTCCTGCCCACGGCAGGAGAGTTAAACCGCGTATTGAGTTAAGTAAAGGTAGGATTCAACTTGGCCTCGAAGTTTCAAAACCGTCTGGTGGGCACCGTCATCCTGGTGGCCCTGGTTGTTATTTTCCTGCCGGACTTGCTGGATGGTCACAAGCTGGCGCAAAAGGAGGAGGTCTTTGCCAAGATCCCGCTGCGTCCTGATCTGGAGCCTGCCAAGCCTGCGTTGCAGGTGTCGGCGGCGACCAGCTTGCCTGCCGAGCATCTGGCTAGTCAGCAACAGGCCTCGGCGGCCCAACAGTGGCAAGTGGAAGAGGTGGCCGATCCCATGACTCTGGCGGGTCAAGGGCAGGGCAATTCTGCTGCGCAGCCGGTTACCCCAACGGTCAAACCACAGCCCAAACCGGAAGTGGTGGCCAAAAAACCGGTCGAACCGCCAAAGCCAGCACCCAAGCCGACGCCAGCCAAACCGGTTGAAGTTGCCAAGGCTCCCGCGCCGGCCAAACCGCAGGCAGGTCAGATCAAGTCCCTCGACGATCTGATCGAGAGCAAAATGACGCAGCCGACCAAGCC
Organism: Aeromonas sp. EERV15; assembly: GCF_900079845.1. Lineage (NCBI taxonomy): Bacteria > Pseudomonadati > Pseudomonadota > Gammaproteobacteria > Aeromonadales > Aeromonadaceae > Aeromonas > Aeromonas sp. EERV15. The sequence goes on along the minus strand of NZ_FKKY02000021.1, from coordinate 4,533 downwards.
TGCGCCAGCTGCTGCAGCGCCAGCTCAGGGCAGCTGGATCCTGCAGCTCGGTGCGTTCAAGAACGTCGACAGCGTCAATGCGCTGGTGGGCAAGCTGCGGGCAGCCGGTTATTCGGCCCACACCTCGCCACGCACGCCGGTGCAGGGGCAGATCAACCGGGTCTTTATCGGTCCTGATGTCTCCAAGGACAAGCTGCAAGGCATACAGGGACGGGTTTCCCAGATGACCGGGCTGAGCGGTTCAGTGGTCGCTTACAATCCGTGATGGTTGGTCTGAGCTAATGCGTTGCCAAAAAAGCCCCCTCGTTGCACCAGGGGGCTTTTGTTATCTGCAGGGGCTCCGATAGGGTGCCCCTTCTTTATCTGCGGCTCAGTCTATCTCGATATCCACTGGCGCTATGATGGGATTTGCGACCGGCAGGTGGTGAAACAGTTGACGGAAATGGCGCTGGACTCGCCCTATGTCGATCAGCGACATGCCGGACGAAAAACCGAACCAGACGTAGAGCCCGGTGAGATCACGAAACATCGGCGGCAGGTAGCGGGGGGCCGCAATCAGTCCTTCCAGATAGTGCTGATAGAGCACTGGAATATCATCCAGCGTCACCTTACCGACAAACAGCATCGGCAGGATCTCCGGCACGCCTTCCAGCACGGCGCTGCGGATGAAGTTGACCGTCTCCACATAGCCACGCACGTAGGAGAGATCCTTGGTAAAGCAGGCGCCGCCGCCCACCATGCCACCCCGAAACACCCGCTGGGTGATCTTGTAGGCATCGTGCTCGCTGGTGCCTTGCTCGACGAAGTGGCGAAACACCTCGATAAAGTTGGCACCGCGCTCGGCCATGTCGATGGCCATCACCCGATCGGAGATGCGCTTGGCCCGGTCCGGAAAGGAGCTGAAGGTGAGCGTCTCAATCAATACCGCCAGCCCTTCCTGACAGGCGGTGATGCGCGGCGAGCCAGCGCTCAGCCAGGTGGCATAGGGCTGCTGACGGCCATTGAGGGTGGTGCCGACATGTACCCATCCTTCGTGTACCTCCAGTACCTGCAGATCCAGTTCGGAGAAGCAGGCGTGGGAGTTGAGCTTGATGTAATCACCACCGGCAGCCGCATCGGAGACAATCCCGTCGCTCAGCTTCACCTGCACTGTGCCATCACTGAAATAGGTCGATAGCTTGTTTTGCAACTTGGCAACGGCCGCTTCCCCTGAAAATGCTTTGGGGTAGGGGCGCACCAGATGACGGGCGCCAGGCAGGGAGAAGATATCGCACAGGCGGGAGCCCAACTCCTTGAGGGTTTTGCGATCCCCGCGCAGGTGATCGCTGGCAGAGCCATACAGTAGCTGGCTATAGCGCAAAAAATCCGGTTGCCCGCGCTGGCGCAGCATCTCGCTCACCACCATGTACTGGTCGACGGTTTCTTGCAAAATGCGACCCAAATCATCCTGTGGCCCCAACTTTCTGCGGATCCTGTCGCGAAGTTCCTTTAGCTCCAGATATTTGTTGCGCGGGTCGAAACCAAGGGAGAGGGTATCGTAGAAATGGTGATCAATAGCGGGCAGTTCTCGCCCCCCTTTGGCCAGAAAATCAGCCTGCAGGTGGCGTGGCCACTTGATGGCATCCAGAATGCGGATCGGTTTTTGCAGGGCAAGCAGCTCATCCGAGAGAGACTTCAGATGCAGGCGGTACTTTTCTTGGATGGTCATGGGGCCCCCTGTGGGGCAAGCGTAGCCGTGGATTGGGCTGAGTATATGCATAGTGCTTGCCAAAAAGAAGCGGGCGGCAGGGTTATCGGGCTGGTGTGCTTTTGGTTGATAGAGAATTGGTTTAGACTGCGCCCCTTGATCCAAATCTTGTCGTGGAAATGATGAATATCCCCAGCTCCGAAATGGTAATGCGTTGGTTGCAACAGGCTCGTATCGAACACTATGTCTGCGACCAGTGTCATGGTATCCACATTGTCTCTTTGCAATCGGTAGATGGTATTCAGGAGAGTCGAATTTTTGTCGAAGAGGAGGGACTGCTGTTCTCCTCCGAGCTGGAAGTACGCCCTTCCGCTATGCTGCCGCTGGTGGCTGATCTGGGTCGACTCAATATGCAGTACCCCTCGCTCAAGGTGTTCCTCGATATTATCGATGACAACCTGCCGCGACTGGTGGTTGGTCATACCGTCTTTACCAATGCCGGACTGACGGTTGAACAGTTCCTGCTGTTCGTCCAGAGCACCATAGCCGCGACCCATGAACTGGTTGCAGAGTGCGAGCGCTCAGGTTTCCTCAACCTCGCAGACATTCAGGTATCACCGGAATCTGTGCATTAAGCGTGCAAACGAACCGGTAATTGAAAAAAGCCGTTGACGAAGGAGGGGCTTTCTCCTACATTACGCCCCGTTCCAGCGCAACAGCGCAGCGAGTAATGTGTTGGCTGAACACGTAAAACTACAGACCAAAATTTGGTGAGGTGTCCGAGTGGCTGAAGGAGCACGCCTGGAAAGTGTGTATACGGCAACGTATCGAGGGTTCGAATCCCTCCCTCACCGCCAAATGATAGCCCCAAGTGATTGATTCACTTGGGGTTTTTCTTCATATGCGATTTTCGCTATGCCATTCACTATTCCATCTGATGTTGGCTGGTATTGGATAGCTGAACAGTTTTGGACACCAACAGCTCAGGTATCTCACTGTACGGTGCTGACGGGCAAGTCATATATCGAACCTTTGGTCTTTCAATCGATTCCACTCGAGCGGTCGCTCTGGCCACTCTTTTATGATGAAGCTGCATTGTGTTTTCGGAGTTGAAGCTGTCAGTGTTCTCTGCTGATAATCAGCAACAGCCTGAAAAACAACATCGATGCCAGAATGCGCTATCTAAAATTGGTTACTTGCCTCTTATATCCACGGCGCTTACGCAATCAAATGATTTTGATGGCTACCCTGATGGGCATCGTGCCGACGTTATTGACCGGTTATCTAGTTGAAACCGAAGGCCGTGCAGCGGTTTTATCCGAAAAAGAGAAAAATTTGTCAGCAGTCGTTCATCTGCTCGACGAGGCGCTAAATAACTGCTCCGAATAGTAGATCACTGGAGGAAAGGAACTCAGTCCAGTTTGTGCGATCTCATTAGTCGCCAAACAAAACAAGCCGCACCCAAAGGACTGAGTTGATGCCTATCCTACCACCCCTGCCACGGTCACAACGGCGCCGCATTCACAAAATCATCCATGCCACCCGTGATAAAGGACATGCTCGTCGCTTGATGGCCATCTTGCTGTTACATGAAGGACGCACGATCACCGATGTTCATCACCTTACCGGCGCTGCGCGCTCGACCATCGGTCGCTGGCTTCGGTGGTATCGAGATGAAGGCATAGATGCGCTAGAAGCCTTACCGGCTGGTCGTGAACCGGTCTTGCCTGTTGCCAAGATAGTCACCTTACTGGTGCTGCTCATGCAGTTTTCTCCGCAAGATTTTGGTTATCAGCGCAGCCGTTGGTGTACTGAGCTATTGGCTATCAAAATCAATCGGTTAACAGGGCTCAAGGTGACCGCCTCCACACTTCGTCGATGGCTACCTCGTATGGGCATTGTCTGGCGCAGGCCCGTGCCGACCTTGCGGATAAAAGACCCAGCTTATCAGGAGAAAATGGCGAATATCAACGCGGCACTGGCCCGCTGTGATGCCGATAATCCGGTGTTTTATGAGGATGAAGTCGATATAGACCTCAATCCCAAATTAGGGGCCGACTGGATGTTCAGAGCGCAGCAAAAGCGTGTTGTCACACCGGGACAGAATACCAAGCATTATCTGGCAGGCGTTCTCCACGCAGGCAACGGAAGGGTACTTTACGTCAGCGGGATCAAGAAAAACTCATCCCTGTTTATCGCCATGCAGGAAAAGCTGCGTCACCACTACCGACGAGCCAAAACCATCACGCTGATCCTCGATAACTACATCATTCACAAAAGCAAACAGACCGAGCGATGGTTGAAGAAGAATTCCAAGTTCTGCCTGGTATTCCAGCCAGTCTACAGCCCTTGGGTTAATCACATAGAACGGCTGTGGCACAAGTTACATGAAACCATCACGCGCAATCATCAATGCAGAGGGATGGCTAACCTGCTGGCTCGAGTGAAACACTTCATGGATACCGTGTCTCCTTTCCCCGGGAATGGCTATGGCACAGCGAAGGTGTAGCACTATTAGGATCAGTTATTTAGTATTCCAGCCAGTCTACAGCCCTTGGGTTAATCACATAGAACGGCTGTGGCACAAGTTACATGAAACCATCACGCGCAATCATCAATGCAGAGGGATTTCCAACCTGCTGGCTCGAGTGAAACACTTCATGGATACCGTGTCTCCTTTTCCGGGGAATGGCTATGGCACAGCGAAGGTGTAGCACTATTCATGTACAGGATCTTTAGCGGCAACCAATTGAAATAGATATAAAAAAGGCTTCGTTTGTGATCTGATTTTATCGCCAAACAAAATCAACACGCGCGAAGCCTATGACCATTATTAATGCTAATCA
>NZ_FKKY02000087.1:0-495 GCF_900079845.1 Aeromonas sp. EERV15 | reverse complement strand
CATGAAGACCGACGTGGCGTGCAGCAAGGCGAGCGAGCCCGTCGAGAAGATCGCCGAGCTGATGCAGGCGCGGAACATCGGCTTCGTTCCGATCTGTGGCGACGACGGCACCGTCGTCGGGACCCTCACCGATCGAGATCTCGCGCTCCGCGTGCTCGCCGAGCACCGGAGCGCCTCGTCGACGCGGGCAGGGGACATCATGACCCGAGATGTCGTCTGCTGCGGGCCGGACGAGGATCTGAACGTGGCCCAGCGCCTCATGAGCGATCACAAGAAGTCGAGGATCGGCTGTGTCGACGACCAGAAGCGCCCTGTCGGCGTCATCAGCCTGTCGGACATCGCCGCCAGGGACGGCGGGGCACGGTCGTCGGAGCTGCTGAGCTCCATCTCCGAGCGAGAGGCGCGCGCGTAGCGGCTCGGCCCCACGATGGCGAGGCGGACGCCTCTCATGCGGTGTCGATGGCCGCCACGAGCCGCGAACTCCTGCCGCGCTCA
>NZ_FKKY02000020.1:0-104639 GCF_900079845.1 Aeromonas sp. EERV15 | reverse complement strand
CTCAGAAGTGAAACGCGGTAGCGCCGATGGTAGTGTGGCATTCGCCATGCGAGAGTAGGACACTGCCAGGCACCCAATTAAACGGTGATGTGAGAAATCATATAACCGGCTGCGAGGATGACACCTCTGATAAGCGGCAAAAGATTTAGCGAAAAGCTAACCAAATAGCGGAGCGGTAGTTCAGTTGGTTAGAATACCGGCCTGTCACGCCGGGGGTCGCGGGTTCGAGTCCCGTCCGCTCCGCCACTAATTTAAAAGGCCTTCCCGAATGGGAAGGCCTTTTTGCTATGGGCAGTTTTTGTCCATTGAAGCCCATGTTTGCACACAAAAGCTCACTCTTGCGATTGGGCTTTGTTGTTTCTAGCCGCTGGTGTGATTGATTTTCGTACCGTCAATCTTGCTATTTTCATTGTAACGTTTGCAGTTCGTTCTTTTTATAGCTATACCAGCGGATTGTTGGTTGCTTAATGAACGATTCTGGTGGTGTACTTTTGGCCAAACGTCGCGGAGGGGGCGTGATTAGGGTTGTATCTCGCTTATAACTCGGTAGAGTAAGGGCATCTTGAGTTTGCCTTCCCTGCTCGGTGTTCGCTGGGATAAAGGTGTAACTTGGCCCGTTTTTATCAACCTTAAGCCAGTGGTATCGATATGGAACAAGTAAACAAATCTACTTTCAGTGATGTACTGGAATATGTGCGAATGTCCCGTCGTCAGAACAAACTCAAGCGTGAAATTACGGACAATGAGAAGAAGATCCGTGACAACCAGAAGCGTGTGCTGCTGCTCGACAACCTGAGCGATTACATCAAGCCAGGCATGAGCATTGATGATGTTCAGGCTATCATCGCCAACATGCGTACCGACTATGAAGAGCGGGTTGATGATCACATCATCAAGAATGCCGAGCTCTCCAAAGAGCGCAAAGAGCTGAGCACCAAGCTGAAGGGCATGAGCTCTCACAAATAAGCGTTCAGCTTTCGCTTAAGAAACACCGGCCACTGGCCGGTGTTTTGTTATCAGCTCGGATCTCTGCCACTGCTGCAACAATCGGCTCCCCTTTTTAGAGTCGCCCTGTTACCATCACTACAAAGCGGTCAATAGTTTCAAGCCATTGACTTGAAAAGACTAAGCTTTAAACACAATAAATTGCGCAACCATGGTGGGGCTGATATGGGCGCATCAGAACAGACGGATTTGACACAAGTGGCATCTCAAGATTCATCTGTCCAGACCAAGGACGGGAACCCTAAACTTAAGCGTCGTTCTTGGTGGCGTTGGTTGTTTTGTTTTCTCTTTTTAGCGTGCCTGGGGGTGGTGATCTTCCTGGTGGGCTATGAGATGAAAACCTCAACGCTACAGTCTCAAGAGATATCCCGCTATGCCGCCAAACTGACCTATCAGGTCGAGCCAGGTCAGAGCAAGCAGATCGCTTTTCCCGGTGATGGCCCGTTCGACAAGCGGCTCGGCTATGTGCAACTGCCAATGATGCAGGAGCGTTTGCTGCAGCGGGGTTATGAGGTTAGCAGGCAGGTACATTTCTCTGATGCCCTCTATGACTACGCTACTCGCGGTTTCTTTGTACCTTATACCGAAAAGGTTCAGGCCGGACTGACGCTCCACGATTGCCGCGCGGAACCTTTCTACCAGTTCAAATACCCGACCCATCATTATCCTGACTTTGCCTCTATTCCGCCGCTGGTGATCCAGTCGTTGCTGTTTATCGAGAACCGGGAATTGCTGAGCAACGAGGAGCCACTGGCCAACCCGGCTGTCGACTGGCCCCGGTTCGCCAAAGCAGCACTCTCGCAGGTCGGCAAGGCGCTGGATATGCAGGATCAATCTGCCGGTGGCAGTACTTTGGCAACCCAGGTGGAGAAGTATCGCCACTCGCCCGATGGTCTGACTCTGTCGCCAACCGAGAAGATCCGTCAGATGGCCTCTGCCAGTGTGCGGGCCTATCGTCTCGGGCCTGAAACGCTGGAGGCGCGCAAGCTGGTTGCCTGGGCCTACCTCAACTCGGTGCCGCTCTCGGCTGCGCCGGGATATGGCGAGGTACATGGTCTGGGAGATGGTCTCTGGGTATGGTTTGGCGCCAATGTCGATGATGTGAACCGTCTGCTTGATCCCGCCCGTAACCAGAACGCGCCACTGGCCGAGCAGGGGCTTGCCCTGCGTCAGGTGGTCTCCCTGATGATTGCCCATCGTCGTCCCTCCTACTATCTGGCTCAGGGTCGCGCGTCCCTCGCAGATCTGACTGACAGCTACCTGCGCCTGTTTGTACAGGAGGGGATGATCACGCCGCCGTTGATGGAGGCCGCCCTCAAAGCCAAGATTAGCTTCCGTGATTTCTTGAAGTCCCCCGCTATCACCCGGGTGAATAATAACAAGGGGTTGCAGGTTGCCCGTACTCGCCTGAGCCGCCAGCTCGGGGTGCAGCTCTATGATCTCGATCGGATGGATCTGACTGCAGATACCAGCCTCAACATGCCGTTGCAGAACGAAGTCTCTCGTTATCTGCAACAACTGGCCGACCCTGCTGTTGCAGCGCAAGTCGGGTTGTTTGGTGAGCGCTTGCTCTCCCCCGAGAAGACCGGTGATGTGCGCTATAGCTTCACGCTGTTCGAGAAGTCACCGGAAGGGTTCAAGGTGCGGGTACAGACCGATAACACCGACCAGCCGTTCGATATCAACGAAGGATCCAAGCTGGAACTGGGCTCCACCGCCAAGTTACGGGTGCTGACCACCTATCTGGAGATTGTGGCTGAACTGCACGATCACTATGCCAAGATGCCAGCGGAGAGCTTGCGCAAACTGGCGTCGGTCTCTCAGGATAATCTCAGTCGCTGGGCTATCTCCTATCTGATGAGCGCCAAAGACAAGAGCTTGCCGGTGATGCTGGAGGCGGCGCTGGATCGCACATACTCCGCCAGCCCTAATGAAGGCTTCTTTACCGGCGGTGGCATGCATACCTTCAATAACTTCCGCCGCGAGGATAACGGGCGTATTCCCGCCATCCGCGATGCGCTGCGCGAGTCCATCAACCTGCCATTTGTCCGGTTGATGCGCGATATCGTGCGCTACAGCCTCTATAAAGAGGGCAATCGCGCCCAGTTGCTCAAGGATGACAAGGATCCCCGTCGTCAGGAGTATCTGGCCAAATTTGCCGATAAAGAGGGGCAAACCTATCTGCTGCGCTTCTGGCGTAAGTATCAAGGTAAGACCCCCGAGGAGCAGCTTGATACCTTCCTCGATGGTCTCAAGCCGAGCGCGGTGCGTCTGGCAGCGGTTCACCGCTACCTGATGCCGGAAGCTGACGAAGCGGCTTTTGCTGCCTTCCTGGCTGAACGGTTGCCGCGGGATAAGCTGAGCGCGAAGCGGATCAATCAGCTTTATGTCAGCTATGGCCCGGGCAAGTATTCACTGCCGGATCAGGGCTACATTGCCCGGGTGCACCCGCTGGAACTGTGGCTGCTGGCCTATCTCAAGGAGTTCGACAAGGCGACCTTTGCCGACGCGGTTGCGGCCAGCCGTGACGAGCGGCAAGAGGTCTACAGCTGGCTGTTCAAGACCCGTCATCGCAGCGCCCGCGACAGCCGGATCCGCACCATGCTGGAGGTCGAGGCCTTCCTCGATATTCACCAGCGTTGGGCCAAGCTGGGTTATCCGTTTGACCATCTGGTGCCGTCACTGGCGACCGCCTTGGGCAGCTCAGGTGATCGCCCAGCTGCGTTGGCCGAGTTGATGGGGATTATCCAGAATGGCGGTATCCGTACGCCGACCCTGCGTATCGAGCACCTCTCGTTCGCCAAGGGGACACCGTTCGAGACTGCGTTTGAACCCTTGCATGCCGAGGGAACCCGGGTGATGCCTGCAGAGGTTGCTGCCGCGCTGCGCAGTGCCCTCTCCAAAGTGGTGGAAGGGGGAACGGCAAGACGTATCGCCGGTGCTTTTGCATTGCCTGACGGCACTGTGCTGCAGATGGGTGGCAAGACAGGGACCGGTGATAACCGGATCGAGACGGTAGGCCGTTATGGCAATGTGACCAGTTCACTGGCGCGCAACCGTACCGCGACCTTTGTCTTTTTCATCGGTGAAGATCACTTCGGCACCCTGACCGCCTATGTGCCGGGCAGCCAGTCTGACAAGTTCCGCTTCACCTCGGCGCTGCCGGTGCAGGTGCTCAAGGGGATGGCCCCCTTGCTGATGCCCTACCTGCAACCTGGCTCCCATACCCAGTGTCTGGCGAATCAGTGATACGAACGGATTGCAGATAACACAACCAGGCAGATAACAAACGGGGAGGCTGACAGCCTCCCCGTTTTCTTTTCCTCATCGGGCGCAGCGGCGGCGCCCGATGCGATCAGACGTTCAGTACGAACTGCTCGATTACCTGAGCCACACCATCTTCATCATTGCGGGCAGTGATGTGCTGGGCCACTCCTTTGATCTCGTCAGTGGCATTGCCCATCGCAACCCCGAGACCAGCGTACTCGATCATGTGGCGGTCGTTGCCAGCATCCCCAACGGTGATCACCTGCTCAGGGGTCAGGCCAAGGTGCTCGGCCAGTGCCGCAACGCCGGTTCCCTTGTTGCTCTGCTTGTTCATGAACTCGAGGAAGAAGGGGGCGCTCTGTACCACGGTATAGCGCTCATAGAGCTCTGCTGGCAGTCGCTCGATAGCGCGGGAGAGCTGGGGCGGTTCGTCGATCATCATCACCTTCATGATCTGCTCGTCGGCAGCCAGGGTGGCGAAGTCGATCAGATTGATCGGCATGCCGATAAGGCGCGATTCATGTTCTGTGTAGGTGCTGACACGGGGACTGATCAGGCCACGGGTAACCGAGAAACCGTGAATGTTCACTTCCAGCTCGGCGGCCAGTTTGGCGATGGCGCTGGCGTCACTGCCGCTCAGCAGCTGGCTGCGGATGATGCGCTGATCGGCCACCTGTTGCACCAGGGCGCCGTTGTAGCAGATGACGTAGTCATGCTCGGTGGTGAGGCCGAGCTCTTCGAGATAGCGGCTCATCCCTTCCAGCGGGCGGCCGGAGGCCAGCACCACGGTTACCCCTTTGGCGCGCGCGGCGCTGATGGCGGCGTGGGTGCGGGGAGTAATCTGGCCCTGCGGGTTGAGCAGGGTGCCATCCATATCCAATGCGATCAGCTTGTACATCTCTCACTACCTGAGTCTGGGTGGCCCGCCCGGTGGGGCCAAGGAAGTGGCGAGTGTAGCGAAAATCGGCGGCGGGATCACGACTGGTTCAGCGGTGGATCTGCGCCGGTTGACCTATTTGTGCCCCTCATAAGGGTTCATCAGCAGCTGATCTTCGCGGATGCAGAAGTGGATCGGGCCGTGTTCGATATCGACCCGGTTGTGGTGGTGAGCCATCTCCACCTCGATCCCGGGAAAGAGGTGCTGGGTTGCGATGATGTCCATCTCGGCCATCAGTTTCTGCAGCTCTTCATGGTTGGCGGCCAGTTGTTCCTCCAGCTGGCGCAGCTCGAGTTGATGGCGTTCACGGATGGGCTTCAGTTTGCGCAAGGTATCCGGATTGCGTTTGTCGCTGGGCAGTTGCACCAGTCGCATCACCAGCTCCTTGATCTTTTCCAGCTGATCCAGACACGCCTGTTGCTGCTGCTTGAGTTGATGTTCCTGCTCCTTGTGGGTGAAGTAACCGCCGAGGATCTGCAGCTTGGTCTGATTACCGGCAGAGGCCCCCAGCACCGGCGAGATGATTAGACGATTGGCAATGCTGGTGCCCCCCAGCAGGTTGCCTTTACGCATCCCGCCGTCACCCACCTTGATATCCTGTCCACTGCGGCTGTAACAGTGGCTGAGCTGGCTCTGGATCTGGATATCGCCTCCTGCCTCCAGCTGGGCATACTGGGCGTAGCTGGCGTGGATCTCTCCTTGGGCATTGAGCTGGCAGAGGTACTCCCCCTGCTCGTTGCGCCTGCCTATGATGCCGTGGCGCACCGTGATGGTGCCCCCCGCCTCGATCCAGCCCCCTTCGATAAAGCCGCCGATGACGATGTCGCCGCTGACCGAGATCTTCATGCCCGGATTGACATCGTCATTGACGATCAAGCCCCCTTCAAAGGTGATATGGCCATGGCGTGCATCAACCCGTTTGACGCTGAGCACCTCGTCTACCTTCATGCCGGACTTCTCCTGACAGGGCAGCCCGGCGCGGCTGGCAACCAGCAGATCGGGATCGTCAGGGGAGAAGCAAGTGCCATCCCCTGCACTCATCGGACTGTCTTTGCCGTTCTTGGCTGGCAGATCCTGACCAGTCACGGTAAAGCCGGGCACCCCGACCGTGGCTGGGTGACGGCGCATCAGCCGGGCGCCCGCCTTGACGGTGACGATGGAGCCGAGATCCCGCAGATCGACCCGGTCATGATCCAGCTCCCTGGGTTTGAGGATCCGCTCGGCAGGGGTCTCCACCAGCCGTTCATAGCGGGTGTCCTGACCATTGACGGCAGGCTGGCCGCGGGCGATGACCAGTTTGAGCTGACTGCCGGGGGTGGCCTCCTTGGCCGACTGGATGGCGGTGGTGAGCAGAGGCTCGCTCACTCCCTGCTTGATTTCACTGAGGGAGATAGCCTCCTTCAACTGTTCGATAGATAGATACTTGCCACCCCAGTCAGCGGTGATCTGGGCGCTGGCGCTCATTCGATCTTTTTCCACCACGATGGTGACTCTGGCATCTTGCCGTTTGGCGATGGGAACCGGGTTGGCGGGTACGGGGGCGGCGGGGTTGCTGAGCAGGGTATTGAGCAGGCTGATGGCCTGCTTGATCCCCTCTGGCAGTGGCTGATAGCGGCGACAGTTGGAGGCGAGCAGCAGAGCCTGAATATCCTGTTCCGTGACCGGCTTGGAGAGACCAGCTGCAATCCGCAGGCAAACCAGGTCCATATCGCTTGATAGCAGCAGCCACTCTTTGCTTAACACCGTATCTCCTTGCCGGGTGAAGGGAGGGGCGATGGTTTCGTCCCTCTACTGTCATTTAATCTCTCAATGATGGATAAAGCGAATCGCAGACTTTGAGAGTGGGCAGTATTCAGATATTTCTGCTGAATGGTCAATGGATTGAGGTCAAATCGGTGATGACGGCCGGATAAATGTGGGAGCTGTTCGGAAATGGTGGGAAATGGTGCGCCGGATCGCGGCAGGGGATCTCTGCCAGCGACACGGGTATCGCTGGCAGAGCCTGTGGTGATCAGTCGCGCTGGGCCGTTCTGGTCAGGGTCAGGTAATCGCCGAGTACCGGCTCCCCCAGCAGATGGCGGCGCAACATGTCGAGCGCGGCAAAGGCGAGGATCTTGCGGCGGCTCTCCGGGTCGGGATGGCTGACCTTGACCGTCTGGCCTATCTGTTTGCCATCGGCGCAGAGCAGCAGTGGCACACCCTCTGATCCCTCCCGTCCTATGGTCAGCAGCAGGCCCGTATCGGCAGTCGGCAGCTGCGCCAGCTCATCGGCCAGGTGCGCGCTGAAGCGGGCCTCCAGCCGGGGATAGCCGTGACAAAGCGCCAGCAGCGCGCCGCCACTCTCCCCCTCCAGTAGAGCTAGCGGCCTGCCTTGCAGCAGCGCGAGGATCTGCTGCGCCGGTTCGGTATCCCCGCTGCCGACTAGCCAGGGGCGGATCGTGTTCAGCAGCCGGCTTTCGGCGCTCTCCATGTCAACGGCGCTGGCGCCGTGGCCGATCAGCTTCAGCTCGATAAGGGGCATGGCGGAGCGGTAACCTAGCTCAATGCCAGTGGGCCAGGGGGCGGCATCCAGCATGTCGGAGAGCGCTGATTCCGAGACACCGAAGGTGTAAAAGCGGCGCAACTCGGTGTCGATTTGTGCCCCGGCTAGCTGTTTAAGGCGCGGCAAGATCTGCTCGCGCACCATCTGCTTGAATTCGAACGGTACGCCCGGGGTGAAGAAGAGCTGGCTCTGGCCACTTTGCACCACAAAGCCGCAGGCGGTGCCGACCGGGTTGTCGAGGATCTCGCACCCCTGCGGCAACCAGGCCTGTTTGGCGTTGCTTTGTGCCATGGGGCGGCCACGGCTGGCGTAGCGGGCTGTGATGGTGGCGAGCCAGTCGGGGAAGAGGGTGAGCGGTTGCTCGAAGGCTTCGGCTGCGGCCTGAGCGGTGAGGTCGTCGGCGGTGGGGCCGAGCCCGCCGCACACCAGCACCACCTCGGCGCGGCTGGCACTCTCTTGCAGCACGGCTTTCAGGTCGGCGAGGTTGTCCCCCACCGTCAGACGGCGGCGCACCTGCCACCCCTGTTCCAGCAGCAGGGCGCTGAGCCAGGCCGCGTTGGTATCCACCACCAGCCCCGTCACTATTTCGTCTCCGGTACTGATGATCTCGATACGCATGGCGGGCTCCTTGGGTTAAACGGGTGACAACGGTTGGCCTCGGGCCAGGGCAATCAGGATTTGGCTTGCTCGAAGTAGTAGCTGATCCGGGTGCGTGGATTGAGGTACTCGAACACGGCAGGTGGCAGCCGTTTGGGGTGGATCACCTTGGCGATCGACAGTTCGACCTGTTGCAGGTCAATGATGGCGGCCTCCTGACGGGGGATACGCGGATCGTAGACCAGCACCGAAGGGTAGAGCAGGCGGGAGGCGTTGACCGACATCACCAGCCCCACCTGGCCGTTGGATAACTGCACCACGCTGCCGGGGGGGTAGATCCCCATCAGCCGGATCAGCATGCTGAGGTACTCCGGATTGAACTGGGCCTTGCGCTGCTTGTAGAGGCCGCTCAGGGCCGAGTAGGGCACCTTGGCCTGCATGTGGCAGAGGTTATCGTACTCGTTGATCAGCGACACCATCTGGGTCAGCGGATCGAGTTGCCCCCCCTTGAGCCCTTCCGGGCCGCTGCCATCCAGGTATTCGTGGTGATGCAGCACAATCCCCTTCGCCTCGGCCGGGAAATCCTTGGCCAGATTGAGCAGATCCAGACCGTAGCGCGGGTGCTGGGCCATCAGGTTCTGTTCCGGCTTGGTGAGGGGCTCGGTTTTGCGCAGGATCTGGCTCGGGATCTTCAGCTTGCCGATGTCGTGGAACAGCGCCCCCATGCCAATCTGGCGGATCTGGTCGGCCGACATGCCGCACTCCTTGGCCAGCAGCATGCAGAGCACGCTGACATTGAGGGAGTGGAAGTAGAGGTTGTTGTTATCATCGCTGTCGGAGACCAGATGAAGCACCATCTCATCCACGGCGAGCAGTTGCTCGGTCATGGCGTTGATCAGCTCCTGCGCCTCGCCAATGGCGTTGAGGGGGCGGGACTGGAGCTTGCTCATCACGTTGCGCACCTGTGCCAGCGACTGCTGGAACTGTTTCTCGCACTGCTGCAAGTCGCGACGATATTGCTGCAGTTGCTCGATGCGGCGATCTTTCTCCTGCTGCATCTGCGCCTGGCGTTGCGCAGTATCTGACGTTTCGGCCGGTTGCGGTTGCACCTGGCTGAGAGGCTTGGGGGGCGCATCGCTCTTGTCGGGAATGATGGTGACCAGTTTCAGGCCGAGACGGCGGATCAGTTCGATCTCTTCTTCACTTTTGATCTTGAAGCTGGAAAACAGGAACGGGTGTTCGCGCCACCCCAGTGGCAGGGATACAAAGTTGCCGACTTGCAGTCGATCTACGGAAATCTTGATACCAGTCATTATCTTGGAAGCAGGAGGCACACTGAGCCGTATGCTAGTCAAAGGCGGAGATGAATACAAAAGGTATCTGATGACAGGCTGGGGGCTTTATTATAGGCTTCTGGATGTCCAGACACTTTTACCGATGCAGTACAGGGAGTAAGCATGCCGATCAAAATCCCGGATCAGTTACCCGCCGCCGAAGTGCTGGGGCAGGAGAACATCTTCGTGATGACGGAATCCCGGGCCGTCACCCAGAACATCCGCCCGCTGCGGGTGTTGATCCTCAACCTGATGCCAAAGAAGATTGAGACCGAGATCCAGCTGATGCGGATGCTCTCCAACTCGCCGTTGCAGGTGGATGTGGATCTGCTGCGCATCGACGATCGGGAGTCGAAGAATACGCCGCAGGCCCATCTGGAGAACTTCTATCACGACTTCGAGCAGGTGCGTGGCAATAACTACGACGGCATGATCATCACAGGGGCGCCGCTCGGGCTGGTGGAGTTCGAGGAGGTGGTCTACTGGCCGCGCATCGTCGAGATCATCGAGTGGTCCCATCAGCATGTCACCTCCACCTTGTTCCTCTGCTGGGCGGTGCAGGCGGCACTCAAGGCGCTCTATGGCATGGAGAAGCAGACCCACGGCGAGAAGCTCTCCGGGGTTTACCGCCATCATCGCCTCGATGAGCACGAGCCGCTGCTGCGCGGTTTCGATGACGAGTTTGTCGCCCCCCACTCCCGCTATGCGGCGTTCGATGGCGATCTGATCCGCGCCCATACTGACCTGCAGATTTTTGCCGAGTCAGCAGAGGCGGGGGTCTATCTGGCGGCGACCAAGGATTGTCGTCAGGTGTTCGTCACCGGTCATCCTGAATACGACACCCTGACCCTGGATGGGGAGTATCAGCGGGATCTGGCGGCAGGGCTCGACCCGGCCATTCCGGTCAACTACTACCCGAATAACGATCCGGGCAACACCCCGCGCGCCAGCTGGCGCAGCCATGGTCACCTGCTGTTTGCCAACTGGCTCAACTACTACGTCTATCAGCTCACCAGTTATCGGGTGGAGGATATCGGCAAGGTCTTCACCTACGGTCAGGGCGGCAAGTAGTCAGCCGCCCTGCTCCAGCCGCTTGGCCAGCTGGTCGAGCCACTGGCGGTGCACGGCCAGGTTGAATGCTTTGGGTCTGTGGGCCTTGATGGCGGCCATGGCTTCTGCTTGTGGCTGGCCGAGGGTCATCAGCAGCGCGGCGGCGACCAGGCCGGTGCGGCCACTGCCCCCTTTGCAGTGGATGACCAGATGCTTGCCATCCCCAAGCAGCTCGCGCATTGCAGGCAGTGCTTGCTGCCAGGTCAGATCAAAGGCGCTATCGGGGGCCTGGTCATCCTCGATGGGCAGATGGAACCAGCGCATCCCTTCGCGCTCGACCTGCTGACCGAGTTGTTCCAGTTCGAGTCGGGCCAACTCGGCAGTCGTCATCAAGGTCACCACGCCGTGGGCACCGGCAAACCTCAGTTGATCGAGCGCCAGGGTCAACGGCACCTGCTGGGTGCCGGGGCAGGGGGTCAGCAGCAGTTGGCCATCGACACGGGGGACTTCCTGGCTCCAGAAGGGATGAGACGAGTACATAAAAGTCCTTATGAGGCAGGTAGGGGCAAGACGAAACGGGCCAGGCCCGGATGCTGAGTGTGACAAAGGATAGGGCGCGTGGTCGCGATGTCAATCTGCGTTGTGTTCGGTCCGGTTTACGGGCAGAGTTTAAAAAAATTGTGTGGTTCAAGGAGTTAAGATGAGAAATCTGGATCAACTGGACCTGGATATCCTGGCCCATCTGTTTCGCGATGCGGGCATGACCAACAAGGATCTGGCCGCGCTGGTGGGGGTTGCTCCCTCCACCTGTCTGGAGCGGGTACGCAAACTGCAGCAGGACGGGGTGCTCAAGGGGGCGCACTGCGAAGTGGACTATCAGGCCCTCGGCGGCCACATTCAGGCCATGGTCTCCCTGCAGCTGGCCCGCCATAGTCGCCAGATCATCGATGCCTTCCGCGATGCCATTCTGGCGCTGCCCGAAGTGATCAGCCTGTTCCACATGGGGGGTAAGGATGATTTTCTGGTGCACCTGTGTGTCTCCGATACCGAGCATCTGCGTAACTTCGTGTTCGACCACTTCACCTCTCGCGAGGAGGTGGTACACCTCGAAACCTCACTGGTATTCGAGCACAGATTCAGCCGTTCGCTACCCTGTTTTACCCAGCCATAACGGCGAGCGAGTCGCTCGGTTGAGCAGATAGAAAAAACCGCCAGCTGGCGGTTTTTTCTATTCAACATGTTACCTTTTTGGCCTCATTGCTATCCGAAAGGGGACGCTTATTGGGCGGCGACCCGTTGATCCTTCGCGGTCTGATAGAGCCCCTGCTGATAGGCCATGCTGCCCCAGAGCACCAGACCAAGCGCATCGTCTTTCATCGCGTCAGGTTGTGCGGCAGAGGTCAATTTTTCACTGGTCTGGTTATAGACAAATCCTTCCGCTGGTCGCTCTGGTTGCAGGATCACCACATCCTTACCGCGCATCAGGGCGAAGTTTTTGTCGTACTGCATGAGGGCGCGTCCCGGCCAGTCGGCGGGCATGCGGGTCAGATCCTTGCCCAGCATGGGGTGGTCGGCACTGATCCCCATCAGGGAGAGCAGGGTCGGTGCCATGTCGATCTGGCTGACGATGCGCGGATCCTTCTTCGGCGCTATGCCGTCACCCACGATGACCCCCGGAATATGGAAGCGGGGGATGGGCACCAGACTGGAGCCGCCGACCCGGCTGTCGTGATCGGCGATCACCAGGAACAGGGTGTCCTTCCAGTATTCGGACTGTTTCGCCTTCTTGAAGAACTCGCCGATGGCGTAATCCGCATACTTGGCCGCGTTGTTGCGGGTCTGCTTGGGCTGCTCGAAGAGCTCGATGCGATTGTCCGGGAATTCGAAAGGATCGTGGTTGCTGGAGCTGAACACCAGACTGAAGAAGGGTTTGCCCTCCTTATGCAGCGCCTTGAAGGTCTCGTCGGCTTTGGCCATCAGATCCTCGTCAGAGGCGCCCCATGAGCCCTTGAATACCGGATTGTCGAAATCCTTCTGCTCGACGATGGTGGTGAAGCCGTTGCCGAGGAAGAAGCTGCGCATGTTGTCGAAGTGGCTCTCGCCGCCGTAGATAAAACTGGTGTCATAACCTCGCTGTTTGAGCAGATCGGCGATGGTGAAGAAGTTGGTCTGGCTCTTGCCGAGTTTGACCACCGCCTGCGCCGGGGTTGGCGTGAAGCCGGTCAGCACCGCCTCGATACCGCGCACCGAGCGGGTGCCGGTGGCGTAGAGCTGCTCGAAGGCCCAACCCTGCTGGGACAGGGCATCGATGTTGGGGGTGAGCGGCAGGCCGCCGAGGGAACCGACAAATTGGGCACCCAGGCTCTCTTGCAGCAAGATCACCAGATTCTTTGGTTTGCCCTGAAAGCTCGCCTGGTTGAAGGTCTGGCTGGGCAGCAGATCCGAGTTGAAATCACTGGCCGGACGGCCACTCTCCTGGCGCATGATCTCGAGCACTTTTTCCTCGGACATCTTGCCGTAAAACTGGCTGGCGTCCTCTTCGGCACCCATCTGTTTGATGGCAAAGAAGAGGGAGTAGGCGGAGTTGACAGTGAGTGAGTTGATCAGCGGATCATCGGCAAAGGCGACCATGGCCGGGTTCAGGGCACGATGGCCGAGACTGGAGCGAGCGCCGAGAAAACCGATGGCCAGAATAAGTAGGGCAAACGCTGGACGCAGATACCAGCTGGGGAAGCTAAGGCCGCGCACCAGACGGCCACTCAGCCACCAGCCACCGGCCAGTACGGCGCCACTGAAGAGCGCCGCCAGCAACAGCTCGCCCTTGCGGCCCGCCCACAACATAGAGAGCACCTCCTTCGGATAGATGAGGTACTCCACATAGAGGCGATTGGGACGCACGCCATATTCGGTGACAAACGAGGGGGTGGATATCTCGAGGAACAGCATCAGCCAGAGTCCGACGGTCAGCCACACTCGCATCAGTTGCAGCCAGCCCCGGCCGATGGCGTGGGGGCCTGCCAGCAGCAGGGTGAACATGGCGGGGACACCCCAGACCCAGCAGAGGGTGGCAAAATCGACCCGGATCCCTTGCAGCAGCATCTCCTGCCAACCGGCAACGGCATCCACCCGTTCCAGTTGCCAGAGGCCGAGGGCAATTCGACTGAAGGTGAGAGAGAGCAGGGCGAGCACACAGAAGATAGCGAAAGGCCAAAATGGGCCCAGTCGCTGTTTTAGGTTTGTCATGAATATTCCTGATAGAGCCTGTAAACGTCTGTCCACAGACGTTTTTTTATTTGTTGTGACCTTATGACAGGCAGATGGGGAGAAGGTTGCACTCTAGCTTGCCAAAAGGGGCAATTAACATATCGCTTATCAAAGGTGTGATGGCGCGCAGCTAATGATTACAGAATAATCTGCTGAGTGAAATGTGAGCTGCGGCGTGTATGGATGGGGCCGCGGGTGTTTATAATTACCGCGAATTATCCCAATCGGAGCCGAGAGGATGCCGGTCTTTATCGATGTGGAGTATGTGCAGGGATGGCGTCTGTTTGTGGTGTTATCGGACGGTATCACAGGGGTGCTGGATCTGAACCCCTGGCGTGGTCAGGCGCTGTTTGCAAAACTGGAGAGTGAGCGCCAGTGCGCCCGGGTCTTCATCAACCGTCACCACCAATTGGAGTGGCCCGTCGGCTGTACCTTGTCAGCCCACGAGATTTATCACCTGATCTCCCCCATCGATGAACGGGAAGCCTTTAGCTAATCCCCATTTTTTGTGAGCCAACGCCAGATTCCTGTTGCTGGAATGTTTGCCCGTTTGCCTTTCTGAGCCAACTTGGGTAAAACCTGCGCAACATTTTGCCAACTTGCCTTCAATTTACCTGACAGAGGCTTGCCGCTTTCGCGCCGCAGGCCTTTTTTGCGGCCTGATGGCAAACCTTTCCCTTGCTGAAAGGTTTGGTCGGTTGAATGAAAATAACAAAACAAACAAATACATAAGGAAAATGTATGGCTTGTCATATGCGCACACCCCTTGCCCTGCTGGTTGGTGGGCTCGCCTGTCACGGCGCTGCCGGTCAGGAGTCGGTGCAACAGCTGGATCCCATGGTGGTGGTGGCAACTCGCCCCGCCAGCACCCTGGAGGTGACACTGGATCCCAAGAAGCCCGGCTCACCCATGCCGGCGGCCGATGGTGCCGGTTATCTGAAGAATGTCACTGGCATGAGCATGGTGCGCAAAGGGGGACTGGGTGGTGATCCCGTGCTGCGGGGGATGGGGATGTCCCGCCTCAACGTGCAGATGGATGGCGGCATGCTGGCCGGTGGCTGTGGTGGCCGCATGGACCCGCCCACGGCCTATGTTTTCCCCCAATCCTTTGACCGGATCCGGGTGCTGAAGGGGCCGCAATCCCTCGAGCAGGGGGCCACCCTGGCGGGCACCGTGCTGTTCGAGCGGGACAGACCCGAGTTCACCGCGCCGGGTCTCAAGGCCGATGCCTCAGCCCTCTACGGCAGTTTTGGCCGGGATGACCAGATGGTGGATATGACGGCAGGTTCGACCGATGGCTATCTGCGCGGTCAGTTCACCCACTCCGACAGCGATGATTACCGCGATGGTCACGGTAACAAGGTGCGCTCTTTTTATCGCCGCGAGAACGGCACCGCCCAGCTTGGCTGGACGCCGGGGGAGCACTCCTGGCTGGAACTCACCGCCGAGCGCAGCAATGCCCGCGCCGCCTATGCGGACCGCACCATGGATGGCCCCATGTTTGATCGGGAGTCCTTCGGGCTGAAGCTCAAGCAGGAGGAGCTCACCACTCACTGGCAGCGTAGCGAGCTGACCCTGTGGGACAACTACATCGACCACATCATGGACAACTTCAGTCTGCGGCCAAACAGTGGCATGAAGATGCTCTCCAACCCGGATCGCCGCAACACCGGCGGTCGCTGGGCCAACGACATCGCCCTGCCAGTCGACTGGTTGCTGACCGCCGGGTTCGACAGCAACCGGGATCAGCACCGCAGCCGAGGTGGCGTTGATTATGCGACGCAAGATCGCCAGCGTACCCTGCGTTTCGAGCAGCAGGGTGGCTTCGCCGAGCTGGGCCGTCAGCAGGGGGCCCATAGCTACAAGGGGGGTTATCGACAGGATCGGATCGAGACCACCCGTTATGGGGCGGGTGATCAGACCCTCTACAGCGATACCCTGACCCTGAACAGCGGATTTGGCCGCTACGAGTATCAGTGGTCGCCCCGCTGGTCCAGCTATCTGGCCTGGGGGCAGGCAGAGCGTGCGCCGGACTATTGGGAGCGCAGCAAGGACAGCACCCCGTTCACCCTCAACCCGGAGCGCAGCCGCCAGTGGGATGCCGGGCTGGCTTTGCGCAGCCGAGAGCTGGATCTGACCCTCTCCCTCTTTAGTGCCGACATCAAGGACTACCTGCTCTACAACAGCAAGTCGAACAAGGTGCGCAACATCGATGCCCAGACCCGGGGCGGCGAGCTGGAGGGGCGCTGGCAGTTTGCCGAGCAGTGGCGCCTCGATGGCGGTCTGGCGGTGGTCTATGGGGAAAACCGGAGCGACAACAAGCCGCTGGCCCAGATGCCGCCCCTTGATGGCAAGCTGGCGTTGGGCTGGCAGCCGGACGAGGCGCTGAGCTTCACCCTGCTGGGGCGCGCCGTGGCGGCGCAGGAGCGGGTGGATGTGGGTTCCGGCACGGTGGCCGGTCAGGATCAGGGGGAGACCCCGGGCTTCTTCACCCTGAACCTGAGCGGTGCCTGGCAGTTTGCCAAGGGGTGGCAGCTCTCGGCCGGGGTGGACAACCTGTTCGACACCTTCTACTACGAGCACCTCTCCAAGTCGGTACACAGCAGTCAGGCGGGCCTTGGCTATGAGCAGAGTGGCCGTATCCCCGAGCCGGGTCGCTCATACTGGCTCTCGGTCAACTACCGCTTCGCTTCCGACGGCGTGCTCTGAGCAAGATGAGCGGGTAACGTTTTCAGTCACAGACCCCTCTGCGAGCGCTCGCTATCATGGCGAAAAGCAGGTGCATTCAGACACTTGTGCTCACAGCGGGAACATAACAATGAAACAGGGAACGTTGCGCTATGGCGGCCTGCTCGGGGCCGCCCTGTTACTGGCTGCCTGCGGTGGCAGCAGCAGTTCTTCCGGTGGTGAAGTCATCCCACCGGCTCCCAACCGTACCGATCTGGTCAGCAACCGTGCCTGCTACGGCGACGATCAACCCGCCTGCAACCTGCGCATCTATCAGGTAATGGTGGAGTCCTTTGTCGATGGTGACGGCAGCGCCAACTACGGCGTCGGCTATGGCCCCTCCCGCCACAACGGCGATCTGCAGGGGATCATCGACAGCCTCGACCACATCAAGAGTCTCAACGTCAACGCCATCTGGCTAACCCCGGTATTCGACTCCTGCGCCGGTCAGGGCGGTGACAACAAGCTCGATGCCACTGGCTACTTCGCCTGCGACTTCTTTACCGTGGACCCCAACTTTGGCAGCAATGCCAAGCTCAAACAGCTGGTGGATGCGGCGCACCAGCGTGGCCTCTATGTCTTGCTCGACGGGGTGTTTGGCCACGTCAACAAGGTGGGGGTGAGCAAGCCCTCGCCAGAGGGGCGTCTGCCTGCCCTCACCGGCGGCGGTGCCGGTTATCCCGGTCAGCTGGTGGATTACAGCAAGCCGGAGAGTCTCGCCTACTTCAAGGAGGTGGCCCGTTACTGGGTCGAGCAGTACGGCATCGATGGCTGGCGCCTCGATCAGGCCTATCAGCTCAATCTGGACGAGTGGCGTGGTATTCGCAGCGAAGTGGAACGAGCCAGTGCAACGCGCCAGGTCGCCGGTCAGCAGTGGGGCACCCTCGGCTATATGGTGGGGGAAGTGTGGAAGGGGGCTGACGAGATCCGTGCCGAGGCTTACGGCAGCAGCGACAATCCGGCGCTCGCCTCGGCGTTCGACTTCCCGCTGCGCTACGGCATCGTGCAGGCGCTGGCGGTAGAAGAGTCCGGCAAGGGCGGGCAGGGGGCCAGTGTGCTCGACGCCAGCTGGAACAAGGTGGAGAACTACCCGAATCACGCCATGCCCAACCTAATGCTGGGCAACCACGATCTGGTGCGGTTTGGCGATCTGCTGGAGCGCGGCCACTTCAATCCGGCCGAGTACTGGCAGCGCCACAAGGCGGCCTTCAGCTTCCTTGCGGCCCGCTCCGGCCCCATCACCCTCTATTACGGCGAGGAGTTTGGCGACGAGGTACCGGGCTTTGCCGCCAAGGTCAGCGGTGACTGCGTGGCGCAGGGCTTGTGCGATGACCACGCGGCTCGCAGTGACGGCAAGGTGCCCGCTGTCACCGGCTTTGTGCCGGGCAGCGAACAGGCCGAGCTGAAAGAATGGCTCGCCCAGCTGCTGGCAATGCGCGCTGCTCACCCTGCTCTCTATCAGGGGGAACGAGTCAAGCTGGTGGCCGATGGCAACCTCTATGGCGACATCAAGCAGACGGCGGGGGAGCAAGTCGTCTACCTGCTCAACCTCTCCACCACGGCGCTCAGCTACAACCTGCCAGCGGGCAAGTTGCGCAGCGGCAGCGCACTGGTGGATCTGCAAAGCGGCGAGAGTCTGGCCATCGGCGGCAGCAGCGTGACGGTGGCGATCCCTCCTTTGAGCGGGCGTTTCCTGCACCTGCAATAGGTCAGCGGCAACACGCTGTGATATGAGAGAGGGCCCCATCGCGGGGCCCTCTCTGTCATTGTGGACGACAAGGTCGTGGCAGGTTATGCGGTGGTCTGGCCCCGGTTTTCCAGCCGCTGGCGGAAGGCGCGGGCCAGCCGTTCGTAGAGATCCTGCGCCTCCTTGTCTTCGATATCACCGCGGATCCAGGGGTTGTCGACGATCTCCAGCAGCACGCAGTCGCGGCCCTGTTGGCGCAAGTCGAGCCCGTAGAGGCCATTGCCGAGCTGATGGACGGCGCGGCGGGCGGTCTGCAGCACTCGCTCCGGCACCTCGTTGAGCGGCAACGCTTCGATGCGGCTCATGTCGAGGGGGTGCTTGCGGCGGCGAATGCGGTTGCCGGGCTCGGGCCGGTAGCGGCGACAGGCAAACAGTGGCGAGCCGTCGAGAAAGCCGATGCGCCAGTCAAACTCGGCGGGGATCCGGCTCTGCACCAGCAGCAGGGCGGAGCGGCCCAGCCCCTCGTCCAGCAGCCGGGCCAGCTGCTGCTCGTCACTGGCCAGGGCGAGATCGCGCCCCTGCGCGCCATCGGGCACTTTCACCATCAGCGGCAGGCCGAGTCGCTGCACCAGTTCATCGACATGGTGGCGGCCGCGACGGGTCACCACCATGGTCGGCGGCATGGGCACGCCGCTGCGTACCATCAGCTCGTAGAGATAGAGCTTGTTGCTGCAGGCGAGGATGGCGCGGGAGCTGTCGATCACCGGCATCTTCAGCTGCTCGGCGCGGCGGGCAAACTCGAAGGTGTAGTGGCCGACCGCAGTTTCGGCACGCAGCCAGAGGGTGTCGAACTCCGGCAGCCGCTCGATGGCGGAGGGGGGCAGGATCTCGGCCCGGATCCCCTGGGCGGCAGCGGCCCGGATAAACCGCTCCAGCGCCAAGCCATCGCTGCTGGCGCGACCGTCATCGGGGTCTACCAGAATGGCAAGCTGGTAGAGCGGCGCCGCCTGCTCCTCGTCACCTGTGCCCACCAGTGCCTGAGCGTGGTGCAGCATCAGGGCCTGTTCGCTTTGGCTCAGCTCCAGCGGCGACAGGCTCTGCTGCTGGCGTACCGACCAGCCGTGGCGGCCGCGTTTCAGGGTCAGCTCCTGCAACGGCAGCTGGCTCAGGCCGTAGTAGTAGCGGGCCAGCCCCGCCAGCTCGCTCTGTTCACACTGGCCGAAGATGGCGCGCACCCTGATCCGATCCTCGCTCTGCTGGGCCAGCCACCCTTGCGCCTTGCGCCATAGCTTGGCCGGTGGCTGCTGGGGTTGCAGTCGGCTGATGGCTTGCAGACCCGGCAGGCAGTGGTGGCCCCGGGCCTGGGCCAATAGCGAGCAGTAGTAGCCCGCGCTCAGGTGTTCCAGATTGCGGCAGAGGTTGATAATGCGGGGGCGGCCGCCGGTGGTCGGTACCCCATGTTGCAGGTAAGTGCGGGCGGTCAGCAGATAATCGGCATGGCAAGGCCAGTCGCCCAGCTCTTCGACGATGACATAGGTACTCATATTTTCGGCTCCACAGATCAGACTGCCTGAACAGGCAGGATCCCCAGTGGGCTTCGATGCACCGACAAGCACGACAATGGCGCGAGGGGAAACAAGAGGTTACAGTGCCTCATATTCTGCTTTGGTCACTTGTGATACAAGTCGCATTTGTGGTGCTGAAGATAAATAACCGAACAAGGACTCCCTGTGTTGACCGTACGAGCGGCCCGAACCGATGATCTGGGCGCCATCGTTAATCTGGAACGCTACTGCTTTCCCCCTGAAGTCGCCTTTGGCCGCAGCCGCTGGCACTATCTGCTGACCCACGCCAAGGGACGCACCCTGCTGCTGCTGGATGAAAAAAATCTGTTGATGGGTTACCTCTGCCTGCTGGAACACAGAGGCTGGGATCGACTGGTCATTCAGGCGCTGGCGATCCGCTGGACGGTGCGCCGTCTGGGTTGGGCCCGCCGCCTGCTGGAGCAGGTGATCCGTGAGGGCAAGGCTGCCGGTTGGGGGGCGGTTCGCCTCGAAGTGGGGGATGCCAATGAAGAGGCGCTGGCCCTCTATCAGGGGTTGGGATTTCGTCCCCAGCAGCGGCTGGCGAATTACTATGGCCGTGACCAGCATGCCCACCGGCTGGTGCTGCCGCTGGTGAGTGATGAGGAGATCCTGCTGCGGCGGCAGGCTCGCAAGCGGCTCTCGCAGGCCCGCTAGTTATGTTGAACGAGCAGAATCGAGGTGCAGGATGAGCTGCGACAACTGCCTTGCCACCGCCATCAGGGCCAAGCTGGGGCGCTGCCTGGTCTGCGCCGGCCAGACTTTCGTCATCGGCCTGATTGGCTGGCTGGTCTGGTGGTGGTGTGGTGCCGACACTTCGGTCAACGCCCTCACCGGCCTGCTGTTCGCGCTGGGTGGCTCGGGCCTGTTGCTGCTCCATCTGGTGGTATTTGTCTGGCGCAAGGCGACCGGACGTGAATTGAGCGATGAATGAATCTGAATAGATTCAAACAGATAAATAACAATATCGGTGTAGATATGGAGGTTCAGATGATTGCAATGGTAACGGGCGCCTCGTCCGGTTTTGGTGAAGCCATCAGCCGCCAGCTGGTGCAGGCGGGCTACAAGGTGATCGGTACCGGCCGCCGCGCCGAGCGGCTGGCCGCGCTGGCTGACGAGCTGGGCGAGCAGTTCCTGCCGCTGGTGTTCGATGTGCAGGACAAGGTGGCCACCCGCGCTGCCATCGCCGGTCTGCCAGCCGCCTGGATCGAGGTGGATCTGCTGGTCAACAACGCCGGTCTGGCGCTGGGGCTGGAGCCTGCCCACAAGGCGGATCTCGAGGATTGGGAGCAGATGATTGCCACCAACATCAGCGGCCTGGCCCTGCTCACCCGATTGCTGCTGCCGGGCATGGTGGCGCGCAATCGCGGTCACGTCATCAATATCGGCTCCATCGCCGGCACCTACCCCTATCCGGGCGGTAACGTCTACGGTGCCACCAAGGCGTTTGTGAAGCAGTTCAGCCTCAACCTGCGTGCCGATCTGGCGGGTACCGCCATCCGCGTCACCAACGTGGAGCCGGGCCTGTGCGGCGGCACCGAGTTCTCCAACGTGCGCTTCCACGGCGACGATGCCAAAGCGGCCACTGTTTATCAGGGGGTTGAGGCGATCCAGCCGGACGATATCGCCAACACCGTGCTCTGGATCAGTCAGCAGCCCGCTCACGTCAACATCAACAGCATCGAGATCATGCCGGTGGCCCAGACCTTCGGCCCGCTCACTATCAGCCGCCGCTGAGTGAGCCGTTTGATGAAATGAGAAGAGGCACCCCGGGGTGCCTCTTCTCATTCTGCTATATCCGGCGGGCCGGTCAGAGGCTCATGATCTTCTGGAACTCCTCCTCCGAATACTTCTGCTCGCTGCGCTTGGTGAGGTCAGTCATCAGCTTGTAGCGCAGCTCTTTGGCCATCTGATAGGTCTGCTCCAGCTGGCCATAGGAGTAATCGGCGGCCAGCCCGATGGCGGTAGCCTTGTCGTTGGCGTAGGTCTGCTTGAGGGTGTTATCAAGGACGGCGACCTCCTTGTAGAGCTTGGCGCTCTCCTTGCTCCAGACGTTTCGCAGCAGCGGCAGGTATTTATCCGAGTTGGTGTTGGCCAGCGCGGTCAGGCTGCGGAACTGCCAGTAGGCGGAATCATCGGAGTAGCTGTCGCTGCCGGTGCGATAGGGCTGGGGATAGGACTCCAGCGTGTTGTAGAGCGGCACCATCACAGATTCGGCCAGCACGCCGTAGCTCTGCCAGATCAATCCCTGCAGCTCTTTGGGCATCTCTTTGCGCAGCTGGATGACGTGGGATTCGAGCTGGCGATCGATGCGGATCGGCCGCTCCGCCTTGCCCGCCAGCGGCGTGCCGTCATAGGTGGCGCTCAGCACGTTGGCCACGTCCGGCACGGCGATGGGGGCATCCGGCTTCATAAACAGCGGATATTGCGCCTGCCGGGTGGCTTGCGGGTGGGAGGCGGTCAGCATTTTCTGGCCGAGCCACTCCCGATCCACGTTATAGGGGTCGGCAATCACCCCGAACGCCTTGGCGAAGTTGAAATCTTTCGGATCGGCGTTATCCAGCAGTTTGTGCTGCTGCACGAACTCCAGCAGCTTGGGCGAGTGCAGCACATCGGCGCTGTCGAGATTGACGCCGTGGATGCGCAGGCCGTTGGCCACCATGGCGTAGCTGTCGTCCGGCACCCGCACCGCGATCCAGTGGTGGCCGGAGCCGATCTCCATCAGCCAGGCCTCGTTCACATCGGCCAGATAGAGGCTGTTCCCCTCACCGGCGCCATATTGCTCCACATAGCGGCCGAGCAGCGCGACCCCCTCTTTGGCGCTCTTGGCCTGTGGCAGGATCAGGGTGGGGATAATGGCTTCAATCACCCCCTTCTCGATCAGCGGATCGGCCTTCTGGGCCTTGTCGTTGACCTCGGCGCTGGTGGTGGCCGAGATGGCGACGTTGAACTCGTTGATGCCGCGCTGCTCAAAAAATTTTCCTGCCGGGTCGCTGCTGGTGGCATCCCAGTCGTGGATGGCGGAGTAGGCGAAAAACGCTTTGGGCATCGGCACTTCCAACCCGTTGCCCAGTTTCCAGAGTTTGCCCTTGTTCTGCTGTGCGGGCCGGAAGGCCAGGTACTTGTTCCAGTTGTTGACGCCAAAATCCTCGTTTCTGGCGATCATCACGCTGCCATCGACGCTGGCCCCCTTGCCGACGATAAGGCCGGTGCAGGCGTCGGCACTGGTGCCAAGCAGGGTGAGCAGGGTGGCGGAGAGGAGACTCAAGGTGTGTTTTTTCATAGGTGTACCCGAAGGGTTGCGGTGAGTGAGAGTCAGGCGAGGGGATGAGGTGTCAGGGGCTGCAACTCCGAACTGGCAGCGGAGTGAGCGCGGCAGATTGGTCTGCCTGTTATTGGTTTTACGAACAGATCATCCATGACACGGCTGGCTGGTTGTGATGTGCGCCAAAATTGTATTCCTGAGTGGTTGTTTGTTTTGTGATCGAACTGCTGTTCCTGACTTTTCTCTGGCGCCGTGGCGAGCTGACTGCGAAATGCGCCAAAGCAGCGTGAACTGGCAGCAGATGAGTCATTATTCTGACGCCAGCTTGCGTGGGATGCGTGGTGAGATCCGCCATATCTCGGGATCCCGCACCATCTGACAAGTTGGCCTGTAACTTGCTGGTTTAATTGATAATGGTGGGGCCTGACGCCCCATGTGACCGGATCAGCCTGTGCCCATTGCCGCAGATGAGCACTGAATTGGAGCCCCCATGGATATCAAACCCTACAGCCAGCAGCTTGCCCAGAGCGCATCCAACAACCGTGCCCTCGCCACCCTCAACAGTGCCGGTGGCGGTCAGGGCGGTGGCTGGGAGGAGATGGTCAGCCTCTCCACCCAACGTATGACCGGTCAGGCCCAGCAGGTACTGACCTACGAACATCTGGCCAAGAACAACAAGTTGCCGCCGGCGCTGGATATGAGCTCCGACAAGGGGGGCGTGGTGCAGCAGTTGATGGACAAGGCGCTGGGCTTCGATCGCAAGAAGTTCAACGAGATAGAAGACAAGCTCAAGTCGATCGCCGACAACAAGAAGCTGACGCCGGAAGAGCGTACCGAGCAGAGCAAGCCGCTCAACGAGCAGCGAGAGGCGATGCTCAAAGAGGCGATGGATCGCCTGACCGGCAAGAAGTAGGGGCGGCGATGTGCCGGATTGACCGGCAGTCGGGGCGAAGAGGCAAGATCTTGCCCTGAATGGTGACTCGGGGAGTGAACGGTCTGGGTAAGGAAGGTGGGAGACAAGATTGTCTCCCGCTTGATATGGTGGCCGCGCATGTGGCTACGAGTCGGGCGTCATTACGCTTGCATGGCAGCCTGAGTAGCCCGGTCGGGACTATTCGCTAGCAACGATGCCGATCCCGATGGCTTTGGTCTGAACCGCCTTGAGCTGGTCGCCCTCTGCAATCAGGTTAAACTGCTCCGGGTTGTTGATCTTGATGGTCAGGGTCTCATCCACACCTCTGACGGTGACCGTCTGCTGTTGTTTGTCCAGCCCGATGACATCGGCATAGATGGTCACCTTCATGCCGACACCGCCACCCGGTTTCTCATCTGTCCCGGCCCGTTCGCCATCCACTTCCACGATCCGTTTTCTGATGCCTGCGGTGCCTTTCAGCAGCTCTACATCGAGTATCTGCAGATACTTGAGCATGACTTTGTCCCCGACCTTGACGTTCGGCAGGTTGGCAACCTGCTCGCCAGCGACGATATCGAAGGTTTCACCCTCTGCGTTTTTCAGACTGACCTGGCGGGTCTCCAGGTCGATGGCGGTCACGGTGGCACTCGCCGTGAGTTCTTGCGCCAGACTTGCTTGCCCAGGAGCGACGTCGACTCCTGCGTTGACCTCGGCGGCTTGTACCAGAGTGGTCGAGAGGGTAAACAGACCTGCAATCCATGCATGCTTCAGTTTCATATTTCAGACCTTCCTGTATGACGAGGGATTGGATGAAAACTGACGGGGGCAGCAGGATGGGAAAGTGATGGGGAGCCAGATCGCCATGGTGCTACCCGCCCTCCTGACAGACCATAGCAGAGCCATAACTGAAAATGCCGCTGCAACGACCGGCAATCTCCATTCTGATAACCAGCTCCCGTTTTTGACCTGATGGGGCGGCAGGCGCACAATGTCCCCGCTCTGTTCAAGTCGAGGATCCCGCCGTGTACAACTTCCAATATGCCAACCCGACCCGCATCTGTTTTGGTGAGGGGCAGATCAGCAGCCTGCCAACGCTTATCCCGCCCGGCAGCCGCCTGCTGGTGCTCTATGGTGGCGGCAGCATCAAGCAAAACGGTGTTTATGAGCAGTTGACCCGGGCGCTGGCAGGGGTGACGTGGCAGGAGTTCTCCGGCATCGGCGCCAACCCCAGATACGAGCTGTTGATGGAGGCGGTGGCGCTGGTGAAGCGCGAGCGCATCGACTTTCTGCTGGCGGTTGGTGGCGGCTCGGTGGTGGATGGCACCAAGTTTGTCGCGGCGGCGGCCTGTTATGAGGGGAGCGATCCCTGGGATATCTGCGGCAAACAGGCGAGCGTGCACCAGGCGTTGCCGATGGGCTGCGTGCTGACCCTGCCCGCCACCGGATCCGAGAACAATCCCACCTCGGTGGTGAGCCGGGGGGATGTGAAGATCTCCTTCAGAAGTCCGCTGGTACAGCCGCAATTTGCGGTGCTCGATCCGGCGACCACCTACAGCCTGCCACCCCGTCAGACCGGCAACGGGGTGGTGGATGCCTTCATCCATATCACCGAGCAGTACCTCACCTTTCCGGTGGGGGGCGATGTGCAGGACCGGTTGGCGGAAGGCTTGCTGCAGGTGCTGGTGGAGAATGGCCCCAGAGCGCTGGCGGAGCCTGCCAATTATCAGGTGCGGGCCAATCTGATGTGGGCCGCCAGTCTGGCGCTCAATGGCCTTATCGGTTGCGGGGTGCCGCAGGATTGGGCCTCCCATGCCATCGGCCATCAACTGACGGCGCTCTACGGGCTGGATCACGGCCAGAGTCTGGCGGTGGTGCTCCCCTCACTGCTCCGTGAGCGGGCGAGCCAGAAGCAGGACAAGCTGGCCCAGTTTGCCGAGCGGGTGTGGCATTCGACTCGCGAGGACAAGGCCCTGCGCATCGAGGAGGCGATCATCCGCACCGAGCAGTTCTTCCAGAAGATGGGGCTGGGCACCCGACTGGCCGACTATGGCCTCAGCGAAAGCTGCATTCCTGCGGTCTGCTCCAACCTCAAGCGGGTGGGGCGTACCGCGCTCGGTGAGCAGCAGGATATCGACCCGGATCGGGTGGCACGCATTCTCGCCCGGGCACTATGAGTCGGTGTCGATTGGTTTCCACGAGTGATTCATTTCCCCAATAAAGAGGGCCGCTTGTTGCGGCCCTTTTGCATGATGGGTTAACCGATCATTCGGTGCGTGCCTTGAGATAACCGGCGTAATCCGGGATCTGCACGCTGAATGCCTGCTGCATGTGGGGGCTGTCCATGATGAAGTCGGCGGTCGCTTCATTGGTGGCGACCGGGATGTTCCACACCGCAGCGAGCCGCAACAGCGCCTTCACATCCGGATCGTGGGGCACCGCATTGAGGGGATCCCAGAAGAAGATCAGCACGTCGATCTTCCCCTCGGCGATCAGGGCGCCGAGCTGCTGGTCGCCCCCCATCGGGCCGGAGAAGAGGCAGGTGATGGGCAGCTGCGCCTTTTTGCCGAGCATGGTGCCGGTGGTGCCGGTCGCATAGAGATGGTGGAGCTTGAGCTCCTCCTTGCGGCGCATCACCCAGTTCAGCAGCGGGGTCTTCATGTTGTCGTGAGCCACCAGTGCCAGCCGTTTGTGGGGCGCCATCTCGCGTGCAATCTGTTCCATGGAAATCGTCCGTAGCATTGTTATTGGCAGAGAGCCGTATCCTAATCGAAAGCCATGACAGATGCTGTGTCTGGCGCATTAACTGTGATCCTGTCGAAAAGTTTTCGGGCTATGGCGACCCAAATATGGCGGCCCAAATGAAGAGACCCGCACTGGCGGGTCTCTCTGCTTGCTGGCCTGCTGGCTCAGGAGCCGTGGTGCAGTTGCGACTGCTGGTAGTTCTCCAGCCCGATGCGATCGATAAGGTCGAGCTGGGTTTCCAGCCAGTCCACGTGCTCCTCCTCATCCTCCAGGATCTTCTGAAACAGGTCGCGGCTGATGTAGTCCTGCACCGATTCGGCGTAGGCGATAGCGACTTTCAGATCGGGGATGGCGTCCATCTCCAGCAACAGATCGCAGCGCAGCATCTCTTCAACGGTCTCGCCGATGCGCAGCTTGCCCAGATCCTGCAAGTTGGGCAGCCCTTCGAGAAACAGCACCCGCTTGACCAGCTCGTCGGCGTGTTTCATCTCATCGATGGACTCGTGATACTCCTTGTGCCCGAGCGCCTTGAGGCCCCAGTCATCGTAGATGCGGGCGTGCAGGAAGTATTGGTTGATGGCAATCAGCTCATTGGCCAGCACCTTGTTGAGGTGGGCAATGATCTTGGGATCTCCTTTCATCGGCTCTGCTCCTTGGTTCGTGCCTGAGGCTTCGATCGTTAGAGCTTAGTCGAGAAAAGTAACAACAATAGGTCTGGCGAGCCTGCTCGCCCGAGAGGAAGGGTGACCCTGTTTACGGGTCGAGTCAGAACAGGAGCGGTCCGGATCAGGCCACTTCGTAGTAGAGCACGGGTTGCTCCTGCTCCATCTTGTCGAGCTCGGTGGCGATGATCTCCATGGTCATGCGCACACACTTGCCACACTGGGCGCCCACTTCGAGCGACTGTTTGAGCTGGCGAAATTCGCTTTTACCTGACTGCACCGCCTTGCGGATTTGGGTATCTGTGATGCCGCGGCACAAACAGACGTACATAGGATTTACCTCATGCTGGAGTTGAGTGGAATCTAAATGAGAATGGTTCGTGATGCAAATAACCATTGGTAATAAGATCCCTTGCTTGCCACTGTGCAACCCCTTGGGGACAATGCTGGCAACCAGAGGAGATCACCATGCTCAAGAAACTGTTCAGCGCCCTGTTCGGGGGCGAGCCGGCCAAGGCACCGGAAGTCACCCCCACCGACTATGCCGGCTATCTCATCTATCCCGAGCCGATGGCGGAAGGGGGTCAATACCGGCTGGCGGGCCGCATCACCAAAGAGCTGGACGGCGTGCTGCAGACTCACCGCTTCATCCGCTCCGATCTGTTTGCCAATCCGGCCGATGCAGAGCGTTTCATGGTGCAGAAGGCCCACACCTTTATCGATCAGATGGGGGATCGCATGTTCGAACCCCGCAAACCGGCTGACAGCACAGCTTCATGACGCCACAAGAGGTCACCTGCCTGCGCGAGGCGCTGGCCCGCGCCGGTGAGCGGCGCCTGATCTGGCTGGAGGGGGAGGAGGCTGACTGCATTGCCCGCGCCCAATCCCTGCTCGGTGAGACCGTCTTCTGGCTGGGCGCAGGGCCCGAGTGTTATGCCCCGCAACCCGCCGCCAAGGCGCTGCAGCGGCTCGGTCAGGAGTGCGACACGCTGGTATTCAATGCATTCAGCGGTTTTCACCCCGATGCCTTTGGTGCGCTGGCGGGCACCCTGCGCGCCGGTGGCTTGCTGCTATTGCTGACTCCGCCCAGAGAGAGCTGGCCCGCATGGCCGGATCCCGACCGGATTCGGCTGGTGGCTCAGCCGGAGGAGGCGAGCAGGGCAGGTCACGGTTTTATCGCCCGGTTGGTGCGGCTGCTGGAGGGGGATCCCGCCCTTTCCCTGGCTCCGCCGGTTTGTCCGCAGCCGTGGCAACCCATCGGGCCCGGGCGGGCATTGAGCTGCGATCAGGCCCGGGCGCTACCCGCCATCCACAAGGTATTGCACGGCCATCGCCGCCGCCCGCTGGTGCTGAGCGCCGACCGCGGCCGTGGCAAGAGTGCGCTGTTGGGGCTGGCTGCCGCCGAGCTGCTGCGTCAGCAGCCCGATCTGAACATAGTGGTGACGGCCCCCTCGCAGGCGACGGTGTCAACCCTGTTTGCCCACGCTGCCCGTAGGCTCGATACTACGCCGGAACAGATGCCGGAACAGATGCCGGAACAGATGCCGGAACAGCTGGCGGGGCTGAGCTACTGCTCGCCAGATCGGCTGGTGCACGAAGCATTGCAACCTGACCTGCTGCTGGTGGATGAAGCGGCCGCCATTCCGACCCCGCTGCTTGAAGCCATGCTGGCTCGCCACAGCCGCATCGTGTTTGCCACCACCGAGCACGGTTACGAGGGAACGGGGCGCGGTTTTCACCTGCGCTTCAAGCGGGTGCTCGATAGCCAGACCCCGCAGTGGCAGGAGATCCACCTGGGCGAACCCATTCGCTGGAGTGAGCGCGATCCGCTGGAGCCGCTGATCTTCCGTTTGCTCGGCCTCAATGCCGAAGTGGCTGCGCCCTTGCCACCGACCAGCCCGAGCTGGCGTCTGATCAGTCAGCAGGCGCTGGCGAGCGACGAGCCACTGCTCAACCAGCTGTTTGGCTTGCTGGTGCTAGCCCACTACCAGACCACGCCGAGCGATCTCAGATCCCTGCTGGAGAGCCCGGATCTCGACATCCATCTGCTGGAGCAGGATGCGAGCCTGCTGGGGGTGGCGCTGGTGGCGCGGGAAGGGGAGATAGATCCTGAACTTGCCGAGGCGATCTGGGCCGGGCGCCGCCGTCCGCGCGGCCATCTGCTGCCCCAGTCGCTGCTGGCCCACGCCGGTTTCAAAACGGCGGGGGCGCGCAGTTATGCCCGGGTGATGCGCATCGCCATCCATCCCGAGCTGCATCGCCACGGGTTGGGTTCGCTGCTGCTTGGCAGGCTGGAAGAACACTATCGCCAGGCAGGCATCGACTATCTTGGTTCTGCCTTTTCGGCCAGCGCCGATCTGCTCCCCTTCTGGCGCAAGGCCGGGCTGGCGGTGCTGCGCATCGGTTTGCAGCGAGATGCCGCCAGCGGCTGCCATGCTGCCTTGCTGCTAAAGGCGCTTAAATCCGAGCATGCGCCCGAGCTGGCCCAGTGGCAGCAGAGATTCGCACGCCAGCTGCCGACCCTGCTGGCGGGTGAGTTGAACGCGTTGGATCCCGAGCTGGTATGGCAATGCCTGCAAGGTTGTACCGTCACCGCCCCGGAGCTTGGCGAGTTTGAGCGCGATGAGATTGAATGCTTCGCCCTGCATCACAAGCCCTTCGAATTGTGCCAATCCAGCTTGCAGCAGTGGTTGGCGCGTCATCTGGCTGTGCTGGCTTCGCTCACCCCTGACGAGCGCCAACTGCTGATCGCCACCATCTGGCAATATGCAGACTGGGGAGTCTTGGCCGCAAGGTTGCAGCTGGCGGGCAAGCCCGCCGTGATCAAGGGATTGCGGGCGCTGCTGGCACGTCTGTTGGGTTCCCCTACCACTCGATAGGTTTGCCCTGCCAGTCGAGAAAGCTGAGCTCACCATCCGGTTGCAGCCGGTTCATCAGGTTAACCAGATGGTTGGCTACCTGCTCGGGACTCTGCACGTTTCCCACCGGTACATTGGCGTGAAACGGGCGGGAGAGCGGGGTATCAGTGGTACCGGGATGGAAGGCCAGCAATTTGACCCCGGGCGCACGCCGGGCCAACTCGATGGCGGCACACTTGAGCAGCATATTGAGGGCTGCCTTGGATGCGCGATAGCCATACCAGCCGCCAGCGCGGTTGTCGCCTATGCTGCCGACCCGAGCACTGAGTACCGCCAGGGTGCAGGGCTCACGGCCAAACAGCGGTAACAACTGGCTGATCCAGCGCAGTGGCAACAAGGCGTTGGTCTGGTAGAGCTGGGTCATGGCATCGAGATTGAGTGCTTCGAGCCGCTTCTCTGGCTGGATCTCCCCCTGATGCAGGATGCCGTTGCAGATCACCAGATGACGCAAGTTGGGGGCCAGGGCGACAATTTGAGTGACGCAGTGGCTAATCTGCTGGTCACTGTAGTCACAAGAGAGCCAATGCAGACGGGGATCAGCAAAGCCGACGGGAGCTTGCTGACGACTGATGCCAATGACCTTGTTGGCTGTGGCCAGCCATTGCGTCACCAGAGCCTGCCCTATGCCACCCCCAGCTCCAATTACAACCACGCTTTGCGCCATATTCTGCTCCTGTTTCGACTGAGGTGGTGACCTTCACCATCGCATCTTTGTACTCTCCATCGCTGTTACGTTCCTTTTTGCTCGCGGGATCAAGTAGCTATCAAGGCTAAGTTGTGCGGATCTCCCCGGTCTAGGCGGATCCATTCCTATACTGAGAGAAAACCGCAGCGGTGTGCTGCCCGCGCAACCAGAATGAGAGTCACCATGATGTCCAAAGACGGGGAAGAGCGTAAATCCATCCTGACCGAGAGCGGTACCAACGAGCTCGAGATCATCGAGTTTCACCTCAAGAAGCAGTTACCGGACGGGCGTGAAAAGACCGCCTATTACGGGATCAACGTCGCCAAGGTGCGCGAGGTGATCCGGGTGCCGGATACCACCGATTACCCCAATGCCCAGCGCCATATGGTGGGGGTGTTCTCCCTGCGGGAGCGCCTGATCCCGCTGGTGGATCTGGCGGGTTGGCTTGGTATAAAGACCAACCCAGATCCCAGCCACAAGGTGGTGATCGTCACCGACTTCAACAAGATGGCCAACGGCTTTCTGATCGACAGCGTCAGCAGGATTCACCGGGTCTCCTGGGAGGATGTGGAGTCCCCCAGCCAGTTTCTGGAGGCGGGGGAGAACGACTGCGTGGTGGCGGTGGTCAGGCGCGATGGCAACCTCATCATGATCCTCGATTTCGAGAAGATCATCGCCGACATCAATCCCGAGCTCAGCATGGAGAAGTACGACGTTACCCAGGATCGCAAGGTGCTCATCGACGATCGCATGATGGCACTGCGTCAGGGCAAGACCATTCTGGTGGTGGACGACTCGGCCTTTATCCGCAAGATGATCGAGACCACTCTGCGTACCGCTGGCTTCAACGT
Source organism: Aeromonas sp. EERV15 (assembly GCF_900079845.1). NCBI lineage: Bacteria > Pseudomonadati > Pseudomonadota > Gammaproteobacteria > Aeromonadales > Aeromonadaceae > Aeromonas > Aeromonas sp. EERV15. Next base: position 72,610 of record NZ_FKKY02000020.1, on the reverse strand, counting down.
GATAACGGCCAAGGATGGGGGGGAAGGGTTGGAGATGCTGACGGATTTCGACCGTCTGGCGCAGGAGGAGAGGATGCCTGTGTCTGGTTTCGTCAACGCGGTGATCACCGATGTGGAGATGCCGCGGATGGATGGCATGCACCTGCTTAAAAGACTGCGCGATACTCCCTCCTACAAGGAGATGCCTATCGTGATGTTCTCCTCCCTGATGAGCGATGATAACCGTCAGAAGGCGCTGCAACTGGGTGCCAACGATACCATTACCAAGCCTGAGATTGGCCGCATGGTGGGGATGATGGATCATATGCTGCTGGGGATTGCCCCTCCTTCCCCTGCCAACAATATCTGACCAGCCATTCTGGCCATTCACTGATCGGGCGGATCAAACGGCCACTCCCTGCCAGGGAGTGGCCGTTCTGTTTTGGCCGCGAACCGTGATGTGATTCTCTCTTGTTTCCCGGATATAAGTCATGTAATGATAACTATTATCATTTGATGGCGTGGCGGATATGACAGCAACCTGGGTGAAAGGGTGGGTCGGGTCGACCGAAGGTGGCAGCAGCATGACTCACTGGAAGCAGCAGACCAGAGAGGGCAACCGGCTGTTTGACTGTGGCGAATACCATCAGGCGCTGGCCCATTATCAGCAAGCGCTCTGGCTGGCACGCCAGCAACTGGCCCGGTGGCACGATGCCGATGAGGCGGTAGCGGCACTGGTGGTGGCCCATCACAATCTGGCGGATCTGCTGGTAGCCATGACCTTGCCCGATCGCGCTGCCGACCAGCTCTGCTATGTCCACGATTGCCTGCTGGCAACCTGTCACTCTCCCGCGACCTCACCCCGTTTGCGGGAGGCTGCCTTGCGCCACACTCGAACCACTCGTGCCGAGTTGCTGACGTTCGTTCAGCGCCACGGCAGCAATGCCGCGATCATCTGCTCGCTTGGCCAATGTCTGTGCCAGAGCGAATCTTCATCCCGACTCCATTAATCCGACCAGAGGTAATCATGAGCCATACCTTGCCAGCCCTGAACTATGCCTATGACGCACTGGAACCCCATATCGATGCCCTGACCATGGAGATCCACCACAGCCGCCACCACCAGACCTATGTCAACAACCTCAACGCCGCGCTGGAAGGCACGCCGGAGCTGGCCGAACTGCCGGTTGATGAGCTGCTGCGCCGCCTCGCTACCCTGCCAGCCACGCTGCAGGGGGCGGTGCGTAACCACGGCGGCGGCCATGCCAACCACTCCCTGTTCTGGCTGGTAATGAGCCCGCAGGGTGGCGGTGAGCCGAGTGGCGAACTGGCGCTGGCCATCGAGCGGGAGTTGGGTGGATTCGATGCCTTCAAGCAGGCCTTCACTCAGGCGGCCCTGAGTCGCTTTGGTAGCGGCTGGGCCTGGCTGGTGGTGGACAAGGCAGGCCGATTGCAGGTGGAGAGCAGTGCCAATCAGGATAGCCCCCTGATGCATGGCCATACCCCGATCCTGGGGCTGGATGTGTGGGAGCATGCCTACTACCTCAAGTACCAGAACAAGCGTCCGGATTACATCGCGGCTTTCTATCAGGTGGTAGATTGGGCTGAGGTGGCCCGTCGCTATCAGGCGGCGCGAGGCTGATCTGGCCGCAATAGAGATCTGGTATTGAGCGGTACAAGACCGCAGCCGCAATCGGCAGTGCATGCAATACCAAACGACCCGCCAACTGGCGGGTCGCTTGTCTTGTTATTGGGCGGGCACGCTGGCGCTGGCGGCGGAGGGCGCCACCGGCAATGTTGGCAAGGTCGCAGCGGGGGGCTTGGCGGCGGCTTCAACCACTGGTTTGACGGGCGTGACCGGTTCAGGCGTTGCCGCTGCTTCAGGCGTTGCCGCTGCTGATGCAGTCTCAGTAGCTGCCGTTGCTGATACAGCCGGTGTGACCGGTTCAGGGACTGCTGCTGCGGGTACCGCCGTTGGCTTGATCTCAGCCACGGCAGGTTTGGGCTGTTTGAGGCAGGGTTGCAGGCTGCCTATGGTGCTCAGAGATTGACAAGGCACCGGCAGACCGATGGGCACCGGCTCCCCGAGAAACTTGGGTCCCTTGTCCAGAACATAGAGGTCGAGCAGCCCCATCAGGCGGGCAAAGACTTCCCGTACCCGGGTGCGGATCCCCTGATAGGCGCTGGGATCCTCGGCATTGAAGCCGACCGCATCGATACCAAAATGACGGGCGATAAAAATGGCGCGTTCGTTATGAAAGCCCTGGGATACCACGGTAAAACGATCCTGACCGAATACTTCTTTGGCTCGCACCACAGAGTCGAGAGTGCGGAATCCGGCGAAATCCATATAGATGGCGGAGGCGGGGATGCCCGCTTTGATCAGGGCTCGCCGCATCTGGCGCGGCTCGTTGTACTGCACGGTGGCGTTGTCACCGGATACGATAATGAAGTCCACCTTGGCATCGTTGTAGAGTTCGGCCGCCGCCTTGATACGGTATTTGAAGTAGTGGTTGGGGCCGCCACCGGAGAGATATTTGGAGGTGCCCAGCACCACCGCAACCCGGTTGTAGGGCACCTGCTCCACCTGATCGTAGGTGTAGTGACGGGCATCCGAGACGATCCACTCGCTATAGGCCAGCAGCGAAGCAATCAGTGCCAGCAGCAAAACAAGGCAGGCGAGGAGGATTTTGGCAAACTTCTTCATGCGCGGTGCGGTCAGGATCTGAGGTGAGGAGTGGCTATCGCCATTCTATTACAACTCGGCCGCTGGCGTCAGGCTTGATGAGTGGGTACCGCTCTTGCGGGCAGAGGTTGCCGCATCAGATGAGCTGGCTAATACGCTGGGAAAAAAGAGGTGCAGCCGTGGCTGCCCCTCGCGTCGTTATGATGGTTCAGTGGGCCGAATCATTGCCCTTGCAGGTGTCAGACTCCTTGTTGGCTTGCCACCATGGCAGCAGATCCCGACTCAGCCACGCCTGATAGGCGTCGCTGTCGTTGGCGATCAACCGGTCCAGCTCCCCTTCAAAGTCGCTCATCGCCTGCTGGCGATCCGGATTGCGCAGCGCCTGTGCCAGCGTCAGCCAGCTGGCGCCGCGACCGGTGTCGTTGAGGAAGCGGTGCACGGTATAGGACCAGGAGTAGACCATCTCCCCTCCCTGCTCGTAATCGAGATGGAGGATCGCCGCCAGTGTCGGGCGCTGGTTGGCGGGGCGGTTGGCCACGTTATCCAGACCCCGGGCAAAGCACTTGCCGTGGGCGATGTACTCTGCAATCCCCTCTGACCACCAGGTAGTGCGGTTGAGCGGATAGTGGCCGAAGCTGCCGTACTGGTTGAAGCGGCCATCCAGATAGTGAACGTACTCGTGGCGCAGGTTCCACACCTGGAAGGCAGGGCGCTTCCACTCCGCCTCATAGGCGAAGAAGCGCGCCTGATTGCCGGGGCGAGCCGGATCCCCCTCGATATAGATGCCGCCATTGTCGGTGGAGACGCCAAACAGCGCGCTGCCGTAGCGGCCCCAGTCGGCAGAGGAGTTGAAGATCACCAGCTCCAGCGCCTCGTTGTGATCATCGGCCACCGGTTGCTCGCCAGTTTCCATCTGCTGGTGGAAGCGCTGCTCCTCGTCACCCAGCTCACGGCAGATCCCTTCGGCCTGAGCCTGGGTCAAATCCTGGGCGCGCAGACGCAGGGTAGGCGAGCAGGTGTGTTCGAACGACAGAATATCTTCCATACGGATCGGGGTGCAGAGCCCGGCGAACTCGCCGCTGACGCAGGCTTCGCTGGTGCGATCCGTGTAGGTGAGGTAGTAGCTGGAGAGGGTCAGGGAGACCTCTTCCAGCATGGCTGCCGGATGCTGGCCGCCCGGGACCAGCCCCTGCTGGCGCATGATGGCAATGACATCGCGATCCAGCTGCTGGCGATAGGCGATCGCCTCATCCGGGCTGGTGTGATGGAGGGAGCGCATCATCTGGTAGAGACGGCTATGGGCATCGAGGATGTTGTTGAAGATAAACAGATCCCGTGAGCCGTCGCGCTGTTTCCAGAGGGCCAGTTCGCTCAGGCCCAGTTGCAGCAGGTTCTGGCGCAATGCCGCCTCCTGTTGCAGCACAGCTGCGCTGAAGTCTGCCTGCAGACCGTAAGAGGCGCTCTGATCGACCAGATTGAGCAGCTCGAACAGGCCATCAGCCCAGGGTTTGTGGCCATTGATTTGCGCCGCATGTTGCACCGCATAGCCGAGCGCCTGGTTGAGCTGGGCCAGCATGGGTGCGGCACTCTGGCGGAAGGCGGCTTGCCCAAGTTGTCCCTGCGCCGCTACGCTCCAGGCTTCCAGCACTGTCCCTGCCTGATCCTGCGGTTCGGCTCCCAGCAGCAGGGGGTGGTTGAGCAGATCAATCATCACTCCGGCCAGTGCCCGTGCGACCTGATCACTCTCTTTGCCAACGCCGCCGTGGTAGTTGTGGGCGCGCACATAGTAGAGCAGCTTGTCCATTGCCGGATGGGTCGGCTGGTTGGCCGCCAACAGGGCGCGCATGCCGCGCACCACCGCCATCAGCTTGGCGTCATCGTGGCCGTAATCCGCCTGCCAGGCAGGACTGTTCTGGCCGCTCACGTCAGCCACCAGTTTAGCCGCATCGCTATCGAGCAGATCCACATCGGGCTGCTCGGGCTCGGAGCAGAGGCGACCGTTGGCGCGGCGGCACTCCAGTTGCTCCTCCTTGCTGGCCAGCACTATGGGGCGATTGAGCACCCGGCTCTCCTGCCACTCTTTGCTCTCTGGCAGGGGTTGCCACTCGCCGCCTGCGACCGGGTATTGGTAGCCGCTATCTTGCAGCATTACCTGAACCTCGCTGCCTGCGGGGATCACCTGACGGCAGATGCGATAGCGGATGGTGTTGCTCCCCTCCTTGCGCTCCTGCGGCTCATCACACTCCTGCTGTGGGGTCAGTTGATCCAGCTGCCACTGATAGCGGCGCCAGACGTGGAGCTCGCTGACCTGAGCGGCAGCCTGGCTGCCTGCCACCGGCTGCAGGCGGAAGAAGATCTGCTCCAGTCGGCCATCCCGCTCACTCGGGGTCTCTTCAAGTACCTGCAACTGCTGCCAATCCTGCGGCTGATAGTGCCACTCGGGCTCGGCGCAGCGGCCTTGCGCGTTGAGTTCGCAGCGATCCAGCTCCCTTTCACTCTGACCAAGGATGATGGCTTGCGGCAGCGGCAGGCGATCCTGCCGCTGGGCGGTCGGCGTGCCCGCCAGCTGCTCCCTGCGCCCCTGTTTGAGGCCATAGCCGAAGTCATAACTGCTGGCGGGAATGAGCTTGCCCGCCGGTATCCGATCTTCACAGCGCACGAAGCGGATCTGCCAGCCCGCATCCACCTTGAGCTGCGGCTCGCCACACTGCTGCTCGGCCAGCGCGGCGAGATCGCTGCTCTGCCAGTCGAAGCGACGGTAGACCCGAAGCTGCTGATAGGGTGCGTTGCTGCTGCGCGCCTTGAGTTCGTAGGTGATCTCGGTGATACGAGCGGCCAGTTGCCGGCTCGATTCGCCAGTCAGCTGATACTGTCGCCAGTCATTGGGGGAGTAGTTGGCTTGCGCCGAGGATGTAGCCAAAAGCAGGGGGCCTGCCAGCAGCAGCCACCCGGTACCCGAACGGTTCATTTTTATCCCTTTGTTGTTGTTTGTGTATTGTCTTGCGAGTGATCGCAAGGCAATTTAACTGGTTCCAAAGGGATATCAATTGCCAATTAAAAATCAGATAAATCAATAGGGTGGTATGTTTTTTAATCTGATCGAATTACCGTGGGCTAGCGCCGTAGCAAGGACTCACATGTTTCTTTTTCTGTTTTCAGAGAAGATCGGGAAATTGTGAGTCTGATCTCATTCAGCTTGTTGTGGCAAGGTGGTCAGCTGTCGGGCAACCTTGCCCAACTGTAGTCGTGAGGGCTTGAGATTGCCGCCGAGATCGGGCCAAGGGTGCCAGTGGTCGGGCACCATAAAGCCGGGCAGGGCGCAGCGGATCCAGGCGGCCAGTTCGGGGTAGGGAACCGGCTCGCCGTGCCAGTCGATAAAGGCGGCGGGGCGTTGTCCCCACTCGTCGCTTGGCACCGGCACCACCAGCGCCTGGGCGACGGCGGGATGATCCACCAGTCGCTGCTCTATGGTCTCGGGTTGGATATTCTCCCCGCCCGAGATGAAGAGATTATCGAGCCGCCCCTCCACCAGCAGTTCCCCTGCCGCAGTGAAGAGCCCCTTGTCGCGGGTATGAAACCAGCCCTCGCCATCGAGGGGCAGATCCAGCTCGCCATCTCGGTAGTAACCGGCAAACAGGGTGGTGCCACGCACGCAGATCTCCTGCTCCCGGATGCACACCTCCCGTCCTGGCAGTGGTTTGCCAACCACACCAGCATCGCCGGGTACCGCGGTGCAGACCTGACTGCCCATCTCGGAGAGGCCATAGCTCACCTTGGGGGCGAGGCCCATGGCGCAGAGGCGACTCACCAGCGGTTGCGGGATGGCGGCGCCACCGAGCAGCAACTCGCGCAGGCGGGTGCGGGATGGGTCAAAGCCCTCTGCCAGCAGGCGCCAAAGCTGGGTCGGCACCAACGAGAGGTGAGTGATGGGCTGGCACTCCAGCCGCTCCTTGAGGGGGCGTTCACGCTGATCCAGCACCAGAGTGGCGCCCGCCAGAAAGACCCGAAACAGGATGGCGTAGCCGCCGACATGGAATAGCGGCAGGGAGAGCAGCCAGCCGCAGGCCTCATCAAGGGGAATGAGGGTGGCAGAGCCGCGCGCCGAGGCAAGGTGGTTACTCAGTCGATGCACCACCGCTTTTGGCGTGCCGCTGGAGCCGGAGGTGAGGATCATGTTGTTGAGCTGGGTCGATGCCAGCGGCCACGTTTCCTCGCTTGCTGGCCGCTCGCATGTGAAGTCGATCTGCAAGGGTTGCCAGTTGCCTGCCGGGATCTCCCCTGCCGACCAGAAGACGCTGGCATCGAGTTGCAGCGCCAGCTCGCGCTGCTTTTCGAGGGGGAAGGCGGGGTTGAGCGGGCAGAACACCACGCCGCTGCGCACGCAGGCCCAGGCCAGCAGCACATCTTCCAGCGCACCGCGCACCACAGCCGTCAGATGATCGCCACGGCGCACTCCGGCCTGTTCCAGCTGTTGGCACAGGCTGTTGAGGCGGGCATCGAGCTGGCGGTAACTGAGGGGGGCGGCGGCGTGGATGGCAATGCGGTTGGGGGCGGTGATTGCCCGGTGGCGTACCGGGCAAGGTGTCTGTTCGGGTGAGCGGGAGGGTTCAATCACGGTAATAAAGTTGCTCCAGTCGACTCAGATCCGGTTTGCCATCTTCCCCCAGCATATTGCTAGCCATCCAGCGGCGGGTATCCAGCCCCGGCGCCTGTTCCGGTGCCCACTCGCCAGCCAGATGAAATAGCTGGTTCAGGCCCAGATCCGATTCGAAGCAGGAGGAGATGATCACCTTGAGCCGCAGTTCGTGAGCGCGGGCAATCAGCGCTTCGCAGTTGGCCAGGGAGCCGAGCAGGGTGGGTTTGAGCACCAGTGCGCGCAGTTGCGGGATCGGCTCCCACGGCTTGCCTTGCGCAAGCAGTTCGTCCAGCGCCACCGGCATGCCGGTGCGGTTGGCGACAAAGGCGATGTCGGCAAAATCGGCACAGGGGTCTTCCAGATACTCGATGCGGTTCGGGTCGAGATGGCCGCAGAAGGTCCACGCCTCCTCGCGGGTCCAGCCCTGGTTGGCATCCAGCACCAGCTTGAGGGAAGGGAGGCGATCGCACAGCAGGCGGATCAGCGCCAGCTCGTCACGCATCGGGTAGCGCGCCACCTTCAGCTTGGCCTTGTTGGGGGTGCGGTGCAGCCAGGCTTTCCAGTTACGCAGCAGCTCCTGGGGGGAGCCTTGAATGAGGGGATAGGGCTCCGGCAGCGGGTTGCTCTGCTCGGGCCATCTCCGGCGCGCGCAGTCGAGGCCAAATTGCACCGACGGCAGCACGGGGTTCGGGCTTTCACCGGCGGCCAGGGCCGCCAGCGTGGCAAGGGCTTCTGCCTCTGCCTGTTGCAGGCTCTCTTTTGAGAAGCCGGGCAGGGGGGCAATCTCCCCCCAGCCGTCGTTGATGCGCACCAATAGCCCCTCTCGCGCCACCTCCACCTTGCCGTGAAAGGTCAGTGGCTGGGTAAAAGGCAGTTGATAGCGATACAGGGCTAGTGTCATCAGGGGTTCCGCTTGTATTTGGAGAAGTCGGGGCGACGCTTTTCGTTAAAGGCATTGCGGCCTTCCTGACCCTCTTCGGTCATGTAGAACAGCATGGTGGCATTGCCCGCCAGCTCCTGCAAGCCCGCCTGACCATCACAGTCAGCGTTGAGGGCCGCTTTCAGGCAACGCAGCGCCATCGGGCTGTTTTGCAGCATTTCGCGGCACCAGCGCACGGTTTCACGCTCCAGTTCGGCCAGCGGCACTACGGTGTTGACCAGACCCATGTCGAGGGCTTGCTGGGCATCGTACATGCGGCAGAGGAACCAGATTTCGCGGGCCTTCTTTTGGCCGACGATGCGGGCCATGTAGGAAGCACCCCAACCGCCGTCGAAGGAGCCAACTTTCGGACCGGTCTGGCCAAACTGGGCGTTGTCGGCGGCGATGGTCAGATCACACATCATGTGTAGCACGTGGCCACCACCGACCGCGTAACCGGCCACCATGGCAACGACCGGTTTCGGGCAGGTGCGGATGTCGCGCTGGAAGTCGAGCACGTTGAGGTGGTGAGTCCCCTCGTCATCACGGTATCCACCGTAGTCGCCACGGATCTTCTGGTCGCCGCCGGCGCAGAAGGCTTTCTCGCCAAAACCGGTCAGGATGATGGTGCCGATATGGTCGTCATAACGGGCATCGGCCAGCGCCTGCAGCATCTCTTTGACGGTGCGGGGACGGAAGGCGTTGCGAACCTGTGGACGGTTGATGGTGATCTTGGCAATGCCATCGTCGGACTTGTGATAGAGGATGTCCTCGTAACCGGCGGAGCAATCCTGCCATTCAACAGGAGCGTACAGTTCAGCTTCCGTCATTGCCTCAATCATGGTTTTTTCCTTCTGATCTGGGAGAGTGCAGTTGAGCACCGAGTTGAACACAGAGTTGAGCAATTCCGGCATGCAGAACGGGTGCGTGCAGTTCCGCTTCTGTCATTGCTTCAATCATGACTCGTCTCTTCTTGTTGGTTGACCCACTCCGCGAGGAGTCGGGCAAAGGTGTCGGGCTGGCTGGCGTGCAGGTTGTGGCCGCCATCCAGTATCAAGTGGTTGATTTTGCGATGTTGGTTCGCCAGCTGGCAAGCCAGCTGATGGAATTTGTGATCCCGCTTGCCACTCACATAGGTGACCGGCAGCTGGCACTCCATGAGCCAGGGGGCTAGATCCGGCTGCTTGCCGAGCGAGGTGGCACGCAGCATGGCGGCGATGGCGCAGCCATCATTGCCAAGGCGTCTGGCGATCTGGCGGGCGTGGGCGGCCTCATCGAGATCGGCAAACACCCCTTGCTGGTACCAGTCGTCGAGCACCGCGGCCAGCGGTTCGCGCTCGAAGCGTTGCGCCCAGCCTTCGTCATGCTGGATGCGGGCAGCCCGCTCAATGGCAGGCAGCCCCGGGTGGCAGTTCTCCAGCAGCAGCCCTTGCAGCCCGGCGGGCTCGCGGCTGGCGTGATAGAGGGCCAGTCGCCCCCCCAGCGAGTAGCCCGCCAGCAGATAGCGTTTAATATTGCGGCTGGCCAGTTCGGCAACCAGCCACTGGTGGCTCTGTTCAAAGTCGCTGACGTTGAGATCGCTATGTTGGCCGTGACCCGGCAGATCGAGGGCAATGCAGTGGATGGCGGGCAGCCGGTCGATCACCGGTTGCCAGTCGCTGCTATCCCCCAGCAGGCCGTGCAGCAGCACCAGCGGTGTGTTGTTACCGCTCACGGATGGCGGCCCCCAGCGCCTTGAGATCATCGGCTACCTGCTCGCTCGGTACCCGGATCTCGATCAAGGTAACGCCATGTTTGAGGGCGGTGCGGTAATCGTGCTCGAACTCGGTCAGGGTGGTCGGCGCGTGATAGCTGAGGCCAAACATGGCGGCGGCATGTTCAAAGGCCAGGCCGTGGGGCAGCCGGTAGTAACTCTCCAGCAGCTCCCCTTCGCTGGGCACCGGCAACATACGGAAGATGCTGCCGCCATCGTTGTTGAGCAGGATCACCACCAGCGGTCGGGTCGCCTTGCCAAGCAGGGCGAGGCTGTTGAGATCGTGCAGGGCGCTGAGATCCCCAAGCAGCAGGGTCGTTGGCTGGTCGCTCGATTGGGCAAACCCGTAGGCGGTGGCGATGAGGCCATCGATGCCGGAGGCGCCGCGGTTGGTCATCACCCGGCTCGGCCCCTTGCCCGTTTCACCGAGCATATCCATCAGTCGGGCCGGCATGCTGTTGCCGACAAACAGTTGCCCTTCGATCAGGCGGTTGAGTCGATGGCAGACCCCGAGCTCCGAGAAACCCTCGCAGGCGGCGGCGATCTGCTGGCTGGCGTTGTGTTGCAGCTCGGCCAGCCGGTGCCAGGGGGCTTGAGCGGTGGTGACCGGATGGGCCGCAGCAAAGGCGCTGGCGCTGCAGAGCAGCCGGTTGCGCAGCCGGTAGTCGGGATCGAGCCGCGCCGGTTGCGGGTCCACCAGCCAGTAATCCTGCCATGAATGGTGTTTGATGAACTGGCCAAGCCGCTTGGAGATAAGCCGCGCGCCAAATTGCAGCAGCACCTCGGCGCGGCCCAGCTCGGCGACGAATTCAGGGTCGTTGAGCGCCAGATCCATGTGGATGAGGTTGCGACTATCGAAGCGGATCTGGCTCTGCAGATCCGCCAGCAGCGGCCAGCCGAGTTGCTCCGCCAGCGTGGCGACCGCCTGTGCCTGTTCGGGATCCGTGATCCGGCCAGCCACAATCACCCCGCGCTTGTGCTGCCACTCGCGCCACTCGGGTTGCGGCGGGCAGGTCGGTTCGATCGCGAGCCACGGGCTCCATGGCCTGTGCGAGCCGAGCCAGTCGCCGAGGGGGGCCAGATAGTCGGAGAAATCCTGATAGTGCTCGCCCGGGTAGAGGGGCTCTGGGTACATGCAGTTGAAGTGCACCACCCCGGGAGTGAGCGCTTGTTTGGCCAGCGCCTGATCCACCGAGCTCAGCACGAAGGCGGCGGGAATGGTCGGGGTGGGGCTTGGCAGGTTCTGCTGATAGACGGGGTAGCGGCCGAAGATCCCCTGCTGGTCGATCGCCTGATTGGCACCGTTATCGATAAGCTCGTGAGGGCGATCGGCGGAGAGAATAATCAGCGGCACGCCGGTGAGCTGGGCCTCTGCCACCGCGGGCCAGAGGTTGGCCACTGCGGTGCCGGAGGTCATGATCACCGCCACCGGCCGGTTGCTCCCCTTGGCCAGCCCCAGCGCCATAAAGCCGAGGCCGCGCTCGTCAAAGTGCAGGTGACGGCGAAAGCCCTGATGGGCCGCGGCCGCCATGGTCAGCGGCGCGGAGCGGGAGCCGGGGGCCAGCACGATGTCGCGCACCCCGAGGCGAAAGAGCTCCTCCAGCAACAGGGAGGACCAGACGTGGTTGAAGGTGGCGTGCAGGTTGGCAAACTCGGTGCAGGCAGACGCTTCGCTGGCAGGCTCTTTACGGGTGGGCATAGGGGCTCTCGCGGGTTGAAAAGGGGTCATGGCTATCCCAGCAGGGAGAGCACATTGGCGATCTTGTTGTCGAGCTCGGCCCACTCGGCGACAGGTTCGGAACCGGCGACAATGCCGGCACCGGCAAACAGGGTGACGCTGCCCGGCTGAATGCGGGCGCTGCGAATGGCGACCGAGAACTCCGAGGTCTCCCGGCTCAGCATGCCGCAGGCACCGGCGTACCAGCCCCGATCATAGGGCTCGAACGCGCGGATGAAGGCCAGCGCCGCTTCGCGCGGGGCGCCGCCCACTGCCGGAGTGGGATGAAGGGCATCGAGCAGCTGCCAGTCGCAGACGCCGGGCTTGAGCTCGGCTTCGATATCGCACTTGAGATGCTGCAGCAGCCGCAGTTTGAGAATACGCGGCTCGGTCAGGGTGGCATCGTGGGTCAGTGGTGCCAGACGGCTCAGGATGTCGGCGTGTACCAGTCGGTTCTCCAGCCGGTTCTTGCTGTCGGCCAGCAGTTCGGCGGCCAGTTGGGCATCCACCTCTTCGTCGCCGGAGCGGCGGATGGTGCCCGCCAGCGCCTCGGTAAAGAGGTGGCTCCCTTCCCGGCGGTAGAGCCGCTCGGGGGAGCAGGCGATAAAGGCCTGCTCGGGGGAGAATTGAAAACCGAAGTGGAAGCAGTCCTGAGCGTGGCGGGCCCACTGGTCGAGCATGGCCCAGGGGCACACATCTTCACCTCCGGAGCCATCGCTGTGCTGGCGGGTCAATATGCTCTCCCGCGACAGCACCACCTTGGGAGTGTGGGCCTGAAAATCGGGGGCGGTGACCCGCTCTACCAGCGTCTGCCACTGGGCGGGGCCGGGGCAATCCTGTCGCTGCCAGGGCTGCTTTTGCAGGGCGCGCAGCGGGGCTTCCGGGCGCAGGGCATCGAGGGCTGCTTCGGCTGCTTGCAGTTCGGCCTCGAGATTGTCGTCAGCCAGCCAGAGATTGAGGCAGAGGCTGACGCACTCGCCACGGCGCACCAGCTCGATGCGGGGCAACACGAAACGGCAGGGGCCAAACCCTTGCCAGCCGGATTGGGCCGGATCGAACGCCAGTCCGCCATAGTAGCGGGGGCTATCGTCGTGATGCTGGCTGGCCGTGTTGGCGCACACCCGCTTGATGGCGTGTGGCTCGGTCAGTTCATGGATGGCGCCCAGCGCGACATATTCTGGACGATCCTGGCCACGGGCCTGCCAGTAGATGCGGGGATAGAGGGTTTGCGCCGCGAGCCAGCCCAGAAAGGAGCGGATTTCGATCGCCACTCGCAACCGTACGAAGCCGCTGACGTTGCTGTGACGCAGGGCGTCCAGTTGTTGCTTGATATGGGTCTGAGCCAACATGGATTCTTTTCTGAGCCGGATAGTAACGACTGATCCTGCAGTGATGGGTGCCGGGTTGCACCGATCTTTATGTAGGTTTCAGTGGGTTTATGCCAAAGGGCGAGGATTTCCTATATATTATCCGTCCATTCGTCCATGTAAATCGCCCGAGGGTGTTTCACTCTCTGGGGCCAAGTATACCCAAATCCGGTTCGATAACCCTTAACACGATCAATATCCGATTGTTTGGCCATCACAATATGACAAATACCTTCTCTGTTTGGTTACTGGCGGCGCGTTTGCGAACACTGCCACTGGCCTGCTCTTCCATCCTGCTGGGCGCGGGACTGGCTGCTAACCGTGATGCCTTCGATGGCACCATCATGGTGCTCTCGCTGCTGACCGCCATTCTGCTGCAGATCCTCTCCAATCTGGCCAACGATTACGGCGATGCGGTCTCCGGCGCCGACAATGGCGAGCGGATCGGCCCGCAGCGCGCCGTGGTCTCCGGCCTTATTACCCAAAAGCAGATGCGGGTAGCGATGGCGCTCACCGCGCTGGCGGCGGTGGCCAGTGGCCTGCTGTTGCTGGGCTGTGCCTTCGGTGGCCAGTGGCTGCAGATCCTGGCATTTGTGGTGTTGGGTGGCGCGGCCATCGTCGCGGCGGTGACCTATACCGTGGGCAAGACCCCTTACGGCTATCGCGGGTTCGGCGATATCTCGGTGTTCCTGTTCTTCGGTCTGCTGGGGGTGCTCGGCTCCTACTACCTCTTCACCAAGACGCTGGAGTGGGATCTGCTGTTGCCTGCCACCGCCTGTGGCCTGCTGGCCACCGCCGTGCTCAATATCAACAATGTGCGCGATATCGAGACCGACGCCGCCAGCGGCAAGATCACCCTGGCGGTGCGCCTTGGCCGCAACCGCGCCATCGCCTATCACTGGGTACTGCTGGGGGCGGCGCTGTTAACCACCATCGCCTTTATCCTGACCCAGCCCGCCAGCTTCTGGCCGTGGATCTTCCTGCCTGCCATGAAGCCCCTCAGCGATGCGGCCAAGACCCTGCGCGAGAGCTTTGATGGCGAGGTGTTGACTGGCGCGCTCAAGAAAACCGCCATCAGCGCGTTTCTGTTCAGCCTGCTGCTCTCCATCGGGTTGGCGCTCTCCTGATGAGCGACCAGCTTGTTGTTATGTGAAACGGGCTCCCGAGGTGGGAGCCCTTTTTGTGTGCCGACGAGACGTGTTGGCACTGGATAGGCCAGACAGGAACACCACCATGCGTGCATCACTCAAACAGAAAATCATTCAGGTATGCCAGCAAAAAATCGCCCAGAAGGGGGAGATGGTCGGGCTCTCCTTTTATGCCTTCTTTGCCAATCGCAATGACGATCCCGATTTGCTGATGGAGGCAGCGACCTGGTGGATCCAGACCCACAAGCTCGATCACTTCGAGAAGGCCAAGAAAATTCTCCTGCTGGTCGAGCAGGAGTGAAAGCCGGTTGCAATGAAACACAATGAAACAGAGAGGGCTCCCAAGCGGGAGCCCTCTCTGTTGGTGGATGATGCTATCGACTAGCTGGCGCGCGCCACCTTGAGGGGGCGGCGGGAGAAGAGCAGGGTATCCAGCAGCCAGATGGCAACCATGGAGGCCCCCACCAGCGGGAAGGCGATCCCCAGCAGGATCAGCAGGGCGATAGCACCACGCATCGGCGGGAGTTTGGCGGGCAGCGGCGGCGCGGCGAGACGACCCTGCGGACGGCGGCACCACCAGATCCACAGGCCGCTCACGGCGCTGGCCAGCACCATCAGGCAGATGATCAGCATGGCCAGCTGATGGGGCCAGCCGTAGAGCTTGCCCATGTGCAGCATGACGCCGCTCTCCACCGTCTTGGCGACCAGGCCATAATCCTGCCAGCGCACATCGGCCAGCACCTTGCCGCTGTATTGATCGATATGCAGGGTGGCGTCGTTGCGCGGATCGTCGGCAAACAGGGCTATGGTGTAGACGCCGGTGTCACCGACCGGCGGAGTGATGCTGTAACCCGGTTTGACTCCCCGTTCACTGGCGGTCTCGACCACCTGTTGCAGTGCAATGCGCTGGCTCGCCATTACCATTCCCTCATGCTCGCCGTGGTTCATGGCGCCGTGATCGTGCGCTTCATCGACCGGCTGCGAGCTGGGCATGGGGGTGTTCTCCACCGCCCAGGGAACGGTCTGCTCGTGGGCCTGATTCAAGCTACGGGCCAGCGGCGCAGATTTGGGCACCTCGTTCCACATGGCGGCGGGGAAGCGGTTCCAGACCGCGGCAAACTGATCGCCCCAGAAGCCGGTCCAGGTCATGCCGCTCAGCAGCAACAGCAGCAGGAAACCGGCTCCCCAGAAGCCGACTACGGCGTGCAGATCGCGCCACCAGAGGCGTCCGCGCTGGCTGATTCTGGGCCAGAGGATGCCGCCTACCCCGGGCCCCTTGCGTGGCCACCAGAGGTAGAGGCCGCTTAACAGCAGTACCAGACCCCAGCCGGCCGCCAGTTCGATCAGCCGATCCCCCGTGGTGCCGAGCAGCAGGTCGGCGTGCAGGGAGCGGGCCACCGCTTGCAGATTCCACTTGTTATCCATGGTGCCAAGCAGGGCGCCGCTGGCGGGATCCATAAACAGGGTCAGCTCCTGTTCGCCCCGATTGACGATGAACTGGGCGCTCTGATCGGGAGCAGCAGGGGGCAGGTATTTACGCAGGCTGGCATCGGGCATGGTCATCATCGCCTTGGCCAGCAGCTGGTCGGCACTCAGGGTCTGGCTGGCGGGGGCGACCTTCATCAGCTCGGGGTACATCAGGTTGTCGAGCTGGGGTTTGAACAGATAGACGATCCCGGTCAGTGACAGCAGGATCAGGAAAGGGGCGACAAAGAGACCGGCGTAGAAGTGCCAGCGCCAGATCCGTTGGTAATGACTCGAGTCCCTGTTTTTCATTGCGCATCCTTGTTGGGTTGCCAAACCTTTCGGTTGGTGGAATGTTGGTGGCGGCGCGGATAATAGCAGTAACTTTTTATTAACTGCAATCACACATTTCGTTGCGACTGATCCGGTGCGTGATGGTGACAGTGTGAGGTATGAGAAGGTTTTTCTGGCTAGCCAGATGAGGCGTCTGGTCTTCATAAGGAAAGGTTTTTGCTGGACTTTTCTTTATAAATTATTACCTTATGATAACAATTTGCAGGCAGTTGCAGCGCAAGGGAGCAAGGATGCAGCCACATGGGCAATTCGAGATGGTGCGCCGGGGTCAGATGCTGATCTGTCGGCCAAATGGCGCCTTTAATCTGGCGGGCGCCATGGCCTATGAGGCTGACTTTCGCGAGGAATTGGTCGAGCTGGTCGGCCTGCCTTGGGGGATTGTGGAGGTCGCGACCGAGTTTGAAGCCGCCGGGCCCGAGGTGCTAGCCCGTTTTCGCCGCCAGTTTGGCTGGTGCGCCAGCAGTGGCTGCCGGTTTCTGGCGGTGGTGCTAGAGGGTGGTTTCAAACGCTATCTGGCAGATAACCTCTTCAGGGATCTGCCATTCAGGGCGGTGCGTTATTTCGAACAGGAGGCGGCAGCGATCCACTGGCTGGAGCAGCAGCTCACCCCCGATCCCTGCGATATCACAGTGGCAGGGCTTACGCCAAGCTGATAAACCACTTGTCCCGCTCGTCAACGCAGTCGGGCTCACCCATTTCAAATTCGCGGCAGATCAGCGGTCGCACCTCGTAGATGCGGCACATCATGGCGGGGTGTGCGATCGAGCGCCCGGGTCACGCCAGCGTGATAAACCACTTGTCCCGTTCGTCAACGCAGTCGGGCTCACCCATTTCGAATTCACGGCAGATCAGCGGTCGCACCTCGTAGATGCGGTACATCATTGCGGGGAGTGCGATCGAGCGCCTTGGTCAGGCCAGCGTGATAAACCACTTGTCTCGTTCATCCACACAGTCGGGCTCGCCCATTTCGAATTCACGGCAGATCAGCGGCCGCACCTCGTAGATGCGGCACATCATAGTGTTGCGATCGAGGGCGGCACACCAGCCATCTTCCAGCCGGTGCATCACCGGCACCTGGCCTTCGATATCATCGACGTAGCGATCCGGTACGCCGGTATCAGTAAACAGCATCACTTCAAGGCGACAGCAGCAGGCTTCGCAGTTCTGGCAGCTGACCTCGACTGGGGTTTGTTGGTTCATCTATGTTGTCCATGCCATGAAATAGCACATTTTTGATAAAAAACAGGCGCCTGCAAAGGCGCCCGTATTGTGGTCAACCGTGAGTCGGGCAGCCAGGCTACCCATCTTCAGGTTTAGCCCAGTTTGCGGGCGCGGTAGGTGCGCCCCTTGATTTTGCCTTCTTGCAGCCGCTTGAGGGCGGCACTCGCCACACTGCATTTTACCGCGACGTAGGAGTACTGCTCGGAGATCTGGATCTTGCCGACATCGGCGCCGGCAATGCCGCCTTCGCCAGTCAGGGCGCCCAGAATATCTCCGGCTCGCACCTTGGTTTTGCGGCCCGCATCGATGGAGAGGGTCACCATCTGTGGCGCAATCGGCTTGATGTCACGGCCAATCAGCGCGAGGTCGCCCTGCGGCATCGGGGCCTGCTGGTACTCTTCGATAAAGTTGACGCGCTGGGCTTCGTTCGGCTGATAGAGGCTCAGGGCCAGACCCTGCTGGCCAGCACGGCCGGTACGACCGATGCGATGGACATGGATCTCCGGGTCATAGGTCAGCTCGTAGTTGATGACGGCGCCCAGCTCTTTGATGTCGAGGCCGCGGGCTGCCACGTCGGTGGCCACCAGAATGGTGGCACTGCCGTTGGCAAAGCGCACCAGCACCTGATCCCGCTCGCGCTGTTCCAGATCGCCGTTCAGTGCCAGCGCCGAGAAACCCTTGGCGGCCAGATGGTCAGCCACGTCGTTACAGGCGCGTTTGGTGTTGCAGAACACCACGCAGGAGGCTGGCTGATAGTGGCTCAGCAACCAGGTGAGGGCGTCGAGGCGCTCGCCAAATGGCACTTCATAGAGCTTCTGTTCGATGGCGCTCCCCTCATGGAGAGACTCGACACTCACCTCGACCGGATTGCGCTGCACACCGCGGCTCATCTGGGCGATCCCTTCCGGGTAGGTGGCGGAGAACAGCAGAGTCTGGCGCTGCTGGGGAGCATAGCTGATGACCCGGTTGATCTCTTCGCCAAAGCCCATGTCCAGCATCCGGTCGGCTTCGTCCAGCACCAGGGTTTTAAGGCCAGACAACTCCAGGGTGCCTTGCTCCAGATGCTTGAGGATGCGGCCCGGGGTACCGACAGCGATGTGGGCGCCAAAGCCCAGCGTGGCCGATTGGGGTGCAGTCTGGGTGCCGCCGCACAGGGTCACCAGCTTGACGTTGGGCAGGGCGCGGGCCAGCCGACGGATCTCCTGCGCCACCTGATCCGCCAGTTCGCGGGTCGGACAGAGCACCAGCGCCTGCACTTCGAGACGATGGACGTTGAGCTGTGCCAGCAGGCCAAGGCCGAAGGCGGCGGTCTTGCCGCTACCGGTTTTAGCCTTGGCGATCAGGTCTTTGCCATCGAGCACCAGGGGCAGACTCTGGGCCTGGATCGGTGTCATCTGCAGATAACCCAGGCTGATGAGGTTCTCTTGCAGGGCGGGGGAGAGATTGAGGCTGCTAAATTCGCTGTTGTTCACAAAAAGACTCTATTTCGAAGAAAACGGGGATGCGCACGAGCGCTAAGGCCGCGCATCATACCAGAATGTGGCAGTGGATGTGGCGGAAATTTGAACGGTTGACCATAGGGGCGCGCAGGTAGGGTTCATTTGTTGCCAAACAGATCGCTGGCAATAACTGACAATGCGATAAGGACTATTTTTCAAACACTCATCTAATTATTTATCGCGGATAAACGTTTTCCATTTTCGGTATTTCAATATAATCACTGAAAAATATTCTACGAGCAGTCGTTACGCCACAGGGAATGTTGCGAAAATGCTGCTCGAATATTTTCAAAAACATGAAAACGGCGTCTACATTGCCCAACATGATGTTTTAAAAGGATTTATGTTATCTATGTTGTGTGATTAATATCAGTTCATTGCGTAATTAATTTAAAAACGTTTGTATTATCCTGCATGCATATTATTGAGCGGGATTGTGATGGCTATCTGATTTTTAAATGTGCAAATGTCTATGATGGCGCCGGTCAAAAATTACAATTTACTCAGGTGCTACAGGTATGGAATACGTTCACTTTGTGCTCGGACTGGTCATGGTCCTCGCTCTTTCGCTGCTGGCTAACCGCCACAACTGGAAACAGATCAAGCTGCGTTATATTGGCCAACTGCTGGTGGTCGAACTGGCGCTGGCCTGGTTCATGCTGAACTCCGAAGTGGGTCTGGCGGTGGTGGGGGGCTTCGCGGCTGGCTTCACCAAGTTGATGGAGTTTGCCAAACAGGGTACCGACTTCGTGTTCGGTGGTCTGGTCAACGAAGGGGCCTTCTCCTTCTTCCTGATGGTGCTGATGCCCATCGTCTTCATCTCGGTGCTGATCGGCATTCTGCAGTACATCCGTCTGCTGCCTATCGTCATTCGTGGCATAGGTACAGTGCTGGCCAAGATCAACGGCATGGGCAAGCTGGAGTCCTTCAATGCCATCAGCTCGATGATCGTCGGCCAGTCCGAGAACTTCATCGCCCTCAAGAACACCCTGCCGCACCTGAACGAGAAGCAGATGTACACCCTGGCAGCGACGGCCATGTCCACCGTTTCCATGTCCATCGTCGGTGCCTACATGCAGCTGATCGAGCCACGCTATGTGGTCGCCGCACTGGTGCTCAACATGTTCAGTACCTTCATCGTGCTGTCACTGATCAACCCGTACGAGCCGGATAACTCGGTGACCGACCTGAAAGCCATCACCGAGGGTGACGAACACCACACGCCGAAGAAAGAGAACTTCTTCGAGATGCTGGGCGAGTACATCATGGCCGGTTTCACCGTTGCGGTTATCGTGGGGGCCATGCTGGTGGGCTTTATCGCGTTGATTGCGCTGGTGAACTACCTGTTCGAGATGGCGTTTGGCGTCAACTTCCAGTTCGTGATGGGCTACCTCTTCTACCCAATCGCCTGGATCCTGGGTATCCCGAGTGGTGAAGCGCTGCAAGCGGGCTCTATTATGGCGACCAAGCTGGTAACCAACGAGTTCGTGGCCATGATGGATCTGGGCAAGGTTGCGGCCGAGCTCTCGCCGCGTACCGTCGGCATCCTCTCCATCTTCATGGTGTCGTTCGCCAACTTCAGCTCCATCGGCATCATCGCCGGTGCGGTAAAAGCGCTGAACGAAGAGAAGGGCAACATGGTTTCCCGCTTCGGTCTGAAGCTGGTCTACGGCTCTACGCTGGTCAGTCTGCTCTCTGCAGTTATCGCCGGCATCATGATCTAATCCTCTAGTGGCATCACCACTGACAGGCCCCGGACTCAGGTTCGGGGCCTTTTTTGTCTCTGCGTTATATCAACCAGCCGCACCACCAGCCAGCAACCAGCAGGGTGAGGGTGCAAAAGCCGGTTTCCAGAGGGCCACCGCTTTTGAGCGGCCAGCCCGGCAGCCGGAAGCGACGCTTGATAGGCCACAGCAGCGGAATGCCCGCCGGGGTGAGCCAGTCCCCCAGCAGATGACTGAGGTAGCCGACGATAAGCGCATCTTTGACCCCGACAGGCACAGATCCGGCAGGCAAGCTCTGGTTTAGTCCCCAGATGGCGATGGCTACCGCTAGCAGACTGTGGGTGAAGCCGCGATGGCCGCACAGTCGCGACAGGGGTTTCGAGATCCACGGCAGTCGTTGTCCCAGCACCGATTTGGGATGATCGAGGTCGGGCAGCAGGGCGCTGGCCAAGGCGGCAGGAATGGTCTGCCACAGGCTGGCATTGGCCAGGGCCGGGGTGAGCTGTAGTTTGTGGGCGAGCAGGGCGCAGGTAACAGAGAAGAGCAGGTGCCCTTGGGCGGTCATGATGATTACTGTGTGGAGAAAGGGCGGCGCATCTTATCAGGCCGCTGGCGTTGGTCAGCTGTTATTTTAAAAATCAGGATGTTACGGTGAAAAAGCACCCAGCAAGGGCGCCTTTAGGGTCTCTTTACAACTTGCCTTTGACCAGCCACTTGTCGAGGGCATTGGCGAAGCATTGCTTGTCGGCAGAGTTGAAGGGGGCGGGGCCGCCAGTTTGCACGCCGGCCGAACGCAGCTCCTCCATGAAGTTGCGCATCCCGAGCCGCGCCTTGATGGTCTCGCGGGTGTAGATTTCGCCGCGGGGATTGAGCGCCTCGCCACCGGCGTCGATCACCCAGGAGGCGAGGGGGATATCGCCGGTGATCACCAGATCGCCGGGCTGAACCTGCTGGGCGATGACATGATCTGCCACATCGAAACCCTTCTCCACCTGCTGGGTTTTGATAAAGGGGGAGGGGGGCACCCGCAATCCCTGATTGGCCACTAGCGTGGTGACGACCTGGGCGCGGTGGGCGGCGCGGTAGAGGATCTCCTTGACCGGAATAGGGCAGGCATCGGCATCAACCCAGATGGGCATGGCATGGTTTCCTGTGGTTAAAACGGGGGAATACGAAAGCAGGCATAGTAACACAGGCGACCGCTGTCCGCCGTGGGGCTGAGTCGGCCCCGCCTTTCGTGTAAGCTGGGGGCCGTTGGCGAGAATCAGAAGGAGACGACATGGATCGGGTGCCCGGTGAAGTAATTTATGCCCTGACCCTGGATGGCAAGGGTGGCATGGCGCCGCTGACGGCGGGAAGCGACATTCCGGGGGATCGTCCGGCTTGGCTGCATCTGGATTACGGCCATCCCGATTCGGCGCGCTGGTTGTTGCAAACCCCGCTGCTGGGCGAGGCTGCCAAAGAGTCGCTGCTCGGCCAGAGCAATCGTCCCAAGCTGGTGCGGATGGGGGAGACTGTGCTGCTGATCCTGCGTGGCATCAACCACAACAAGGATCACAGGCCCGAAGAGATGGTGGCGCTGCGCATCTTCATCACCCCGGATCTCATCATCAGCAGCCGTCGTCGTCCGCTGCTCTCCGAGCAGGATGTGTTCAACCAGCTCAAGCTGGGTGGCGGCGCTGATACCCCGGCTGACTGGCTGGTGGAGATCTGCGATGCCCTGACCGACCGGGCGGGGGAGTTTGTTGAAGAGCTGCATGACAAGATCCTCGATCTGGAGGAGATGGTGCTGATGCGCGACATGCCCGCCAATGGCCGCTTGGCGCTGATCCGCAAGCAGCTCATCATGATCCGTCGCTACCTCTCTCCCCAGCGGGATCTGGTGGCGCGGCTGGCCAATGAGAAGATCAGCTGGCTGGACGAGGATGACCGCCGCCGGCTGCTCGATATCGCCGACCGGTTGCGACGCTGGCTGGACGACCTCGATGCCGGGGTGGCCCGTACCGCGGTACTGGCAGACGAAATCAACAATCTGATGGCAGAGGCGACCAACCGCCGCGCCTACCAGATGTCGGTGATGGCGCTGCTGTTTTTGCCTGCCAGTTTCCTGACCGGCCTGTTTGGCATCAACCTCGGCGGTATGCCCGGGGCCGAGAGCCCGACCGCCTTCTGGGTCTTCTGCGGATCCTTGGTGGCGCTGGCAAGCGGGCTGGCAGTCTGGCTCAAGCATCGACGCTGGTGGTAAGGAGGTATAACCCATGTGGCAATCAATTGGCCTGACCCTGCTGCTGTTGCTGGGGCATACCCTGATCCGGCGGCTTATTCACAAGAGCCTGCTGGCGCTCGGCCAGAGCAGGCAGGTGAGCGAGAACCGGGTGCTCTACGTGGCCCATGTGTTCCACTTCCTGCTCGGCTGCGCCACCTTGCTGGTGCTGGCCGGGGTGTGGGGGCTCGATTTCTCCCGACTGGTGGTGCTCGCCTCCTCCTTCTTCGCAGTGCTGGGGGTCGCCATGGTGGCCCAGTGGTCGATCCTCTCCAACATCACCGCCAGCATCACCATCTTCTTCGCTTTTCCCTACCGGATTGGCGACCGGATCCGCATCCTCGACAAGGATGATTCGGTCACCGGCGTGATCACCGAGATCGGCTTGTTCTACTTGCGGGTGCGGGATGACAACGGCGATCTGGTCACCTATCCGGCCAACCTGATCCTGCAAAAACCGGTCAGGAAGCTGGAGGGCAAGGTGGCGGAACTGCTGCAACCGGAATAGAAAGCAACCGGAATAGAAAAAGGCTCCTCGGAGCCTTTTTGCTGTGCGGTGTCTGGCTGGTGCTGCGCTAGCGTTCGAAGAAGCGATAGAGGTGTTCCACCTGGATTGGGCAGTCGGCCACCAGATGGACGTGGTCGCGAGCCTGCTCGACCGTGCCGAAACTGACCGGGCAACCAAGGGTATCGGTCATTTCATAGAGGGTGCCATCCTTGCCTCTGAACTCGATGAGCCAGCCGGGAACCGCGATGTCATGGATAAGTTCAGCTTCCATGAGGAGCTGTTGTTGATAGAGCTTACGAAGTTCACTGACTGTCATGATGCTCTCCTTTCCTTTGGGGAATATCCACTTTCAGTCTATGCCGGCCACAGAGGGGCAGCAACGGGATCATCCCCGCAGATACTCCCAGGCCCAGCGGATGCGAATAAAGCGCTCGGCATCGCCACCCCGGTCCGGGTGGTGCTGCAACGCCAGCTCCCGCCAGCGGCGGCGGATCGCCTCCTGGCTCGCCCCTTGATCCAGCTGGAACAGCGCCAGCGCTTCCTCTTTGTGCCCCTCCCCGTCACAGGCGCGCCAGAAGTGGTTGAGCAGGGTTTCTACCTCTGCCCGATCCGTCTGCCAGAACACCTGCCAGTCGAGATAGTAGCTACGCAGATTTTCGCCAACGGCAAAGCCGTGGTTGACCTCCTGATTCCCGGCCAGCGGTTCGAGCCGGATATCCAGGGTGCTGATCACCAGCCACCACCCCTCTTGGCAGAGCTCGGCCTGCAGCTGGTAGAGGGCGTTCATGATCAGAAAGTTGACCCGAAATAGCTGCAACTGCTCATCGTCGGCCAGCCGGGGAATAGCCCCCTGCTGGCGCAGGTCGGCCATCAGCTCGTGCACCTTGTAGCTGCCCGCCGCCTGTTGCAGCAGGGCCAGCAGCGGGGCGATCAGCGGATTGTGGGTGGCCTCGCTCATTCGGCGCCCTGCTCTCTGGGCGGTTGCAGGGCGATCAGCAGCTCACCCGCCTGCGGGGTGACGGGGCCGGTGACGATGTTGGGCTTGCCTTTGCCATCCATGACGAACAGCGGGATGGCGCCAGGATTGGCAACCTGATACTGGGCCCAGTCGAACGCCTCGCTCAGGCGGGTCGCCTTGATCTGGCCACCCCGGCTTAGCAGACCGCTCAGCTTGGCATAGTTGATCTCGGGGCCAAACAGGTTCTGGCGGGCGCGGAAGGTGGCGCTCTCCCGGTTGGCCTTGCCGTGCTGTTCGCTGGAGCGCAGGGAGTAGACCTGCTCCTCGCCGTAGAGGTGGGCAAAGTGCAGTACCCCGAGCGCGTTGTTGTGGCGGTTGGGGGAGAGTGCCAGCACGGTACTGATGCTGGTGAGCGGCAGGTGCAGCTCGGCATGCTCCGACTGGGGGTTACCGAAGTAGCAGGGCAGGTTGCTCATCCGCGCCTGTTTGCAGAACTCCCAGGCGGGATCGCAGAGCTGCACCTGCACCCCCTGATCCGCCAGCGCCTTGCCGATGGCCCGCGCCACCGAGTTGGCGCCGATGATGAGCCAGGTGTTGGGGGCGCTCTGGCGCATCTTGAGCAGGCTGGCCAGCGGGGCCGAGGTGAGGCTCTGCAACACCACGGTGGAGATGATCACCGCAAATACCAGCGGTACCAGCTTGTCAGCATCGGGGATCTCTGCCTGATGCAGGCTGATGGCGAACGAGGCGCTGACCGCTGCCGCAACGATGCCGCGCGGTGCAATCCAGCTCAGCAGGGCGCGAGCCCGCCAGGAGAGATCCGAGCCCCAGGTCGAGACCAGAATGCAGAGCGGGCGCGCCACGAACTGCACCACGCAGAGCAGCGCCAGCACCATGGGGCCGAGCTGCCAGAGCTGGGCCAGATCAAGGCGGGCCGCCAGCAGGATAAACAGGCTGGAGATAAGGATGACCGCGAGATCTTCCTTGAACGCCAGCACCTCCTCCAGATCCAGCCCCTCCTGATTGGCGAGCCAGATGCCGAACACGGTCACCGCCAGCAGGCCCGATTCGTGGCTGAGCCAGTTGGAGAGGCTGAAGGTGACCAGCACCAGCGCCAGCACCCCGAACTTGTGTAGGCTGACCGGCAGCCAGTCCTTGCGAATGAGTAGGGTAGTTAGCCAGCCAGCCGCCACCCCGATGAAGGAGCCGACCCCCACCGTTTTGGCCAGTGCCAGCAGGGTGTGGCTGATGAGATCCCCCTGACTGCCGAGGCGCACTGCCTCGAACACCAGCACCGCAAACAGGGCGCCGATGGGGTCGATGACGATTCCCTCCCAGCGCAGGATCCTGTCCACCTCCCGGGTGGGGCGGATCACGTTGAGCATGGGGGCAATCACAGTGGGGCCCGTCACCACCAGCACAGCGCCGAGCATGGTGGCGACCCGCCAGTCCAGCCCCAGCAGGAAGTAACCGGCGCTGCCGATGACGGCGAAACTGGCCAGCATGCCGGTGGAGCAGAGGTTGCGCACCACCTTGCCGATCCCCTTGAGTTCGGCCAGATGGAGGGTCAGCGCCCCCTCAAACAGGATGATGGCCACCGACAGGGAGACCAGCGGAAACAGCAGATCGCCGAGCAGGGCATCGGGGTCGAGCAGGCCGCTGACCGGACCCAGGGTCAGGCCGGTGAGCAGCAGAAACAGGATGGCGGGTACCCGCAGCGACCAAGCGAGCCATTGGGCCAGCACGGAGACCAGGGCGATCCCGGCCAGGGAGAGGGCAATCATGCAGACCTCGATTCAGGCAGTGAGTATGGAGCTAGTGTAGTGGCTAAGTTGGTCAGATTGACACCGGAAGGAGCGGGCGTCGGGGCTGGGATGGGGAGATGTGCGACAGTCAGCGTCATGGTGGCTGGCGGTGGTGTGAAGGGCGCCAGCCAGACGCCAACCGTGGTGATGGGGTGGTCTTGGGGCCGGATTAGATGGGGCTCTCCTTGTGGAGCTCGCCGACACAGTCGGCCAGCGCCAATACCAGTGCGGAGCGCACCATCTGATCGAGCCGGTTGAGCTGCATCTGGTAGAAGGCCCAATCCTCTTCGCTGGCGGGGGGCTCCAGCTTCATCATGCCGCCCTGATTGACCCCGTGCAGGCGGTCGAGCAGATCACGGATCGGCTTGTCGCTGAAGCGGTAATCCTTGGGGTCGCGCACCAGAAAGTCGCGGATCTTGATATAGGCTTCGATATCCTGATAGCGCTCGAGGGAGATGAGGCCGAGGGCGAAGATCAGCTTGAGGCGCACCTCCAGCTGGCCGAGGGGGCCACTCTGGTTGAGCAGGGGTTCGATGGCGTATTTGACGGCATACTCCTCCTGACGAAAGGCGCGTCGCATCAGGGAGTCGACCGCTTCTTCCAGGATGGTCACGGCTTCGAGAAAGAAGCCGCGGGGGCCATCCTGCTCGTTTAGTCGTTCCAGTACTTCATCTTCCTGGTGTGTGGTCATAGGTGTATAAGGTCCAGCTGACAGGGAGAGAGTGGGCCTCTCTCCCGGTTTTTATCATATGGGGCACATTCCCTTGCCATTCAAGCGCTTGGCGCGCTATCAGGGCTGGCAGAATGCGCCGCAAGCAGGGTCATTACAGGGTTTCGTAACGGGCGACGATGGCGCGAACCACCTCGCTCTCTTCATCCAGCCCGGTGACGCGGGCCAGCGCTTTGGCCGGGCCCAGCTCCGCCAGCAGGGCTTGCAGCTCCACTGCCTGCGGGTCATCGGCATTGCGATAGTGCAGCGCTGCGGCGATCCCCTCCTGCAACTGCTCGTTGGGCAGGCCGTATTCCAGGGTGCCGAGCAGAGGCTTCACCAGCCGATCCCCCGCCGCCAGTTTGCGCAGCGGCTGACGACCGACCCGGTCAATCTCGTCCACCAGATAGGGGTTGGCGAAGCGGGAGAGGATCTTCTCGATGTAGGCGGCGTGCAGGCGCGGGTCGAAGCCGTAGCGTTTCACCAGCACGGCACCGCTCTCCTCCATGGCGCGACGCACCTTGCTGCGGATCACTGGATCTTCGATTGCCTCGCGCACTGTGTGGTAGCCCCGCAGCTTACCGAGGTAGGCGGTGACGATGTGGCCGGTGTTGAGGGTGAACAGCTTGCGCTCGACGAAGGCCATCAGGTTGTCGGTGGGCTCCATGCCCGCCACCTGGGGCAGCTCCCCCTTGAACTGGGTCTGGTCGACGATCCACTCGCTGAAGCTCTCTACCGTCACTTCCAGCGGATCATCGTTGGCGGCCGCGGCGGGCGGCACGATGCGATCCACCGCCGAGTCGACGAAGCCGATGCAGGTTTCGAGCGTGGCATGATACGCGACTGGCAGGTACTTGAGTACCTCCTGCTTGAGGTGGCTGGTGCCGCGCACCATGTTTTCACAGGCGATGACGTTCAGCGGTGTCAGGTTGCCAGCATCGAAGCGGGCCTGCAGCCCCTTGGCCAGGGTGTTGGCAATCTTGTCCAGAATGTTGGGGCCGACGGCGGTGGTGACCAGATCGGCGGTGATGATACGGGCGATCACCTCGTGACCGGCGGAGCTCACCGCTGCCACGTTGCGCACCACGTCCAGCTTCTGATCCGCCCCCACCACATGGACCTTGTACTCCTGACGGTGGTTGAGCTGATCGATAAGAGTGTCGTTGACGTCGGCGAAAGTGACCTGATGGCTGGCATCAGCCAGCAGTTTGCCGATAAAGCCGCGACCGATATTACCAGCACCAAAATGCAATGTTTTCATGATATTAACCTCTTGAACCAAAGACGATGAAAGATGATTACGCAGCCTGTTCGGCACCCAGTAGATCCAGGAAGGCTTGGGGATCTGTGGTGCTGGCCAGTCGGTCGATGAGACCGGGTTCATCCAGTGCATTGGTCAGGCGGGTTATCACCTGTATGTGTTCGTCGTTGCGGGCGGCGATGCCGATCACCAGTCGCGCTACCTCGTCCGCCGCTTCACCAAAGGCGACTCCGGCCGGGTACTGGCAGATGACGATGCCGGTACGCTTCACGAACTTCTTGGCGGCGATGGTGCCGTGGGGCACGGCGATAGATTCGCCGAGGTAGGTGGAGACCAGCTGCTCGCGCTCCAGCATGGCGTTGACGTAGTCGGGTGCCACGTAGCCGCGCTCTGCCAGCAGTCGGCCTGCGGTCAGGATGGCGGCCTCCTTGTTGTCGGCTTTCAATCCCAGATGCACGTCATGACGGCTCAGGGTAAAGACTTCGGCCGCTTGCGGCTCGTAGCTGTCGTCGTTGGCTGCCACCAGCAGTTGCGGGTTGGCGACATCATCGTTGGCGGCCTGGCTCAGGCTCTGTACCAGCTCCTGATAGAGGCCGTTGTCGAGGAAGTTGGTCAGCGAGATATGGTGGGCATTCGGCGCATGGCGACGGGCCCGCTCGGTCAGATCCTTGTGGGTGATGACCCAGTCCACCTGATCGTCGAGCTGATCGATGGCGCGGTTGGTGACGCTGATATCGAGCCCGGCAGCCTGCACCCGCTTGCGCAGCATGCCGGCACCCATGGCGCTGGAACCCATCCCTGCATCGCAGGCCACCACGATATTGCGCACCGCCATCAGTTCGCCGCCCGACTTCTTGGCCGCTGCGGTTTCGGGCTTGCCGCCCTTCATGGCTTTCATCTTGCGAGTGGCTTCACCGAGGGCATCGGCCTCGTCGGCTTCCGGCTGCTGGGCGCGAACGAACACGGCGGCGACCAGGAAGGAGACCAGAGTGGCGCTGATGATGGAGAGGGCGACTCCGATCAGGGAGGCTTTCGGCGTCATCAACAACACGGCGAAGATGGAACCCGGTGAGGCAGGGGAGACCAGACCGGCGTTGAACAGGGTCAGGGTAAAGACCCCGGTCATGCCACCGGCGATCACCGCCAGAATGAGGCGCGGGTTCATCAGCACATACGGGAAGTAGATCTCGTGGATGCCGCCGAAGAAGTGAATGATGGAGGCGCCAGCCGCGGACTGCTTGGCCGCACCACGGCCGAACACCATGTAAGCCAGCAGCACACCCATGCCTGGGCCCGGGTTCGCTTCAATCAGGAAGAAGATGGAGCTGCCGTGCTCGGTCGCCTGCTGGATCCCCAGCGGCGAGAAGATGCCGTGGTTGATGGCGTTGTTGAGGAACAGGATCTTGGCCGGTTCGACGAAGATGGAGGTGAGCGGCAGCATGTGGTTTTCCACCAGGAAGCCGACGCCACCGGCAAGCAGGCCGGAGAGCACCTTGACGAAGGGGCCAATCACGAAGAAGGCGAGGATCGCCAGCAGCATGCCGATAAGGCCGGCGGAGAAGTTGTTGACCAGCATCTCGAAGCCGCTCTTGACGCGACCGTCCATCGCCTTGTCGAAGCGCTTGATAGCCCAGCCACCGAGCGGGCCGACCATCATGGCTCCCATGAACATGGGTATATCGGTTCCCACGATGACACCCATGGTGGTGATGGCACCGACCACGCCGCCACGCTCACCGCCCATCAGTTTGCCGCCGGTGTAGCCAATCAGCAGCGGCAGCAGGTAGGTGATCATGGGGCCGACCAGCTTGGCCAAGGTTTCATTGGGCAGCCAGCCTGTGGGGATGAAGAGGGCGGTAATAAAGCCCCAGGCGATAAAGGCGCCTATGTTGGGCATGACCATATTGGACAGGAAGCGTCCAAAATTCTGTATCTTGACTTTGGTATCCGGTGATAACATGTCGGGACCCCGTTTTAAGCCTGTTTGATTAAAAGTGGTAGTCGGGATGGCCGGTTTTGCCGAACCGCCATCCCGGTCGTCTAAGCAACTTCAATCTACCAGCTTGCGATCAAATTAGGCTGAAAACGGGGTGTCTTGTGATCCAGCTCTCAGATACCCAGCGATACCCCCTCCATAACCAGTGACCCGCATCACATTCCCATGCTGTAATTCGGCTACATTTCGATCTTTTCTGTTTTGCACGGTCATTTTTTGTGACTCAAATCACTAAGGTTGTTTTGTGGCCCTCTTGTTCAATAGTGATTCTCGTCACAAATTCAATTTTTGTATTCGAATGGGACAAATCACTCAATTACTCATCAGTGGGTAGTGACGATGGATCTATCGAAATACTCCATTGCTTACCAATGAATCAATAAATTTGTAACCCGCTTTCAGTTTTTACGGTTGGTGATGAGGTCTCTTTTGCTGCTGGCCGATGGGAATGGGCGCCAACATGCAGGATGTTATCGAGCGGCTGACGTTCGGGGATCTTGCTTGCCGCACAGGGCTGACAGCGGGAAAAAACAAACCGCCAGCAGGCGGTTTGTCAGTTTTTACGAGCTATCCCCTGTCGGGGGCTGCGGCTTAGTAGAAACCGGCATCCTCGGGGGAGGGGCGGGTCTTGAAGCGGCGATGGAGCCACATGTACTGCTCCGGCGCCTTGCGCACGGCGGCTTCAATCTCACGGTTGGCGCGGGCGGCATCGACCATGTCATCCCCGCTCGGGTAGTCGGCGAGGGGCGCCCCGATATGCAGGGTGTAACCCTCGCGGGTGCGGATGTTGTAGCAGGGTAGGGTGACTGTGTTTTTCACCCGCGCCAGAGTGGCGGTGCCGGTGATGGTGGCCGCCTGCTCCACCGCGAAGTAGGGCACGAACACGCTGGCGTGGGAGCCATAGTCGTGATCCGGCGCGTACCAGAGGGCGTCACCGTTGCGCAGCGCCTTGATCATTCCCTTCACATCCATCCGGTCCACCAGATATTTGTTGGAGGCGCAGCGACCATGGTACTGGGCATACTCCAGCACCGGATTGGTGTTGGGGCGATAGACCCCCACCCCGGGGCGTACCAGACCGAAACAGCGGGCGTTGAGCTCCAGGGTCAGGAAGTGGCAGGAGAGCAGCAGCATGCCTTGACCTTTTTCCATGGCGGCGATGACGTGCTCTTCCCCTTCCACCTTCATCAGGTTGCGCATCCGCCAGTCTGGCCAGAACCAGGCGATTCCCACCTCGAACACGGCGCAGCCCACGCTCTCGAAGTTGGCCTTGAGCAGTTTCTCCCGCTCATCCCGGGTCAGCTCGGGCATCGCCAGCTCCAGATTGCGACGGGCAATCTTGACTCGGGACTTCAATATCCTGGCGGCGAGACGACCGAGCTGACGGCCCAGCCACATCTGGCTACGCCACGGCAGCAGGGTCAGCAGCCAGAGCAGGCCGAGGCCGAACCAGCTGGCCCAGTAACGGGGATGAAACAGGCGGGGCTCCAGGCGGGGAGCGTTGTCATGGGCCATGGCTAATCTCTTGTTCGCAAACACAATCGGGGGATTCTAGCCGAAAAGGGGGGGCGGGGGCGAATGGCTGTGTGCTGGTCAGAGGGGTAACCCGCGTCCGGTTAGCGTGACAGCGGCGGCAACTGCAGTCGGCTTTTTCTACACCGGATAAAAGAGTGTGATAAAATCGCCCGCTGATTTTTCAGGTTTTGAGAGTCGATACAGATGAAGATCACCCTGCCCGATTTTGAAAAAGCCCGCGTTCTGGTCGTTGGCGATGTCATGTTGGACCGTTACTGGCATGGCCCTACCGGTCGGATCTCCCCCGAGGCGCCGGTGCCCGTGGTCAAGGTTGAACACATTGAGGAGCGTCCCGGTGGCGCAGCCAACGTGGCCCTCAACTCCGCCGCCCTTGGCGCTCATGCCGTGCTGCTTGGCCTGACCGGTCAGGATGAAGCGGCCGATGCCCTGGCCGGTCAGATGGCTGGCGTCAAGGTGGCCTGTGACTTCGTTCGTCTGGCCGACTTCCCGACCATCACCAAGCTGCGGGTGCTGTCCCGCAACCAGCAGCTGCTGCGTCTGGACTTTGAAGAGCCCTTCCACTCCGTCGATGCCACCCTGCTGATGAGCAAGGTCGAGCAGGCGCTGCCGAATAGCGACGTGATGATCCTTTCCGACTATGGCAAGGGTGCTCTCAACGATGTGCCCGGCATGATCCAGCGCGCCCGAGCCGCGGGTATTCCGGTGCTGGTCGACCCCAAGGGGACCGACTTCGAGAAGTATCGCGGTGCCACCCTGCTGACCCCCAACATGTCCGAGTTCGAGGCTGTGGTAGGCAAGGTGAAGAGCGAAGAGGAGCTGGTCGCCAAGGGGCTGGATCTGGTCAAGCGTTTCGAGCTGGATGCCCTGCTGGTCACCCGTTCCGAGAACGGCATGACCCTGATCCGCGAAGGTCAGCCAGAGCTGCATCTGCCAGCTCAGGCCCACGAGGTTTATGATGTGACCGGTGCCGGTGATACCGTCATTTCGACCCTCGCCACCTCACTGGCGGCAGGCAAGAGCCTGGACGAAGCCTGTGCGCTGGCCAATACCGCTGCCGGTATTGTGGTCGGCAAGCTGGGTACCTCTACCGTGAGCCCGGTCGAGCTGGCCAACGCCCTCTATACCGAGCAGGAGACCGGCTTTGGCGTCATGTCCGAAGCCCAGCTAAAAGTGGCGGTTCGTGCCGCCCGTCTGCGTGGCGAGAAGGTGGTGATGACCAACGGTTGCTTCGACATCCTGCACGCCGGCCATGTCTCCTATCTGGCCAACGCCGGCAAGCTGGGGGATCGCCTGATCGTGGCGGTCAATACCGACGAGTCGGTTCGCCGTCTGAAAGGGCCGGGTCGCCCGGTCAACCCGACCGAGCGCCGCATGGCGGTGCTGGCTGCGCTGGGCGCGGTGGATTGGGTAGTGCCGTTTGGTGAAGATACGCCGCAGCGCCTGATCGCCGAGATCCTGCCGGATCTGCTGGTCAAGGGCGGCGACTACAAGCCGGAAGATATCGCCGGTTACGCCGAAGTGACCGCCAATGGCGGCGAGGTGCGCGTTCTCAACTTCGAGGATGGCTGCTCCACCACCGACATCATCAAGACGATCCGCGAGCGCGGCTAACGCGCCGCTGGCCCCGCAATCTGGCGGGGCTCATTATCGGCGGTAGCAAGCTGGCAGAAATACGGATAACAAAAAGGCGACCTTGCGGTCGCCTTTTTCATGTCCGATAGCGGCTATCAGCCTTTGGCTTTTGCCGTGGCAGGCATCAGACCCTGGTTTACTTCCACCAGATCCTGCGCTTCCAGAATACCGGCAGCCTGTTTCAGGCTCAGGATATTGAGGATGTAGTTGTAACGGGCTTCGGAGAGCTTCTGCTTGGCGCTATATAGCTTTTTGGTTGAGTCCAGTACGTCGACGATGGTACGGGTACCCACTTCGTAACCGGCTTCGGTCGCCTTCAGGGCGCTGTCTGCGGAGACCACAGACTGGCTGTAGGCGCGCACCGAGCCGATGCTGGCGTTCACGTTGTTGTAGGAGGAGCGCACTGTGCTCTGCACCGAGCGGAAGTTTTTCTCCAGCAGTTCGCTGGCCGCCACGTAGTTGTATTGAGCCTGCTTCACCTTGGAGCTGGTGGCGCCACCGCTGTAGATGGGCAGCTTGAAGGTCAGACCGATATTGGCCTGATTGTCATTGCCGCCCGGAATGCTATCCAGCTTGTAATCGGTATTGCTGGTCTGCAGTCCGGCACCCAGATCCAGGGTCGGCTCATGCCCGGTCTTGGCCAGATCGATCTGCTCCTTGGCAATGTCCTTGCTGATGCGGGCACTGTGCAGTTGCAGGTTCTTGTCCAGCGCCAGCTCCAGCCACTTGTCGGAGCCGAAGGCGGTCTTCTGCGGGCTGAAACGATCTGTGTTCAGCACGTCCAGATTGCGGTGATCAACACCGGTCAGCTCGCGCAGAGCTTCGTAGCTGTTATCCAGAGTGTTCTCGGCATTGATCTCGTCAGCCAGCGCCTGGTCACGGGAGGCTTCCGCTTCATGCACATCGGTGATGGCGGTCAGGCCCACTTCGAAACGCTGCTGGGTTTGCTCCAGCTGACGCTCTACCGCAACCTTGTTGGCACGGACGAATTCCAGGGTATCCATCGCCTTGAGCACGTTGAAATAGGCCTGGGCAGTACGCAGCATCAGGCTCTGGATCTCGAGGTTGTAGGCTACGTCATTCTGGGTTGCACTCTTCTCGGAGATATCCAGATTGACCCAGTCACTGCGACGATAGATGGATTGATCCAGTGAAAGTGAACCGGAGGCTCTGTTGTTGGTCTGGGTATCGTTTTTGTTTTGCAGGTACTTCAGGTCAGCACCCAGATTGATCTGGGGCAGCAGGGCTGCACGGGATTCATTGATCTGCTCGAAGGCTTTATCGCGAACGGCTTTGGACTGCAGCAACTGCGGGTCTTTGATCTGGGCTTGCTGGTAGATGTCGAGCAGGTTTTCGGCATGGGCACCGGCACTGACGCCCAGCAACACCATGACTGACAAAAGTGTTCTTTTCATAGATCGTTTTAACCTTATGTAGTAACCCAAACTGGTTGCTGGAGAAGCAAATATTGTCACCGACCAAGCTTGATTGCAGCTTAATCACTCTACTATAAGCAAAATTTAATGCTAAGAGTCTCCGGTCCGGTGACGGGAACGTCAAGAACCGGACGCAGTTTTCTCCCCACGCGCCTAGCCAAATGGTCTGTGGCTGCTAAAATCCACCCCTCATTGCCATGGCATACCGAGTGAATGAACGTTCATTCATGTTTCTCGGATTTTATGGTCAAACTGATACAAGTCAAGCTGACGGGAGTCCCGGATGTCGCAGCAACCCTTGCCACAAGATCGTCACTACGCCACCGATGATGTAAAAATCATCGAAAAATCAGCTGGATATAACGGCTTCTTCAAGGTGAACGTCTATCGGCTCCAGCACAGGTTATTTGCCGGTGGCTGGAATGAGCCCATTGTGCGCGAGCTGTTCGAGCGCGGCCATGCTGCGGCGCTGCTGCCTTATGATCCGGTACGCGATCAGATCGTGCTGGTGGAGCAGTTCCGGATCGGCGCCATGGAGACCTGCCCGACCCCCTGGCTGCTGGAGCTGGTAGCCGGCATCATAGACCCAGGCGAAGTCGCTGAAGAGGTGGTGCGCCGGGAAGCGGTGGAAGAGGCGGGGATCGAGGTTGCGCGCTGTGAGCACGCCATCAGCTATCTGGTGAGCCCGGGCGGCAGCACCGAGCGGATCGAGGTCTATGTGGGCGAGGTGGATGCCAGCAAGGCCGAGGGGCTGCACGGTCTGGCGGACGAGGGGGAGGATATCCGGGTGCATGTGGTAAGTCGCGAGCAGGCCTATGCCTGGCTCAAAGAGGGGCGCATCGACAACGCCGCCTCGGTCATTGCCCTGCAGTGGCTGGCCCTTAACCACGGCGAGCTACGCGCCCGCTGGCTGGCAGATCGCTAAGATGGCGCTGACCCTGCAACAGCGCAAGCGTCATGTGCCAGATTTGATGGCCTTGCAACGTACTTGCGAGGTCAATTACATGGCCTTGATGAAGTTGCTGCCCCCGGAAGGGGTGGTGGGCGCGGTGCGCCGCTATCGGGTCGGTAACGATTTGCAATTTGAGCTCACCATCAGTGGTGAGAGCCGTTTCACCAGTCAGGTGATCCTGAGCCAGCACAATCCCGAATTGCCCGAATACCTGCAGGCTCAAATCGAGATTCGTTTGTATCATGACGTGCGGATGGCGGAAGTGTGTGCAGCGCAACAGATTTCCCGCTTGCAACCAAGTTATGATTATCCCAATAAAAAGATGCACCAGCGGGATGAAAAGGAGCAGGTAAATCTGTTTCTGGCCGAATGGCTAAAATTTTGTCTCAGACATGGTACCAGCCCGATCAATATCTCCAGTTGAACAAATAACAAGAAGCGTGATTTTGGAAACAGATCTCCCCCAGGCGCAGGACGGTAGTCTGCGCCTGTTGCAAATTACCGATACCCACCTCTTTGCCAGTCAAGAGGGACGGCTATTGGCTGTGCGCACCGCAGAGAGTCTGGCCGCCGTGCTGGAACAGGTGCAAGCCAACCCGCATCCTTATGACGTGATCCTGGCTACCGGCGATCTGTCGCAGGATCACAGTCCGGAATCCTATCAGCGTTTTGCCTCCATGATGGCGCCCCTTAGCCGCCCTATCTACTGGTTGCCCGGCAACCACGACGACAGCCCGCTGATGACCGAATACCTCCATGCCGCCGGGATCAGCGAAGCCAAGCAGCTGGTGGGGGATCACTGGCAGGTGATCCTGCTCGATACCCAGGTGCGCGGCAAACCCCACGGCGTGCTAGGTGATCACCAGTTGGCGGCCCTCGACCGCGCGCTGCGCCAATATCCCGATCGCCACGCCCTTATCACCCTGCACCATCAGGCGGTGCCGGTTGGCTGCGCCTGGTTGGATCAGCACAATCTCAAGAATGCCGATGACCTGTTTGCCGTGCTGGCCCGTCACCCGCAGCAAAAAACCATCCTGTTCGGCCACGTCCATCAGGAGTTTGACGAGGTGCACCACGGGGTGCGGCTGATTGCCAGCCCCTCCACCTGCATCCAGTTCAAGCCCCTCTGCGATGGCTTTGCGCTGGACGAGTCGGGCCCCGGTTGGCGCTATCTCACCCTCTATCCGGATGGGCGGGTGGCCAGCGAGGTGTGGCGTCTGCCGGTGGGGCAGTTTGTGCCCGACCCCAATGCCACCGGTTATTGAGGAGGGTTGCATGAAGTCGGTTCTCCTTTATCTGCATGGTTTCAACTCCTCTCCGGGCTCCGCCAAGGCGCAGCAGATGGCCGCCTGGGTGGCAGCCAACCGGCCTGACATCGAGGTGATCATCCCGGCCCAGCCCAATACCCCAGCGGCGGCTTGGGCGGCCATCGAGCAGACCCTCGCTGATCTTGCGACCCGTTATGATCGCGGGTTCAAGCTCGGTGCCGTGGGTAGCTCCCTCGGCGGCTTTATGGCGACCCGGGTGAGCGAGCAATACGGTTGCCGCGCGGCGCTGATCAATCCGGCAGTACGCCCGCATGAGTTACTGTGTGACTATATTGGCCCCCAGACCAACCCCTATACCAACGAGCAGTACCAGCTGCTGCCAGCGCACATCGATGAGCTGCGGGGGTTGGCAGTGCCTGTCTCGGCACCAGAGCGGCTCTGGATCCTGCAACAGCAAGAAGATGAGGTGCTCGACTATCGCAAGGCGCTGGAAGAGTATCGCTTCGCTCGCCTGTCGCTGGAGTGCGGTGGCAACCACGCCTTTGTGGCGTTCGAGCGCTATCCCGCCCAGATCATCCGCTTTCTCGGGTTGTAGCAATGCGGGGCAGCCTCGCGCTGTCCCTCTCCAGATCAAGCTTTCGGCGCGGGGAGTTTGTTCTGCCCCCGCCTAGCAGTTAAGATTCCCTCCAAACGTCAATTCGCAAGGCCCTCCATGTCTACTCAATACAATGCGGATGCCATTGAGGTCCTCAATGGCCTTGAACCGGTGCGCCGTCGCCCCGGCA
This sequence comes from Aeromonas sp. EERV15, assembly GCF_900079845.1. NCBI lineage: Bacteria > Pseudomonadati > Pseudomonadota > Gammaproteobacteria > Aeromonadales > Aeromonadaceae > Aeromonas > Aeromonas sp. EERV15. The sequence continues at coordinate 35,034 of NZ_FKKY02000020.1, read as the reverse complement.
TGTATACCGACACCACCCGGCCCAATCACCTCGGTCAGGAGGTCATCGACAACAGCGTCGACGAGGCGCTGGCGGGTCATGCTCGTACCCTGGAGGTGACCCTGTTTGAAGACCAGTCCCTCGAGGTGATCGATGACGGCCGTGGCATGCCGGTCGATATCCACCCGGAGGAAGGGGTGTGCGGTGTGGAGCTGATCCTCTGCAAGCTGCACGCGGGCGGCAAATTCTCCAACAAGAACTATCAGTTCTCCGGCGGTCTGCACGGGGTGGGCATCTCTGTGGTGAACGCCCTTTCCGATCGGGTCGAGGTGACGGTGCGTCGCGACGGTCAGGTCTATGACATCGCCTTTGAGCGTGGCGACAAGGTGCAGGAGCTGACCATCACCGGCACTTGCGGGCGCCGCAACACCGGTACCCGGGTGCGCTTCTGGCCGCAGGCGAGCTACTTTGACTCGCCCCGCTTCTCGGTCACCAAGCTGGAGCACCTGCTGAAAGCGAAAGCGGTACTCTGCCCCGGCCTCACCATCAAGTTCCTCGACAAGAACACCGGCATCAAGCTGGAGTGGTGCTACGAAGATGGACTCAAGGATTATCTGGTCGATGCGGTCAAGCAGTTCACCTGCCTGCCGGAGCAGCCCTTTATCGGCGCCTTCAGCACCGAACAGTCCGCCGTGGACTGGGCGCTCTGCTGGCTGCCGGAAGGGGGGGAATGCCTCGCCGAATCCTATGTCAACCTGATCCCCACCGCCCAGGGTGGTACTCACGTCAACGGTCTGCGTCAGGGCCTGCTCGACGCCATGCGCGAGTTCTGCGAGTTCCGCAACCTGCTGCCGCGCGGGGTCAAGCTGACCCCGGAAGATATCTGGGATCGCTGCGCCTACATCCTCTCCGTCAAGATGCAGGATCCGCAGTTCGCCGGTCAGACCAAGGAGCGGCTCTCGTCGCGCCAGAGTTCTGCCTTTGTCTCCGGCGTGGTGAAGGATGCTTTCAGCCTCTACCTCAACAGCAACACCGAGCTGGCGGAGCAGATCGCCGAGATCTGCATCAGCAGCGCCCAGCGCCGACTGCGCGCCGCAAAGACAGTGGTGCGCAAGAAGATTACCCAGGGCCCGGCGCTGCCCGGCAAACTGACCGACTGTAACTGTGCCGACCCCATGCAGGGCGAACTGTTCCTGGTGGAGGGTGACTCCGCGGGCGGCAGTGCCAAGCAGGCGCGGGATCGCGAGTTTCAGGCCATCATGCCCCTGCGCGGCAAGATCCTGAACACCTGGGAAGTGGAGGCCGGTCAGGTGCTCGCCTCCCAAGAGGTACATGATATCTCGGTGGCCATCGGGCTCGATCCCGACTCCGAAGATCTCAGCGGCCTGCGCTACGGCAAGGTGTGCATCCTCGCGGATGCGGACTCGGACGGTCTGCACATCGCCACCCTGCTCTGCGCCCTGTTTGTGAGGCACTTCCGCACCCTGGTCAACAAGGGCCACGTCTATGTCGCCATGCCGCCGCTCTACCGGATCGATATCGGTAAAGAGGTCTACTACGCCCTCGACGAGGACGAGAAGAACGGCGTGCTGCAGCGGGTCGAGGCCGAGAAGAAGAAAGGCAAGGTGATGGTGACCCGATTCAAGGGTCTGGGTGAGATGAACCCGAAACAGCTGCGGGAAACCACCATGGATCCCAACACCCGCCGTCTGGTGCAGCTCACCATGGATGAGCAAGGGGAAGAGACCCTGCAACTGATGGACATGCTGCTGGCCAAAAAACGCTCCAGCGATCGCCGTGAGTGGCTGGAAGAGAAGGGTAACCTTGCCATCATTTAGCGCAGGTGGTTACCCGATGGCCGCAACCACGGCTATCCGCTCCCCGTTCAGGGGAGCTGTGGCTGGCAGGTTATCCGCCCTTTATCCGCAGAACGCCGTTCTGCCCCCTTCTCCCCTCGCGGGAGAAGGGCTGGGGATGAGGGGGAGGGGTGACGCTATCGTCCCTGCTTTCAAACAGTCGGCCACCTGCCGACCTGCATTTCAGGCGCGTCCTGTGAGGGCGCACCATAGCAAGAGAAAAACATATGAGTGATGCTATCGAGCTCAGTCTGGACGGGGTCGAGCGCCAGCCAATGCGCACCTTTACCGAACAGGCTTACTTGAACTACTCCATGTACGTCATCATGGATCGGGCCTTGCCGCATATAGGCGATGGTCTCAAACCGGTGCAGCGGCGCATCATCTACGCCATGAGCGAGCTGGGCCTGTCGGCCCTCTCCAAGCACAAGAAGTCCGCCCGTACCGTGGGTGACGTGCTGGGTAAATACCACCCTCACGGCGACAGCGCCTGTTATGAAGCCATGGTGCTGATGGCTCAGCCATTCTCTTACCGCTACCCGCTGGTGGACGGTCAGGGCAACTGGGGTGCGCCGGACGATCCCAAATCCTTCGCCGCCATGCGTTATACCGAGGCGCGGCTGTCGCGCTTCTCCGAGTTGCTGCTCTCCGAGCTGGGTCAGGGCACTGTGGAGTGGACGCCGAACTTTGACGGCACCATGAAAGAGCCGGTGGTGCTGCCCGCCCGCCTGCCCCATATCCTGCTCAACGGCATTACCGGCATCGCGGTGGGCATGGCGACCGATATTCCGCCCCACAACGCGCGGGAAGTGGCCTACGCCTGTGCCGAACTGCTCGACAACCCCGATGCGGGGCTGGATGCGCTGATGGCGCACATCAAGGGGCCGGACTACCCGACCAATGCCGAGATCATCACCCCCCAGGGCGATATTCGTAAAATCTACGAGACCGGCAAGGGCTCCATCAAGCAGCGGGCGGTCTGGAGCGAGGAGGATGGCGACATCGTCATCACGGCGCTGCCCCATCAGGCCTCCGGCGCCAAGATCATGGAGCAGATCGCCGCCCAGATGGTGGCCAAAAAGCTGCCAATGGTCAGTGATCTGCGCGATGAATCGGACCACGAAAACCCGACCCGTCTGGTGATCATCCCCCGCTCCAACCGGGTGGATGTGGAGGGGCTGATGGCCCACCTGTTCGCCACCACGGATCTGGAGAAGAACTACCGGGTTAACCTCAACATCCTCGGCCTCGACAACCGGCCGCAGGTGAAGACCCTCAAGATGATCCTCTCCGAGTGGATCATCTTCCGTCGCGAGACCGTGCGGCGCCGTCTGCAGTATCGCCTCGACAAGGTGCTGGCGCGCCTGCACATCCTCGAAGGCTTGCTGGTGGCCTACCTCAATATCGACGAGGTGATCGAAATCATCCGTACCGAGGATGAGCCGGGCAAGGTGATGGTGGAGCGCTTCAATATCAGCGAGACCCAGGCCGAAGCGATCCTCGAGATCAAACTGCGCCATCTGGCCAAGCTCGAAGAGTTCAAACTGCGCGCCGAGCAGGATGAACTGGCGATTGAACGGGACAAACTGCAACTGATCCTGGGCTCCGAGCGCCGCCTCAATACCCTGCTCAAGAAAGAGCTGCTGGCGGATGCCGAGAAGTACGGCGACGATCGCCGCACCCCGCTGGTGGAGCGTGCCACCGCCGTGGCGCTGACCGAGAAAGAGTTGGTGCCGAGCGAACCGGTCACCGTGATCCTCTCGGGCGCGGGCTGGGTGCGCGCCGCCAAGGGCCACGATGTCGATGTGGCGGGCCTCTCCTACAAGGCGGGGGATAACTATCTGGCCCACGCCTGTGGTCGCAGCAACCAGCAGGCGGTGTTTCTCTCTACTTTGGGTCGAACCTACGCCCTCGAATCCCACACCTTGCCATCTGCCCGTAGTCAGGGCGAACCGCTCACCGGCCGCTTTGCGCTGGGGGCAGGGGAAGAGATGCGCCATCTGGTGATGGGCAATGAGGGTGAACCGTATCTGATCGCGAGCGATGCCGGTTACGGCTTTGTCTGCACCTATGACGACCTCATCGGCAAGAACAAGAACGGCAAGGCGCTGCTCACAGTGCCGGAAGGGGGTCAGGTGATGGCACCCCAGAAGATTGGCTCGCCAGAGACCGATCTCTGCATGGCCATCTCCAATGAAGGTCGCATGCTGCTGTTCCCGCTCAACACCCTGCCGGTACTCGGCAAGGGCAAGGGCAACAAGTTGATCAGCATACCGTCGGCTCGTGTGAAGGCGCGGGAAGAGTTTATGGTGATGGCCGCCATTATCCCGCAGGGGCAATATGTCACCCTGTTTGCCGGCAAGCGCAAGCTCACTCTTAAGCCATCTGATCTCGACTACTACCGCGGCGAGCGCGGCCGCCGTGGCGCCAAGCTGCCCCGCGGTTTGCAGCGGGTCGATCGTATTGAGATTGAACCCGCCGCCGGTGCCGAACCGGTCGCGGAGGAAAGTCAGGAAGGGTAATGAATATAGAAGGGCGCGAAAGCGCCCTTCTTATTAGATGAAAATTATATTTTTTATGAGTGGTTAGTTATCTGGATTTTAAGGGTATTATGCCATAGCATCTAGCTCTGCATGAGTTGTATATAATCCTTCATGAGTTCCACTAATTATGTCAGTAAGGGACTCTCTTAGTTTTTTATATTTTTCATCTGTTTCAAAGTCATCAGATGTAAGATGGGTAAATAAGTTATATGGTTTATCTTTTGATGGGGATTCGTTTAAGTAAAAGCCCTCGAAGTCAGGGTTATGCACAACAGTTTTCACTCTGCCATTCGTTGAGTCGGCCAATGTTCGAATGTTTAAATTGATTGTCCACATGGCATTGGCTATATTGTCTTTTCTCAGCTTGGTATCTAGGTCATGTACAGCTATAGCATTTGCATTAAATTGATTGAAGATTTTAATAAATGTGGGGATATTGGCTTTCCCTCTACAGTTTATGACGCAGTAATTACTCTCTAACCCACTTTTTTCTATAATGTATTGATAGGCCAAATATTCTGTATCACCTTCAACAAGTATGGAGTTTTCATAGAAAAAGAACTCATTAACTGTTGGACAGCAGCGATTCAACATTTTTAAATTGTCTCGTTCATCTTTATTAAATTTGGCTTTATCTGTTTGAAAATAAAAAACACCTTTTTGAGTGTTAGATACCTTTATTAAGGTTGTATGATTCTGCGTCAAGTCAATAAATACAGGGGAGTGTGTAGTACAGATGACTTGCCACCCCGCCATGTCGGCCAATGCATAAATAGCTTTTCTAGCCGCCCTAATTATAGATGGATGTAGGTTTATTTCTGGCTCATCAATTAATAATACTTTTGGAACCTCATTTTGTACTATTTTTGTTCCTTTTTTATACATGCCTTCACTACAAAGAGCATTTATAGCTGACCAAAGAAAGGCTCTCTTTATTCCTGTTCCTTGATGTTCTAGTGATGCTGGATGATTGCTTGTTCTAATGAAAAACTTGCTGCCATCCTTGATCGCCTCCTCAGCCTTAAATTTACCTACGCCTGTTTCAAAGGTTACTGTTGCCCCGTGGAAAAGTTTATTTAGTTCGGTTTCAATTTTCAGGCTTAGCTGTCCAATACTTCCTGATATTTCTTTGTCTACTTCTTTTGCTAGTTTTTCGATTTCGGAAATAATACCTGCAACTTTGCTCTTGTCATCTTTTAGCTGCTTGGCTGCATTTTTCGATGCTAAATCTTTAACTACCTTTTCAAGGGCATCGTAGTCATCATTAGGGTTTAATCGAATAGGTATTGGTAGTCTGCTTTGAAGCAAAGTATTCCAACCACCGGCACCACCTTTTTTCCAGTCATTGGTCTTATTACTAAAGCTGAATTTCACTCCATTTTCATCTGGTGTTTCCCATCTAATCTGGAACTTCGCACAGTTACCAAATTCAGGATCGTTTTCTATATACCATTCTTGACCTAGAGTATCTAAATCATCTTGAGTAACGTCATTGAATATACCAGTAATTATGATTGGTCGTGTAGCATCACGACAGTGGAAAAAATCTAGAGTGAGTGAACTTCCCATTGATACATAAGCCTCATAAGCATCAAGAATTGTTGACTTACAGCTATTATTTGGACCAACGAGCACAACTATATTATCAATAAGAATTTTTATCTCTTCACTAATCCCTTTAAAGTTCGAAATAAGCAAGGCAGAAAGCTTCATTATCTTATCCTTATAGTGCTTTATTGATAAATGTATGTAGAGTGACATTATCAGACTTAAATAGTTATTTGTCGTGATCTGGGTCTATGTTTACCGTATGCAAGGGTGAATTATGGACGTAGACCTGATTAGCGAAGTGTAATCAGACGATCGCGAAAACCTATTGCCTCAATGTGGTCGGTGATTTTATTTTGCGGCCCCCTCATCCCCGACCCTTCTCCCGCGAGGGGAGAAGGGAGACCAGATTGCGGCAATTTTTAAATGGAGTGACAGCTACGGCCAAAGGTTGGCAGGTACTTGTTCCCTCTCCCGTTGGGAGAGGGCTAGGGTGAGGGGAGGTAACCGTAGGGTGCAATGAACAAGGTGAATTGCACCGTGATTGACCCCGCGAGGTTGCCGGTGTAATGCGCTTCGCTTATTGCACCCTACGTCCTTTCTCTTTTACTTGCTCGCGACCGGATAACCGGTGCGGCCGATTACGCTTCGCTAATCGACCCTACTTGCCTCTGTGTTATTTGACGCGCTGCTGCTTGTCGATGGCTTCCGCTGTGATGGCTTGATCTCCTCATCCCCGACCTTTCTCCCCTTGTTTATGGCAAAGAGTAGGAGAAGGGGGCACTGGAATTACCGCCGGGTAATGGCATGACCACCACGGCCCGAGGTTGGCAGATACTTGTCCCCTCTCCCTTTGGGAGAGGGCTAGGGTGAGGGGAGGTAACCGTAGGGTGCAATGAACAAGGTGAATTGCACCGTGATTGACCCCGCGAGGTCTTGTTTATGGCAAAAAGTGGGAGAAGGGAGCCCAGATCGCAGCGATTTTGGAATGGCGTGACAGCTACGGCTAAAGGTTGGCATGTACTTGTCCCTGCGAGCTTGCGCTTCTCAGCGCACCATCTGGTCTTTTGACCCGTTTGCGTGGATCTGATGGATGGCTTCATGGCAATAATGGGAGCATGATTTCGCCTGCATGGCGCTATCGCTAACTAACAAGGAAGGGGTTCGATGGTAAATATTGGGATGCATTTTGAGATTCCGGTAACGGATATGCAGCGAGCAATCGCCTTCTACGCTGCCGTTTTTGAAATCGAGTTCGAACGAGCGCAGATCGATGGCAATGAAATGGCGCTATTCCCGTTTATTGATGGCGCGAAAGGCTGTTCTGGTGCCTTGGCCAGAGGGGAGAGTTATGTTCCGAGTCTGGATGGCACGCGGATTTATCTGACGGTGAACAATATTGAGCAGGTGATGGCGGATGCGCTGTTGGCAGGCGCCAAGTTGCTTTATCCCGTGACTCTGGTGGGTGAAGCCATCAAGGTGGCCGAGTTTCAGGACTCTGAAGGTAACCGGATTGCCTTGCTGGATAAGGCGATTTGCGCTGATTAGCGCAGCCTGAACAGGGATTTGCCAACCGGACGCGGGCCATCAATCCCGCAAAAATAGAGGGCCCCGCCATCCATGATTGCGGGGCCCTTTGCATTATCAGCCGCGTTGCTGATTCAACCGTTCACGCTGGCAGGTGCCAATAAAATGGCTGGCCCGAACCCCATCAGACGGGGATGGCAGCCCCTGCCGGTGGCGGGGCAATTTTGGCGGCAATCAACTGGCGCAGGCGGGGCACCAGCAGTAGCAATACCACGCCCCCTGCCAGCGAGCCCCAGCCCAGCATATTGAATACCGAGCTGTAACCCGGGTTGGTGGCGACCGGGGTGCTGCCGATATTTTGCGGCATGGCGCCGGAGACATACCCCGCCAGCACCGAGGCAACGCCGGTCACCATCATCCAGCAGCCCATCATCAAGCCTTGCAGGCTGGCGGGGGCCAGCTTGCCAATCATGGCGTAGCCGATGGGGGAGATCAGCAGCTCACCCAGACTCTGCAACACATAGCTGATGGCGATCCACTTGAAGGCGACCAGCCCGTCGGCGCCCGCCAGATGGATGCCGATCGGCAGCACCAGCATCCCCAGTCCCATGCAGAACAGGGAGGCGGCAAACTGGGAGGGGATGTCGATGTTCCAGCCCTGCTCGCGCAGCCGCTTGAACAGCAGTGCCATCAGCGGGCCGCCGATGACGATGACGCTGGTGTTGATGTTCTGGATCCACTGGGGGGCGACCCGCAGCCCGAACACGTTGAGGTTGATGTTGTGCTCGGAGAAGAGCATCAGCCCCATGGGGGCCAGCTGGTAGAGCGACCAGAAGATCAGCGAGCCGAGGGCGAGGATCAGATAGGCCACCATGCGGCTGCGCTCGGCGGCATCCGGGTGGCGGGCGGTCATCACGCAGAGCAGTACCAGCACCACGGCCCCCAGCATCAGCACGAAGCTGCCGCTAAAGCTGGCGTGGGTCAGCAGCAGGCGCAGGGCGGGCACCAGCAACGCCAGAATGGCGAGGCCACCGAGCATCCGCAGGTAGAAGCCGCGTCCCTTGATATGGCGCAGCGGGGTGTTGATATCCGCCAGAATGGGCCAGAAGAACAGGGTGGCGATGATAGCCAGCACGTTGCCGAGGGTGGCGAACAGGAACAGGGTGCGGTAATCCTCGGTGAGCTGGAAGTAGCCCGCCACCGAGAAGCCCATAAAGAAGCCCAGATTCATCCCGGCGTAGTTCCACAAGAAGGCGCTCTCGCGGCGGTGATCGTCCGGGGCGAAGCGCTGGGTCAGCATCATGTTGAGGCAGGTGACGTTGAGGCCGCTGCCGGTGAGGAACATGGCGAGCCCCCAGTAGAGGCCGGTGATCCCCATCTCGGCGATGAGGTAGCAGCCGATCACCTGCAAGACCATCCCCATCACGAACAGGTTGCGGTTGCTGAGGTAACGTCCGCCGAGGTAGCCGCCAAACAGGTGCAGGCCGTAGTTGAAGGCTCCGAAGATCCCCATCATGGCGTTGGCCTGGGATTCGCTAAAGCCGAGTCGTTTGGTGGCGTAGAGCACCAGGGTGGAGTAGAGCACGGCAAAACCCAGGGTGGCGAAGGTCTGGATAAAGAACAGGGCGCCAGAGCCGGGTGGGATGGCGGCGTGATGAGGGTGTGGTGCTGAAGCGCTCACGGTTTGTCTCCTGTGAGAAGAGAAAATCACAACTCATCCTGAGAGTGTGCCAGTCAGTGACCGGCTAGCCTTTGGCGCTTCCATACTGCTTTAAAGACAGGTTTGTCATTTAGCGTTCAGCGCGATTAAATTGCCAGATCTTAAATTTAATCAGGCGCGATTAATTGCTTTTTATTGATCTATTTCGCCTTTTTATGCGCTTCCTGCTGTCGCTATCGCCTTGTTACCTGCTCGGTAGTTACGGGTTATATGTGATCTTGTTGGCCATCTGGCGCTATGGTTGGCTCGGTTGCGCGATCCATATCCGATTTTTACCCTGCCTAGTCGCTACGGTATGACAGTAAGTGAGTTGGCTATTTATTCACCTTGGTGAGTTGCGTGAATAAATATTGGAGGAGAGGGGCGGTAGCCGTAGGGGCAATAAACAAGGTGAATTGTACCGCCAGCGTTGTCGGTGCAATGCGATAGGGGCAAATGCTACAGGTGCAATGCGCTGCGCTTATTGCACCCTACTTGCTGGTTTGAAGCTGGCAGGTATTTGTCCCCTCTCCCCTTGGGAGAGGGGCAGGGTGAGGGGATGTATTTGTCGCCGGATATAACAACGCCCGGCAGGCCGGGCGTTGGGAAACGACTGAACGGGCGGCGAAACGCGCCTTAGAAGTCGTGGTAGAGCGGCCAGCCGAGCAGCGGATGGCGCAGACCAGCGCGCATCTCGACGTTGTCGAGCTTCTCCGGCGAGGCGTGCTCTTTTTGCAGCAGCTGGTACTGGCGCACAAAGCCGAGGGTGTGCAGCAGGTTGGCGACAAACCCCTTGCTGAGCTCCTGACGCAGACCGGCGATCAGCTCGCTTGGCAGCTCCGCCAGCAGCAAGGTCAGCTGGGTGGCCAGATAGTCGGTGTCGTACCACTCCTCTTGCAGCACGATTTCCCGCGCCAGTTTGCGCTTGAGATCCTGCTTCACCTTCAGTGGGGCCGCGCCGCTGCCATTGCCGCACAGAATGCGATAGAGCAGCGCTTCGGCCAGCTTGTCTTCCATGGTCGGGTGGTCGTTTTCACAGGCGAAGAAGTGCTGATCAATCAGGCTCATCAGCCGGACCTTGTTATGCTCCACCTGGGCTTTTTCGTACTCCTGCCACCCTTGCCACTCCTCCACATCGGGGGGGCTGGAGATCTTGTCCAGCAGACGGGCATCCACCTCCCCATAGAGGCTGTTGCCGCCGGTGCTGACCGAGATCAGCATCGACCAGCCCTTCTGGAACGGCTTGATGGGCCCTTCCGGCGCCTGCAGCAAGGCGAGCGCTTTGGCGGTGTCGCGCTGGGAGAGCTCCAGCAGGCCCAGGCTCACTACCCCGATCACGTCGTGGGCGGCCTGCTCCAGCAGGTGCATCTTGTACTTGTTGTAGTACTTGTCGGCAAACTTCAGGCTCATCAGTCCGGCCTTGCCCTTGATGGCGGCCAGTTGCTGATCGCTCAAGCGTTCGTTTTCGCGGCCAAAGCGCAGTACCTGCGTGAGGAATGGGCCCTGATTGACATCGCGTATAACCAGTTGCATGACGGGGTCCCTTAATCCAGAAAGCTGAACATGTCGTCGACTTCGGCGTACTCGTCCTCGACCTTGTTCTTCTCTTTGGCTTGCATCACCAGCTCGCTGGCGAACTTGCTGATGATCCCTTCCCAGCTGGAGTGTTCATTGCGCAGCAGTGCCTTGATCGCCTTCTCCACCTCAGGGGTCAGCTCGCGGATCAGCATCAACAGGCTGCGCGGATCATCGAGTGAGTAGTCGTGAGCATTTTCACTCTGCTGGCGATCGCTGTAGGAGAGCGCCTCTTCCAGATCTTCCTCTTCGGCGTGCAGCACGTCGTGAGAGCCCTCTTCATCGTCGATGCGCTCACCGCGGTAGAACTCGATAAAGGGGATGGAGAGATAGAAAAGACCGGCCGGATCGTCGGCGATGCACTCCAGAATTTCAGTCTGCTTGGCTTCGCTGTCCTGGGTGCGGATCAGGTAGTTGAGGAAGTCGAAGGTATGCTGTTGCAGCTCGTCGGCGTTGTTCTTGATCGCCTCTTCCCAGTAGAGCGGCTGCTGGCAGACGATGTCGCGGATCCGCTCCGGGGTCATCAGTTCACAGATGATCGACGGGAATGACATGTCATGCTGGCCATTGATCTGGGTCAGGGTGACGATATCAATCTGCTCAATCACTTCTGCCAGCTGGTCATCAGACATGGTTTGGGCGATCAGTTCGAACCTTTCGCTGGCCTGTTTCGGCTCGATCACGGCCAGCTCCTTGATCTCGATGGCGGTAATTTCTATCAGACTGTTGTTCATGCGTTGCCCCAATTAGAAACGTACTTCGTCGTGCATATCCTGATCGCCGTCGTCGTCACTATCACCGTTATAGTCGGCGTCGGCATCTTCCCCGTCTTCATCTTCGTCGTCACGCAACTCGTAGTCGTCATCGGCACGGCGGCCGCCGCGCGGCAGCGGGTTGTCGAGCTGGAACAGCACGGCGCAGGCTTCGATCAGCTGATCTTCGCTCTGGGCGCGAACAGCCTTGACCAGCGGCAGGTCGGCATTGTTGAACGCCACCGATACCTTGAACTCGTCCCATGAGGGTTGTACGCCGCTGGTGAGCCAGGTGACCCACTGCTGCCTTGCCTGGGGCGCAAATTGCACCCGACCATAGAGGGCCAGCGGCAGGTATTCCGGCATGAACTCCAGCATGCTCATATCGGCCAGCAGCAGGGTCTTCATCTTGCCGGTGAACTGCTCAAGTGCCTTGGGCTGATCTTGATCCCGATAGGATTCAATGTTTTCGCTGGCATCACTCATCAGCGCTTTAATCCGCGCCTGGTCCCATTTTTTTTGCATAGTCACTCTTTTGGCTGGTGCATCAGGGGTAGAACTGGTCCCACATATCCTGCATGGCAGCAGCGGGATCGGTCACGATGACGTTGTTGAAATCTTTGATAAAAGCGGCCCGTCGTTGCGGGTCTGACAGCACTTCATAGGCTTGCTTTACCTGGTGCAGCTTGCTTGCTGCCAGTTCTCGTTCTTCTTCGCTCACCCCTAACAGCTTATCGGGATGGTACTGGTTCGACAGCCGGCGATAGGCTTTTTTGATGTCGTTTTCGTTGGCATTGGACTTGACGCCCAGTACCCGAAAGTAGTTGTTCATGGCAGATCCTGCATCACTGGCATCATAGGATTCACACTGCGGGTGCCTGAGGGTGGGGATTGGAAACCCAGGCACGGTAAAAACCCGTCATTTTAACGGAAACGCCCCCCTAAAGCGATGAATTGAGCGACGAGTTAAGGGGCGGAGTGAAGAGGGGCAGTTGCAGGGCTATTGTTGCCAGTCGGCCACGACAGTACAAGGGCCATCTATCGGTAGGCGATGAAAAAATGGGCAGGGGGTAATCGGGAGGTGGAATGGGGGCGGCAGCCGCGGTGCCGCCGCCGTGGTTACTGCTCCCAGAAGGAGGCGGAGGTGTGGTAGATCATCTTCTTGCTCATCCCGCCATCGACCACCAGATTGGCGCCGTTGATGAAATCGTTCTGGGGATCCGCCAGAAAGAGGCAGGCGCGGGTGATGTCGTCAGGGCGACCGACCCGGCCGCTCGGGTGCTGGCGGTGATCCGCCTCGGTCAGGGTGTGGTAATCCTCCGCCTGGATCCAGCCAGGACTGATGGCATTGACCGTGATGGGGTGGTCGGCCAGCGAGTTGGCGAGGGACTGGGTGAGGGCCACCAGCGCCCCCTTGGAGGCGCCGTAGGCATCCCAACCCGGTTCATTCTGCTGCCAGCGGGTGGAGGCAATATTGATGATGCGGCCATAGGGCAAGCCGCGATTGGCCTGCACGAAGGCGCGGGCGCAGAGCATGGCGCCGCGCACATTGACCGTCATCACCTGATCGAACTGCGCTGCACTCAGATCCTCGAAGCGGGTGTGGAACTTGCTGATGGCGCCGTTGTTGATCAGCAGATGGATGCCGCCATGCTGCGTGCGCACCTCTTCAAAGAGCCGCGCGATGGCCTGCTCGTCCCGCAGATCGAGGGGGTGAAAGTGGATCTCGGGATGGTCAAACGAGTGAGGGGCCAGATCGGTGGCGATCACCCGATAGCCCGCCTCGGCCAGCCCGATACAGAGCTGGCGGCCAATCCCGCCAGCGGCGCCGGTGACCAGCGCAATTTGCGGTTGGTGGGTCAGCTCGTTCATTGTGCCGCTCCATTGCGCGCCCGCAGCACCTTGATCAGGGCGGAGACCTCCTGCTGGCCAAAGCCTTGCGCCACCCCCTCCTCAAACAGATCGGCGGCAAAGCGCGGGAAGCGGCTGTCGATCCCGGCGTCGGTGGCATGACCGGCGAGGCGGCTGATGGCGGCGCTCCAGGTTTTCAGGCTGGCGTAGGGGTGAGCGAAATCGCCGCTCGCCAGCGTCTTGCCAAGGTGGGCCACATCGCCCCCCAAGATCGGCGACAGTTCGCTGAACTGGGCGCACACCTTGGCTACCGGCAGTCCTTCCGCCTCGCAGATCAGCGCGCCGTGCAGGGCACCGAGCAGACCACCGGCAAAGTAGGCTGCGACGGCACAATCTTGCGCCGCAGCGGCGCCCACCGCCTCGGCCACATGGTCGAGGGTGGGGGCGAGCAGCCGCAGCACCGGCTCGGCCTCGGCAAAAGCGGTGCTGGCACCCGAGCAGATGATGCTGGAGTCAGTGGTGCCGATCTGATCCGGGAAGCAGAGGATGGCGCCATCAAGATAACGGGCGGCGCGAGCGTGGCTCCAGCTCTCCAGTGCTCTGGCCCCCTGCGGGCTGCCGGTGGAGAGCTGCACCAGCAGCTTGCCCGCTACGGCGTCGCTCGCTTCGTCCAGCAACTGCTGGCTGACGGCGTAGTTATCGACGCAGATCAGGGTAATGTCGCTTGCAGCGATGGCCGCGCCAACCGAGGGGGCTAATGTCGCACCCAACGCTTGCAGCGGGGCGGCCTTGGCGGCGCTGCGATTCCAGACGGTGACCGGATGGCCCGCCTTGAGCAAAGTGGTGGCGAGGGCGGAGCCCATGGCCCCGAGGCCGATGACAGAGAGATGGCGCATGATGGCTCCTGGCTGTGTTGATAGACACTGATATAGAAAATTGGGATGCCTTGTGGCAGGTGAACCACTATATTGCCCCCATGTCGCCGTGAAAAATGGCTTTTATGACTGTCTGATATAGGTGAATTCTATGGATGTGCGAACCCTGCGTGCGTTTGTGGCTGTCTTCGAGGAGCGCAACATCACGGCAGCGGCCACCCGCCTCTTCATCACCCAGCCCACCCTCTCGACCACCATCAAGACGCTGGAGGATGAGCTGGGGGTGAACCTGTTTGTTCGGCAGGCGCGCGGGGTCGAGGGCACCGAAGCGGCGCACCGGCTCTATCCCCGCGCCAAGCGGCTGATTGCCGACACCGACTCCCTCGCCCGCGAGTTTCGTGAAACCTCTCCCTGCCTCGAGGTGACGGTGGGGATTGAGGCAGACCTTGGCGATAGTGTGGTGGGGGCGCTGGTGCAAGGGGCGCTCGCCCACGAGGAGATCCTGCTGACCCTGGAGGAGGGCTGCTGTGGCGATGTGCGGCTGGGCTGCGAATCCCTGCGTTGCGGTGACGAGCTCTTTATCCCCCTGCTGGAGGAGGAGTTTGTGCTGGTGCTGCCGCCGGATCACCCGCTGGCGGGCAAGGGGACGCTCACCCCGGCTGAGCTGGCGGACGAGCCCTGGGTTACCTGCCCGCGCCACGACTCCCACCTGCGGCTGATCGCCATCCTCGGGAATCAGGCGCCGCTCTACCCACGGCGGGCGGGGTCGTTGCGACTGGCGGCAACTATGGTGGCCGCCGGGGCGGGGATCGCTTGGTTGCCCCGTTCACTCTGTCCGCCCGGTTGTACGGTGGCTGAGCTGGCGGCATCTTCCTTCAAGCGGCGGGTGGGGCTCTGTTACGCCCCCGATGCGTTGCGCTCGGCGGCGGTGGTCGCCTTGTTGGAACAGCTACGCGGGATGCAGCTCCCCGCCTGATGTCGGCATAAAAATGTCGGCATAAAAAAGGGCCATCCGGTGGGATGGCCCTGTTGAAGGCAACGATGCTGCGTGGCTAGAGCGACGCCCACCAGAGCCGCAGCTGCAAACCCCATTTCGAGCTCCAGCCGGTGGTGCTGCTCATCAGCTTGCCATCCTTGATAACGAGGAAAGTCGGGGTCACTCCCACCTGCCACTGGGCGGCCAGCGCTCCCGACTCGTCGTTGTGGGTCGCAAAGGTGAGCCCCTTCTTGCTCATCCCCTTGCCTAACTGTTCAGAATTGCCGGAGCGCAGCGCCACCGTCAGCACGTTGTTACCCTCTTGCCAGAGCTGCTGCACGGTCGGGGTGGTGAAACGGCAGACACCGCACCAGCTGGCCCAGTAGTAGACCAGCAGCGGCTTGCCCTGACTCAGGGTGGCGAGATCCGTGTTGCTGCCATCCTGCAAGGTGACGGGGGCGCTCATCGCCCCCTCTGGCAGGGTCGGGCTGCGCCACAGATCCAGCAGCGTCGAGATGACCAGCGCTATCAGCAGCAGCCAGAGCGCCTCCTTGCCCCAGCGTCGCCAGCGGGGTTGAGGATGGGTGGCCATCCCTTACCCCTGTTTGGCAAGTTCGGCCTGCACCAGCTGCTCCAGCTCCTCATAGGGGATGGCGCCCGGCACCAGCTGGTTGCCGATCAGGGTCGCCGGGGTGCCCTGTACCCCCAAGAGTGTGCTGATACGCAGGCTATTGCGCAGCTCTTCGGTCGCCTTGCCTTCCGGTTTGAGGGCCACATTGCCGGTGGCTGCCAGCGCCTTGTTGATGTCTGCCTCGGTCAGCATCCCCTGCTTGCTCATCAGCTTGTCATGCAGGGCGAGGAAGCGGGCGGGATCCTGCTGCCACAGGGTCAGGCTGTATTGGGCCGCCTTGGCGGAGGTCTGCCCCTTGAACGGCAACAGCTTGATCACCAGCCCCAGATCGTTGGGGTAGGCCTTGAGCAGCTTGGTCAGCTGGGGATCGAACTGCTTGCAGTAGGGGCAGTTGTAGTCGGTAAACAGCACCAGCGTCAGCTTGGGATTTTTGGCGCCGAGGCGCGGGCTGGTGGCGCTGTTGAACAGCACATCCTTGTTGCCCTTGATGAAGTTGCCAAGCTGCGCCTCCTGGGCTGCCGCGTTCTGCTTCTCCCAGGATTCGGCCGCTTCGTCGAGGATCTTGGGGTTGGCGATCAGGGTCTCGCGGATCAGCTCCTTGATGCGCGCCTCCTGCTCCGGGGTGAAGGGGGCGGCGTGCAGGGCCGGAGCCAGCAGGGCTGCGGAAAGGGAGGCTAGCAGGGTCAGGGCGCTCAGAGTCGGTTTCATGGGTACTCCTTAAAATCGGGTGGTGCCAGCCTGAAGCAGGCCAGCCTTGTGCAATGTGGTCAGCAGCTCGTCCTTGTCGAGCAGGGGCGACAGCGTGACCCCCTGCGGCAACTCAGGGCCATAAATCTGGTTGAAGGGGACTGCCGCCGCGCCACGCTGGCGCAGGAAGGCGGCGATGGTGTCGTTCGGTTTGCTCCAGTCGCCGCGCAGGGCCACCACATCGGGGGCCGAGAGGGCCTGTTGCACCTCATCGCGCAGCAACACGTTGTATTTGTTGGCCTTGCAGGTGACGCACCAGTCGGCGGTGACATCAATAAAGACCCGCTTGTTTTGGGCCAGCGCATCTGTGATGGCGTGTTCAGAGAGCGGCTGCCAGACCACCTTGTCGACGCTGGCCGTGCCCTGTGCGCTAAAGGCGCCGCTCAGCAGCAGGGCGCTGCCAATCAGGGCGGCGAGGGCGATCGCCAGCGTGAAGCCACGCATGCCGTAACGCCAGACGATGGCGAGGATCAGCCCCAGCACCATGGCAACCATCAGCCAGCCGGTGGCATAGCTGCCGAGATGGTTGGCGAGCAGGCTGGTGAGCCAGAGGCTGGAGCCCAGCATCATCAGGCCGAGCAGGATGCGCAGATGGTTCATCCAGCGCCCCGGTTTCGGAAGCCAGAGGGCGAGCCGTGGCAGGGCCGCCACCAGCAGCCAGGGCAGGCTCATGCCAATTCCGAGGGCGGTGAAGATCAGCCAGAGCTGGCCGAGCGGTGCCGCCAGCGCAAAGGCCACTGCCGTGCCGAGGAAGGGGGCCGAGCAGGGCGTCGCCAGCAGAGTGGCGAAGCTCCCCTGCAGGAAGTGACCGCCGAGGCCGTTGCTGCCGCTGGTGGCGAGGCGAGTGCTGAGAGCGCTGGGCAGACGGATCTCGAACAGCCCCAGCAGGTTGGCGCAAAACAGCAGGGTGACCAGCACCATAAAGCCGATAAAACCGGCGCTCTGGAACTGGATGCCCCAGCCGACTGCCCCACTCATTCCGAAGCCGGGGGCGCGCAGCAGGCTGCTCATGGCCGCCAGCACCCAGAAGGAGGCGATGATCCCGGCGCTGGCAGCGAGGAACTGCCTGCGTACGGCACCCTGTTCACGCTCTTGATGTTGCAGCACAGATCCCAGCTTGAGCGCCAGCACCGGCAGCACGCAGGGCATCATGTTGAGGATCAGGCCGCCGAGCAGCGCCGCCCCCAGTAACCAGAACAGCGAATGACTCTGGCCGGGCAGCACGAGCGGCGCGCCGATCGTCCCCTTGCCCTGCCACGCCTGTTCGCCACTGGTGAGCAGCAGGCCGAGGGATTGGCCGCGCAGATCCGGCGCATCCCCCTGCCAGCCGTCGCTCACCGGCACCCGGGCGATCAGGGTGTTGCCCTCGACCTCAAGCGCAGGTTTGCCAAATTCGGCTCCTTCCAGCGCATCGATAAAGAGCGCTGGTGATTGCCAGCCCTCTGCCCGCTCGGCGCGCAGTTGCAGCTGGTTGTGCTGATAGCCGAGCTCGATCCGGGTCTCGGCGGGCAGCGGCTGGGGCAGGGTGCTCATCGCCTTCGCCCAGACAAAGTCGAAGTTGGCCGGGGCGGCGCCATCCACCGCCAGGGTGAAGGGGTAGTCGGTCAGGATGCAGACATTGCTGCAGGTGGAGAGGCGCAAGGTGCCGGTGAGCGCCTGCTCTGCCGGATAACTGAGGCTGAGGGGGAAGGTCACATCCCCCTGATAACCCTGGGTGCTGAGCCCGGCTACCTCGAAGTGGCGCGGCACCGGCCAGTGCCACTGCAGCGCCGCTATGGGCTCATGCCACAGGATCTGGGGCGCTATGCCCCCTTCGCCCGGGCTGTGCCAGTAGGTCTTCCAGCCCGACTCCAGCTCGACATCGAGCAGGATGCGGGTCTGATCTGCCGTGCTGCGGTCGGCCTGCAGCCGTACCCTGGCGTGATCATTCTGTGGGCTGGTGAGCCAGCCCGTGTCGCTGGCCAATCCCATGGATTGCCACAGCAGACCGCCCAGTAGCAGGGCCGCCTTGAAGAGATTCGACATCTTTTTAGTCTCGCAAAAATGAGTGATAGCTAACGAAAGAACGCAGCCGAACTCATTCCCGCCAGACGCAGAGGGTGAGGTGCAGACGCCGCTCAGGCGGCGAGATGACTCTGGGTGGGGGCAGTGGCGGTGTGTAGCGCCAAAGGGGGACCAGCAGGGCGATCAGCACGGCCACGGCAAAGAAGAGTTGTTCGACGCAGAGCAGGGTGGCGGCGCTCAGCCACTTGCCGTTGAGCTGGCAGCTGGTGGGTTGCGGGCTGGCCGGTTTGGCATCCCCCTGATCTGTCGCCGTGCTTTGAACGGACAGTGCCTGACAGTTGAGGGCGTGATCGAGCAGGGCCAGCCGGGCCAGCGGCTGGGCCGCACAATTGAGCAGCAGCAGGCAGATCAGCAGCAGGAGATTTTTTGCCACACGTTGTCGCTGAATCATACTCGCCCCGTCTATCAAGAGGGTGCCATCCTAACGACCAATGGCGGATGGGGCAAGTCAGCGGCGTATTTATGAGCAGCGCAGTGGGTGGCGCGACGGAGAGGGTGGTCGGTTCTGTTTGGCGAACGCTTGTTCGCTAAAAGGGGGATCAGTATACTGCGCCGAGTTAAAACTCGAGGTGTTCGATGCTCAAAATTGCCCGTGTGCTGCTGCTTGGTCTGCTGCTCATTTTCTGGTTCCTGTTCGGCCTGCTGCTCTGTCTGGTTCGTCCGCGCCATCCCAACAATGTCTATGTCTTCGCTCGCATGTATCACGCGGTCTGCCCGCTGATCGGGGTGCGGATCAAGGTGACCGTGGCCGAGGAAGCCAAATCGGTGGGGCCATCGGTATACGTGTGCAACCATCAGAGTAATTTCGATATCTTTACTGTGACTGGTGCCGTCATGCCCGGAGTGGTGGCGGTGGGCAAGAAGAGCCTGCTCTGGCTGCCCTTCTTCGGCCTCATCTTCTGGCTCTCTGGCAACGTGCTGATCGACCGCTCCAACCGCTCCCGTGCCATCGGCACCATTGGTCAGGTGGTGAACCGCATCAAGGAGCGTGGCACCTCAATCTGGATGTTCCCTGAGGGCACTCGTTCTCAGGGGCGTGGTCTGTTGCCGTTCAAGGTCGGCGCCTTCCATACCGCGGTGCAGGCTGAAGTGCCGGTGGTGCCCATCGTCTGCTCCAGTTATTTTGGGCAGATCGATCTCAATCGTTGGGACAACGGCGAGGTACTGGTCGAGGTGTTGCCGCCACTGTGCAGCAAGGAGCACGGCGCAGCCGGGATCCGTGAACTCTCTACGATTTGTCGAGACCAGATGGAGGCCAAGCTGGCCGAACTGGACAGCAAGCTGGGCCACAGCCGCGCAGCCTGATAGATATCGAAAATGAATCGACAAGGGAGCCACAAGCTCCCTTTTTTGTTGGTGAAAATTACCACTTGGTTGGCTATTTTCACCAATAAACCCTTCTTGAATTTCCCCGTAAAATTCCATCTATATGTAAAACAACAATAATTTTTCTTGGCACGGCTCTTGTAATGCAATGGGAAGAGATAGCCATCCCAGCAATAAGGAGCCAGACCATGAGCGTATTCAGCCGCCTGACCGACGTGATTAATGCCAACCTGCACAGCCTGCTCGACAAGAGTGAAGAGCCGGAAAAGATGCTGCGCCTGATGATCGAAGAGATGGAACAGGTGCAGGTCGAGATGCGTACCCAGGCCGCCCGGGTGATTGCCGAACAGAAACAGCTGGAGCGTCACCAGCAGGCGTTGCAGGCGCAGATCCTGGAGTGGTCGGCCAAGGCCGAGCTCGCCATCCAGAAAGGGCGTGAGGATCTGGCCCGTGCCGCTCTCACCGAAAAGTTGGCTGAGGCCAGGAAATGTGAGCAGCTGGAGCAGGACAAGGCCCGGGTGGCCGAGGTGCTGGCCCAGCTCACCGCCGACAGCGAGCGACTGGCGGCCAAGCTGACCGAGGCCCGCGAGAAGCAAAAACTGCTGACCCTGCGCGAGCAGACGGCCCACAGCCGCATTCGTGCCCGCGCCCAGGTGGACAACCAGCGGATGCATGAGCTGATGGCCCGCTTTGACGGCTTTCAGGGCAGGGTCGATCAGCTGGAAGCCCAGCTGGAAGCCCAGCTGGAGGCGGCCACGCTGGGGCAGAATCCCTCGCTGGAGGCACAGTTCCGCGAGCTGGAGCTCAATGACGAGATCGAGCGCGAGCTGGCTCGCCTCAAAGGCCAGAAGGCGGAGGTGTAACCATGAGCCCCTGGCCCAAGGATCTGGTGCATCGCAAGTTGACCGGGGTCTGTGCCGGTATTGCCAAGCGGTTGGGGGTCTCCAGAGTCACGGTGCGGGTGGTGGCACTGCTCGCCCTGATCCTGATGCCGCCGCTGGCACTGGCCGCCTATCTGCTGGCGGTGCTGGTGATGCCGCCCCGTTATGAATTGAAGCGCTGGCTGGATTGACCGAGGGGTTGACCAGTCGGCAGACAAGGTACTGATAAGGAGCAAGTTATGCTGGAATTTTTCATATTGCTGGTGGTGCTGCTGGTCATGGCACTGACCGGTTTTACCCTGGTAGCCATGTTGCTGGTGAGCGGCCTGTTTGTGCTGCTTGGGGCACTGGGCGGCATGCTTGCTCTGATCATCAAGCTGGCCCCCTGGTTGCTGCTGGCGCTGGCGGTTTGCTGGCTTATCAGCAACCGCAGCAAGCGTTCCAATACCTACCTGTAACTGACCTGTAGTTGTGCAATACGTTGTGTGATGCTCCCTGATTTCCCCTTTCCGGCCACTCATTGAGTGGCCTTTTTTTGCCTGTCAGGCTCAGGTTTTGGCGGGGGCAGCTAACCACTGTGGGCTCCAGTTCTGCCAGAGCTCCGGGCTGTGGATCAGCTGCTCCTTGAAGGATTTCGGCTGCTGCTTGAGGCGGTATTCGATGCGCAGGGCCGCCCCTTTCTCGCCGACTTCCTGCTGCCATTCCAGCGTCAGTGGCCCCTTGCCGCGCAGGGCGCGGGAGCCCTTGCCACTCTGATGCTGGCGCAGGCGGCGCAGTGGATCCGTGCTGATCCCGGTATAGAGCAGGCCAGTGGCGGTACGCACCATATAGACAGACCAGCGTGAAGGCTCTGATGGTAGCGGCACTGGTGTGGTGGTCGCGGGTTCTCTCATTCGAACTCTCTATGTGCCAAACTCAGAGGCAGCTCAAGGAGGTGCGATGAGAGTCTGGTTCTGGTTATGGTTACTGTTGTCGGTCCCGGCTCAGGGGGAGACGATCCGTCTCTACGATTACCATCAGCATCCGCCCTTCAATACCGGCGTGGATGCAGGGCTGAGCAGTGAGCTGGTCAAGTATCTCAATGAAAAGCTGGGGGGTGAACCCAGGATCGAGCTTTGGCTAGTCAATCGTGCCCGGTTGGCGCTGGAGATGTCGGATCCCGCCTTCAACGGTCTGGTGGTCTGGGTCAATCCCGCCTGGGTGGGGGATCCCCAGCGGGAGCGTTATCTCTGGACCTTCCCGGTGATGCGCGACACCAACGAGCTGATCTCGAGCATCGACAATCCGGTTACCTATCGCGGGCCCGACTCCCTCAATGGGCTGGTGTTTGGCGGGGTGGAGGGCTATCGCTATCAGGGCATCGACGATGCGGCCAGCCGGGGCAAGCTGGTGCGCCACGATGCCAAAAAGGTGAAGACCAATCTCGAGCTGCTGGTACGCGGGCGCATCGATGTGACCCTGGTGAGCGGCTCGGCACTGGGCTTTTATATCGACTCAAGCCACTATCGGGGCAAGCTGTTTATCTCGCCCTTTCCCCAATCCAGCTACACCCGCCATATTTTGATTCCCAAATCCCGCGCCGATCTCCATACCCGCCTCAACAACATTGCCGAGCAGATGGACAGGGATCCCCGTTGGCACAAGGTGCTGGAGTCCTATCGCGGTACGCCCTGAGGACGGCGTTTGAGCCGGTGCAACGGTAGCAGGCTCACCAGCAGACCCGACCAGACGAAGGCAAAGCCGACCGTCTTGATGGGGTCTGGGGCTTCGCCAAACCAGTAGATGGCGAGCAGGAAGGCGAGGCTGGGCTCGATATATTGCAGCAGTCCCACAGTGCTCATCCGGGTTCTCGCCACTGCGTAGCAGAACAGCCCCACCGGCAGCAGGGTGGCGGGCGCACTGCCCATCAGCAGCAGCTTGTCAGCCAGATCCCCGTTCACGAATGCCCCTTCCCCGTGCCACGCCAGCGTGCCGATGATGATCAGCGCGACGGGCAGTTGCACCATGGCTTCCAGATAGAGGCTGGTGCCGGTGTCGTAGTGGATCTTCTTCTTGATAAGGCCATAGCAGGCGAAGTTGGCCCCCATGATGAGGGAGAACCAGGGGAGCTGGCCGTAGCAGAAGAGCATGTAGGCGAGACCCGCCAGCGCCAGGGCGACCGCCAGATGCTTTTGCGGGGTGAGTCGCTCTTTGAGGAAGATGACGGCGAATACGATATTGAACAGCGGGGTCATAAAGAAGGCGAGGCTGGTGGTCAGCACCTGCCCGGTAGTGAGGCACCAGGTGAACATGCACCAGCTGATGGACATCACGGGGCCCGCCAGCAGAATGAGGCCGAGCTGGCGCGGCTCACTGCGCAACCGTGCCCACGGCACTTGGTGGCCAAGCAGCAGAAACAGGGCGCCCAGCAGCACCACAGACCAGAGCACCCGGTGGGAGATCAGCTCCCACATGTTGACCTCGGGCATGAATTGATAATAGAGCGGCAGCATCCCCCACAGGATGAAGGAGAGGGTTGCGGTGCCGGTACCTAGCCAGTTTTTCATTATTATCCGTTTATTAAATTAAACACCCATGGCGATAGTAGGGGGCGCGTCTTGTTTCCACAAGAGGGAAAACAGGGAAATGCTGGTACTATCAACGTCATGCAGCGAATCGATAAGTTGTTTGAGCAAATCAGGGCTTGCCGTCTGTGCGAGGATCACCTGCCGCTGGGGCCTCGTCCGGTGATCCGCGGGGCCGAGAGTGCCCGCCTGCTGATCATCGGTCAGGCGCCCGGCACCCGGGTTCATGCCAGCGGTATCCCGTGGGATGACCCCTCCGGTGACAGGCTGCGGCAGTGGCTCGGGGTCGATAAAACCACCTTCTACGACGAATCCCGCATCGCCATCATGCCGATGGGGCTCTGCTATCCCGGCAGGGGAAAATCCGGCGATCTGCCACCCAGACCCGAGTGCGCGCCCACCTGGCACGACAAGGTACTGATGCTGTTGCCCAACATCGAACTGACCCTGCTGATCGGCCAATATTCGCAAGCCTACTATCTGCGCGATGGGGCCAAGGGATCACTGACCGAGACGGTGCGCAGCTGGGCCGACTATGGCCCCGGCTGGCTGCCGTTGCCGCACCCATCCCCGCGCAACACCCTCTGGCTCAGGAAGAATCCCTGGTTCGAGCAGGAGATAGTCCCCCATCTGCAGCAAAGGGTCGCCCCTTTGCTGGAGCGACCCTGAGCGCTTAAACAGCCGGTTCAGCCAGCGGTTTGGGTTTGCTGCGGGCCATGGCGACCAGCGGCAAGATGATGCAGAGGCACCCCAGCAGCAGCGGCAGGCCCGGCTGCTCGTCAAACAGCCACACCCCGATGGCCACCGCCATCAATAGGCCGGTGTACTCCGCCGAAGCGATCTTGCTCGCCTCGGCCTGGCGATAGGCCACCACGCACAGGCCTGCATAGACCATGATCAGCGCCGACGAGCCGAAGGCGGGCCACCACATCTGCCACTGCCAGTCGCCCCCTTCCCACAGTGCCAGCGCCAGAATGAAGGGCATGCTCAGCACGTTGGTGAAAAACAGGGTCTGGGCGATGGGCTGTTTGAGCGGGATCCGCTTGATCAGCAGATTGTTGAGCGCCATCGACAGCGCCACCCCGAGCGCCGCCAGCGCGGCCCAGTTCACTTCGGTCGGGCGCAGCACGATCAGCACCCCGATAAAGCCGAGCAGTGCCGTCAGTACCTTTTGGCGGGAGATCGCTTCCCCTGACATCCACACCGCCAGCGGCACCATCATCAAAGGCGCGGCATAGAACAAGGCATTGGCGGTGGCAAGCGGCAAGCGGGTGAGGGCGACCACCATCAGACAGACGCCAACCGCCCAGATATGGGCCCGCAGCAGGTGCCACTTGATGGCTACCGGCGGGTTGCGGCGCCATGACCAGAGCAGCCAGGGCATCAGCAGAATGGCGGCCGAGAGCTGGCGAAAAAAGACAAACTGGAAGACGGGCTGATCCGGCTCCAGTACCTTGACCAGTGCATCGGAAAAGACCGCCACCATGTTGCCGAGCACCAGATAAAGGATGCCGATCCCTACTGCATTCATACCACCTCCCACTTCAGATGAGGGGAGGGTAGCGCGAGGGCCGTTATCCAGTAAAATGATAAAAAATGACCACTCATGAGATATTTAGATAATGAAGCTGCCTCCCCTGCGTGCCGTGCAATATTTTGAGGTGGTCGCCCGGCTGCTCAGTTTTTCCCGCGCCGCCCTTGAATTGAACGTCAGCCAGAGTGCGGTCAGCCACCAGATCCGCCTGCTGGAGGATTTTCTGGGTGAGCGCTTGCTGCTGCGTCAGGGGCGGCTGCTCTCGCTGACGCCGCAGGGGGAGAGTTACTTCGAGGGAATTGCCGCCGGGCTCAGCCAGATTGCCCAGAGCAGCGAACAGCTGCGCGGTGGCGGCGAGATGCGGCTGCGCCTCGCGGTCTACAGCTCATTCGCGGTGAAGTGGCTGATCCCGCGGTTGGCCGGGTTGCGCCAACTCTATCCCGAGCTGGATTTGAGTCTGGAGATGGTGGCAGAAGACCCCGAGCTTTCTGATCGGGTAGCGGACTGTTTTATCACGGTGTCGCCACATGGGCGCGGTTATTGCCACGATCTTATCTATCAGGAGCGGCTCTTTCCGGTCTGCAGTCGCCGCCTGTTGCAGCAGGTGAGTGGGGAGTGGCCCGAGGCCATCTGGCAGTTGCCGTTGCTGTCGGTGCAGTCCATCTACAAGGCGCGGGGCGAGGATTGGCAGCGCTGGGCCAAGGCGGGCGGGCTGGTGATTCCGGACGAGGCGCGGATGCACCACTTCAGCCATGTGCTGTTGGCGATGGAGGCGGCGGCCTGGGATCAGGGAGTGGCATTTGTGAATGACTACATGCTGCGGCCCGATGATCCCCAGCTGGTGGCCTTGCCGGTACACCAACTGGAGACGGGGGATGCCTTCTACTTTACCTGCAAGCGATCCCGCGCTCATGAGCCCGCCATCAGCCGGTTGCGCCAGTGGCTGATGATGGAGACACGCCAGAGCATGCCGTTGTAATGGCTCGGGTTATCAGGCTTTTTTGAACTGGCTCAGTACAAAGAGGCTGGTGGCACAGACTACCACCGAGGGGCCTGCCGGGGTGTCCTGATACCAGGAGAGGGTCAGCCCGCCGAGCACGGCGAGACAGCCGATCAGCGCGGCAAAGCCGGCCATCTGCTCCGGCGTCTGGCTGAAGCGGCGGGCGGTGGCGGCAGGGATGATCAGCAGGGAGGTAATGATCAGCGCCCCGACAAACTTCATCGCCACGGCGATCACCAGCCCAATCAGCAGCATCAGCACGCAGCGCAGTACATCGACCCGGATCCCTTCCACCCGTGCCAGCTCTTCCGAGATGGTCATGGAGAGCAGGGGATCCCACAACCGCCACAGGGTGAGCAGCACCAGCGCGCCACCGCCATAGATCCAGACCAGATCCATGGGTTGCACCGAGAGCAGGTCGCCGAACAGGTAGGCCATCAGATCCACCCGCACGTTATCCATAAAACTCAAGGTGACCAGACCGAGCGACAGGGCGCTGTGGGCCAGAATGCCGAGCAGGGTATCGGTCGCCACCTGCTGGTTGCGGCTCATGATCACCAGCAGCATTGCCATGGCGAGGCAGCAGACCACCACCGCCAGGGTGAGATCGACCTGCAGCAGTATGCCCAGCGCGATGCCGAACAGACAGGCGTGGGAGAGGGTGTCGCCAAAATAGGCCATCTTGCGCCATACCACGAAGCTGCCGAGGGGGCCGGCCAGCAGGGCGATGCCGAGGCCGGCCGCGAGGGCGTATAACAGAAAGCTGTCCACTTGAATGTCCTGTTGCTTGCGCTATTTGCTGTGAGCGTTGTTGCGAGAGGGCAGGCGGATGACGGGGGCCTGCGGTTCATGATGATGGTGTTCGCCGTCGCAGTGGTGATGATGGGTATAGACCGCCAGCACCTCCTGTTCCGGGCGCCCGAACAGACGGGCAAATTCGGGATGGCGGGCCACGCTTTCCGGCTCGCCATGACAACAGACGTGGCGATTCAGGCAGATCACCTCGTGGGTGCTGGCCATCACCAGATGCAAATCGTGGGAGACCATCAGCACGGCGCAATTGAATTCGGCGGCGAGCTGGCCGATCAGGGCGTAGAGCTCGATCTGGCCGGTGATATCCACCCCTTGCACCGGTTCGTCCAGCACCAGCAGCTCGGGTTTCACCAGCAGAGCGCGAGCCAGCAGCACACGCTGCATCTCACCGCCGGAGAGTTTTTGCATCCGGTTCTCCAGCAATCCCTCTGCGCCCACCCGGGCCAGCGCCTCCTCGATGGAGAGGCGGCTGTTCTTGCCCAGTTGCAGGAAGCGACGCACTGTCAGCGGCAGGGTGGGATCCAGATAGAGGCGCTGAGGCACATAGCCGACCCGCAGATCGCGGCTGCGGGTGATCTTGCCCGAATCCGGCGTAAGCAGGCCCAGCACCAGCTTGCTCAAGGTGCTCTTGCCCGCCCCATTGGGGCCGACCAGGGTGGTGATTTTGCCTTTATTGAGGGTAAAGGAGACCTTGTCGAGCACAGAGCGCCCATCAAACGAGAGAGAGACCTCTTTCAGCTCCACCAATTGGCTCATGACAACTCCGGGGTTTACAGCCAGTGAGAGTTATAATATAACAAAAAGCAGCTGTTATATTATCACATACTCACCCCCTGACGAGATTCATCAATGAGAATTATTGCGCTTTTCACTGCCTTGCTGGCGGTGAGTTTGCCTGTCCGTGCCCTGGAGGTACTGACCACCATCAAGCCCCTTGGCTTCATCGCAGCGGCGATCACTGACGGGGTGAGCAAGCCCAAGGTATTGCTGCCGACCGGTGCCTCTCCCCACGATTTTTCCCTGCGTCCGTCCGATATTCGCAGCATCAACAGTGCTGGTCTGGTGGTGTGGGTCGGTCCCGAGCTGGAAGGCTTCATGGCCAAGCCGCTGGCCAATCATCCCCATGCACTGACCCTGACTCAGGTTGAGGGGATGCCACTATTCAACTACGCGACTCAAGATAGTCACGACTCCCATAACCATGATGATCACGATCATGGCGCTCACGAGCACGGTGATCACGATCATGATGATGGGCATGAGGGACATCATCACGAAGGGGTCGATCCCCACATCTGGCTTGGCCCGACGCAGGCCAAGGTGATTGCCAAGGCGATCGCAAGCGAATTGGGCAAGCTGGATCCTGCCAATCAGGCTCGCTATGACGCCAACCTCGCGGCATTTGATGCCAAGGTTGATGCCAAGGACAAGGTGATCGCCGGACAGATGAAGGCGGTGAACCAGAAGGGGTACTTTGTATTCCACGAGGCGTATGGCTACTGGGAACGCCACTACGGCATGAGTTCAAAAGGTCACTTCACCGTGAGCCCGGAGCGTCGCCCCGGCGCCAAGACCCTGGTGGATATTCGCAAGGCACTGGAAGAGAAGCAGGCGAGCTGCATCTATGCCGAGCCGCAATTCTCACCGGCTGTGATCGAATCGGTGGCGCGTAATACCGGTGCAAAAGTGTTGCTACTGGATGAAGTAGGTGAACAGGTGCCGCTTGGCCCGGATGGTTATCCCCAATTCATGCAGCAACTGGCTGACGCATTCGCCCAATGCCGTTGATCGCTGGCCGAGGCTCTCATCCGGACGGACTATACTGACCTCCAGCATCTGACATGGAGTGTCTGCTATGAAATGGTTGTTGATCCCGGCCTGCACTTTGGCTCTATGTGGCGCCAGCGTGCAGGCATCGCGTCTTTCTGAGTACATTGCCAGTCCGGATCTGCGGGCCAAGCTGCAGGAGGTGTATGGTGGCCGCGCCATTCAGCGGGCCGAGGCATTCTCTCGCCTGTTGACCCCCAGAGCGGGCACTACCGACCAGCAGAAGGTCGAGCTGGTGAACAATTACTTCAACAATCTGACCTACAGCGAGGATCCCAAGCTGTGGGGGGACGAGGATTATTGGGCCAATCCGCTGGAGTTTATCGGTGCCCGGGGCGGGGATTGCGAGGATTACAGCATCTCCAAGTACTACACCCTGATGGAGCTGGGGGTGGACGAGAAGAAGCTGCGGCTGGCCTACGTCAAGGCGGTGCGCTACAACCAGTTCCACATGGTGACGCTCTACTTCCCCACACCCAAGGCTGATCCGCTGGTGCTCGACAACATCAACAGCCGGATCCTGCCGGGTAGCAAGCGTACCGATCTGATACCCGTATACAGCTTCGATGCCAAAAGCATCTGGATCATGAAGTCGCGCCGGGAAGGTACGCTGGCAGGGAGTGCCGATAGGCTAGCGCAGTGGACATCGATGAAGACTCGTTTCTCCAGCGAGCAACTGCGCTCTCCCCGTCGTCAGCTATAGCTTGCCTGCCGCTTTCAACTCCTCGAAATATTTGGCCGCGCCCGGATGCTGTTCAATGCTCAGCACCGGGCCGGTTTTATTGCGTGCCCGGTGAAACATATTGGCGTAACCGTACGTCTGCTCATTGAACTTGGTCTGCTGGGTCAGCATGGCCTTGGTGAGCCGATAGACAGACTCTTCCGGCATGGTGGCATTGGTCACCAGGGTGGCGGCAATGGCAAAGGTGGGGGTCGCTTTCAGATTGCCAGGGTAGATGCGGGCGGGCACCTGACTGCGTTGGTAGTATTTGACCCCCTTGAGCAACTGATCCCGGATGGCCCCTTCGATGGGGAGGAAGCGGACGGCGCAGCGTTTGGCGGTGTCGAGCACGATCCGGTTCGGGTGCCCCATCACCAGCGCAAACGCGTCAATCTGTTTGCTGCAAAGTGCATCGGATTGATTGGCCATGCTCTTCAAATCGAGATCCTGCTCTTGTGCTCCCAGTTGATTGAACAGGGCCAGTGCGGTCTGGCGTGTGCCAGATCCCTTCAGCCCCATATCGATAGGTACCAGTTTAAGCTGCTCCAGTGATGTGATATCCCCGTCGGCACGGATCACTATGGTGAATGGTTCGGCATGAGTAGCAAATAGGGCGCGCAGCTCGGGTTGTGGCTGTGTGGCAAACGGGCCCAAGCCCTTGCTGGCTTGATACAGCCAATCGGACTGCACCATGGCGTAGGAAGACTCGCCGCTCTTAAGTCGCTGCAGGTTTTCTATTGAACCTGATGTTCCCTGCAGTGCGCATTTTAGTTGCTCATCGGCCTCATGGGCCAGGCGGCAAAACTCTTTGGTTATCTGGTGATAAATACCCTGTTCACCCCCGGTGCCAATCGTAATGGATTCGGCCATCAGGCCGGGTTGCCAAAGCAGAGGCAATAACATGGCGAGCTTTTTCATGCTTGAGCCTCCTTGGCATAACCATCAATACCCCAGTTTCGCAGCAGGTCTCTGTCGTTGCACTCGCCCGCTTCTGCCAGCAGGGTATAACCGGCGGCATGCATGGTCTGGGAGAGCAGGTTCCAATAGAGCGGCGCATCGGTCAGCTGGCAGCTGATAAAAATGGGATTGAGCGGGTCGAGCAGATTAAGCGTGTCTGCGTTCAGGGGAATGGCACTGAACGCGAGTTCACAGCCCTGCTCCTGCAGCGCGGCTAATGCAGGCTGGCCGTGGGAGGGGAAGGAGACAACATCCCAACGCCAATCTAGCGTTTTGCCACGGCCCTGGGTCAGCAAAGGGGCAATCTCGGTCCATTGCGGGTGATTGAGCAGCGAGAGTGGCAGGGAGATACCCTCTACGTGCAGTTGCTGCCACTGCTGCAATGTAGCTTGGATGATCGTCAGGTCCGTGTTGGCAGAGAGAGTCTGACCGGGTAAAAAACGCTGATAGAGCGCAATATCCCCCTGGGTAGAAGCAAAAGTTTGTAGTTGCCCGCCTTCTGGCAATGGGTCCAGCCCTTGCAGTGGTTGTGAAGTCGGCGGGGGTAGCTGTTTTCCCAGTTGGGTAATTTTGAGCCGTTGTTGCAACAGATCCCGTTTGCGTTCGGATACTAGTTGATTGATGGAGAGCGACACCTCTTTGAGGTCTTGTAGCCAGGGGGTTGGCAGGGCGCTGTTGAACTGATGTTTGCGGACCCGGATCAACTGCAGGTTGATCTGTTCCAGCGGTTGCAGCAGGCGTTTGCAAACCAGGGAGATGATCAGGGTAAACACGACGAGTCCTGCCAGCAGCGCCAGACCTGTGCGGCTGATGGCATTCCACAAATGCTGATAGGCGTAGCCGCTATGTCCTTCCAGAGTGAGGGTGCCCAGCATGCGCCAACCATCGGTCAACTCTTGCTCAATCTTGACGGGGGGCATGCCGATAACAGAGGGGAGCCAGCTTGGGACATTCTGCTGGGTAGCGTGGAATACTTTCTGAAACAGTAATTGGCCATCGGGGTCGATCAGGGTGACCGAGCTGACGAAACCGCCATCAAACATGGCGTTGACGATAGTTTCAGCCAGCACTTTGTCGTCATTGAGCAAGGTGCCCTGCAAGACCAGCCCCAGCGCGGTAATTGCCGTCTCCAGGTTGGCGGACATCTGATCGAGGATCGACTGGCGGATGGTCGTGGCCTCCAGAGCAAACAGCAGCACGGCACCGATCAAGAACAGTACGAGAATTATCCGGCTCAACAGTTTTGATAACGTCATATCCACTCCATGGAAAAGATATCGCAACATTTTGGGTTTCTATTCAGAGTCGAATCCGACCCGGTTCTTAAAAATAGGAAAAAATGGTTAAAAAAGACGATCATTTCTGCCCATCAGGACAGGTTATGCATAAAATGTGAAGTTCATGCAGATTGTGATGAACTATCTGTGTTTGTTTTTGTCCAAAGAACAGTTTTATGCGGTTTTGTCACAACAGATCGCGCGACTCACACTCTTTAGATCTAAATACAGGATAGCGGATGAAACGTCTCCGTCCCTTGGTAGTGCAGGCTACCAATTGGGAACCCCCGGTTCCCCGCAAACATTTTTATGCGATGCTGATGCTGACAGCCATGACGCTGTCGGCAGTGGCATTATTGCCAGCGCCAGGTGACATCCTGGAGCGGCCGCTGCGTCTTGAGTTGCCCATTGATACCGCCGGTACGGCAACCAATGAAAACAACACCGACTTTAACGAAATCCCCGATCATGAGCTGGTGGATCAGAGTGCGCCGGATGACGATATCCCGGTCGATGCCACTCCCCAGTGGCAGGATTATCGGGTGCGTAATGGCGAAAACCTGACCGCTATCTTCAACAACCTCGGGCTCTCTACCACCACCCTCTACAAGGTGCTGGATGCAGACAACAAGAACCATTTGGCGCGGCTCAAGCCGGGACAGAATATCGAGCTGTTGATTGATCAGGACAATATCCTGCAGCAACTGAAGATCCGCCTGAATATCAAGCAGACCCTGGTGATGGAACGTGGGGGCGAGGCGTATAGCTCCACCATGATCAACGAGAAGGTGGAGTGGCAACCGCAGCGTTACAACGGGGTGATCAACGGTAGCTTCTATGTCAGTGCCCGCAATGCAGGCATTCCGGCCAACCATATCCAGAAAATTGCCAACCTGTTTCAGTGGCGGATGAATTTTGCCAAAGATTTGCAAAAGGGTGACACGTTCAAGGTACTGGTGCGTCAGGAGACGGTAGAAGGAAAGAGCACTGGCAATAGCCAGCTGTTGGGGGTGGAAGTGATCAGCCAGGGCCAGAGTACCTCGGCGTGGCTCTCGGAAGACGGTAACTATTACGATGCTCAGGGCAACAGTCTGGAGCGCGGTTTCCGCCGTTATCCGACCCATAGCCGTTACCGGATCAGCTCCAACTTCAACCCGGCGCGTAAACATCCGGTGACCGGTGCTATTCGTCCTCATGAAGGGACTGACTTTGCCTTGCCGGTGGGTACGCCGGTATTGGCTACCGGTGATGGTGTCGTCCAGAAGGCGACCAGACACCCGCTGGCGGGTACCTATGTTGTTATCAAGCATGGCCGTACCTTGGCGACCCGCTATCTGCATCTGAGCAAGCTGCTGGTCAAGCCGGGGCAACGGGTGAAGATGGGCGACAAGATTGGCCTCTCCGGTAACACTGGCCGTTCTACCGGTGCGCACCTGCACTATGAGCTGCGGATCAACAACCGCCCGGTCAATGCCATGACCGCCAAACTGCCGATGGCTGAGCCCTTGAGTGGCAAGGAGCGTCGTCAGTTCCTCGCTAAAGTGAAGAGTTATCGCAAGGAGCTGGCAGCTGGCTGATGCTGAGTAAGCCATCCTGATGTAAAAAGGCCCCGCCAGACTGGCGGGGCCTTTTTACATGGGTAGCAACCGGCAGGGTCAGTAACCTTTGTCGAAGTCGATTTTGCTATCCAGCGGTTGCCCATCGATAAAGCGGATGTAATTGCGAATAAAAATCTGGGCGACATCCTCTGGAAAACTGTAACCACTGTTGTGGGGGGTGACGATGAGGTTGGGCTGGCCCCACAGCGGGCTGTCGGCGGGTAGGGGCTCTTGCTCAAACACATCCAGCACTGCCATCGCCAGCTTGCCGGTACGCAGGGCGGTGAGCAGATCGCCTGAGTGAACTGCGCTGCCACGACCGACGTTGAACAGGATGGCACCGGGTTTGAAGTGTTCGAAGCGGGCGGTATTGAACAGATGGCGGGTATCGCGGGTGGCTGGCAGCACGCTGACAATGACATCGGCTTGGGCCAGCATCTTGTTGAGCGCAGGCAGTTGATAAACCTGATCAAAACCGGCACGCTCCCGGCCGCTACGGCTGATGCCCAGTACCTTCATGCCAAAATGTTTGCCGGTGTGGGCAATATGCTGGCCAATGCTGCCGGTACCCAGGATTAACATCGTGCGGCCTTTGAGTCCCTGATAGGGGTGGCTTTGCCACAGGCGTTGTTTTTGCTGTTCCCGATAAACGGGCATTTGGCGCATCAGGCTGAGCAGATGGCCAAAAACATATTCGCTCATCAACGGGCCGAAGATACCGCGCACATTGGTGAGCTGATAGTCGCGGCGACTGTCGGGATCGAGCAGTACATCGACTCCGGCGTAGGTGGACTGCAACCAGCTCAGCTTGCTGGCCTTGGGCAGCAGCGGTTTGGCGCGGGCTGGCTCTGCCATCAGAATGTGAGCCTCACCAATCAGTTTTTCGGCATCGAGCTGATTGTTGGCCTGCAGAATACGCAGATGGGGAAGGTTGGCAGCCTTGAGCAGCCGTTCGTAGTGAGCATTATCCTGGCTGAGCAAAAGAAGGGTACGTTGGCTCATACTCTTGTTCCTTATCAGAATTTGCGGCGCAACAAGATGCCGCTCTCGCCCCATCTTACCTGACTTCATATCGCAACATAGCTGACCAGGGCGCTTTTTCGTTTTCGCCGCGCCCCTCGTGGGCTACAATCTGCCCCACATTTTGCAAAGGATCCGACTCCAGTGTTTGGTGACAAGTTTTATAAGCGACTGGCCGAGCTACAGCCTTGGCAACAGACCGTCTACACCCTGGCGCTGGCAGAGCGCATGTACCCCAACTATGCCCTGTTCTGTCAGGCCTCCGGCTTTGGCAATGCAGGCGCCTTCCGGCACTCGCTGGATCAGCTGTGGGCCTACCTCACCGTCAAGGGATCCCGGGTCAATCTGGGGGCCATTCTGGAAGAGTTCGAAACCCATATTCCGGATCCCCGCAAGTTTGAATCCTACGGCGCCTATCCTGCGCTGGATGCTTGCGTCGCACTGGGTTGCGCTTACAGCTCTGTGATCTGCCGGATCGGTGAAGAGGCCTTTGATGCCAGCCACGCTTCGGTCGGCACGGTTGCCGGTTTTATCGAGCTATTGGAAGAGCGAGACCTGACCGAAGAGGAGCTCTACGAACACGAGTACATGGAGGCCGAGCTGGAATTCCAGGTTGAGCTGCTCAAGCGGGTGGCCCACGAACGCGATAGCGATCGTATCCTGGCGATCAAGGTGTTTGCCGCTCAGGATGGCGTCTCCAACATCGGGATCAGTCTGGAAGAGTAATCTCCAGCGCGACCTGATACCAAAAAGCTCCCGAACGGGATAATGCCGATCAGTTAAGGATCCATTGACCGATCCTTCTGATGTGTGAAAATCCGAAACCTGTTGATTGGTTTCGGATTTTTTATGCGTATCGCTCAAGCTCTCGACTTCCTCCACGCCAGCAAGGC
>NZ_FKKY02000089.1:0-494 GCF_900079845.1 Aeromonas sp. EERV15 | reverse complement strand
CATAACAAGAGCACTCCTCTAAATGTTGTATCTTTGTCTTGGGAATGTTCTCATACTTTATTATCTTTCCTTCCCGTATCCAGTAAATTCGGTGGTCTGCACTATTAGCTGCAGGACCATCTGTAACAGCGACAACACAGGTCCCATCAATGCATTGACATTCAGACTCTTGAGTTCTTAGTATATCCTTTCTCCATGATTTAATGGAGTCTGTCATTTTCCCTGCATACATTATTTGGCCACTTGCATCATTGTCATTCCCAGTCATGCAAACATGCATCCATTCCTTTCCATCGAAGCAACTGCTACTTGACCAAGCAACACATATCTCCTTGTAATTACCCAGTACTGGGGCAGTCCCTATTGGGAACCGGATTAGCGATCTATATGGTGTCCTGTCTTTGATGGTTCCATTGCTGTGTTTGGTCCCCAGCAGAGCCCCTTGGGCAAGAGCAAAGGACCAGCAATCATCATTGTCACAACTGACATAAGGA
>NZ_FKKY02000199.1:0-250 GCF_900079845.1 Aeromonas sp. EERV15 | reverse complement strand
TGCTCTTTAACAATCTGGAAAGCTGATTTAAAAAGTAGTTCTCAAACATTTGTTACAAGTGCTTTGGAAACTTCTTGGCGAAAACCAAAATTTATTTTGGTCCTTGTTGTACTTCAACAAGACGCGTTGTTTCGACGACACTTCTTGGGGTTGTATGGTTAAGTGACTAAGCGTACATGGTGGATGCCTTGGCAGTCAGAGGCGATGAAGGACGTACTAACCTGCGATAAGCTGTGAGAAGTCGGTAAGA
>NZ_FKKY02000200.1:0-236 GCF_900079845.1 Aeromonas sp. EERV15 | reverse complement strand
TGCGGATGTAGGTAATGTCAGTCACCCAGGCGATGTTGGGGGCAGGCACCTTAAACTGACGTGCCAGCGTGTTTGGGGCAGCCTGTGGGCTCTTGCCTCCATAATGCCTCTTACGGCGTTGATAGCCAGTTTGCGAACGCAGCCCCTCCCGCCTCATTAATTTGGCCACACGGTGCTTACCGCAGGCTTCCCCCAAGTCACGAAGATCGCGATGGATCTTGCGATAACCGTAGACA
>NZ_FKKY02000201.1:0-200 GCF_900079845.1 Aeromonas sp. EERV15 | reverse complement strand
TTCACTTCTGAGTTCGGCATGGGATCAGGTGGTTCCACGGCGCTATGGCCGCCAGGCAAATAACTTCAATCTGAGAAAGCTGACGTGAATAACGATGTTGCTCATGGCTTGTCGTTATCACTGAATTAGTTAGTAGTTCATGCACTTGCTACAAGGCCCAGAACACTTCTTGGGTGTTGTATGGTTAAGCCTCACGGGTA
>NZ_FKKY02000202.1:0-191 GCF_900079845.1 Aeromonas sp. EERV15 | reverse complement strand
GGCACTCACAGCATCGAGCATCAAAATTAATTTTTGATTTTCAATGTCTGGTGAAGTGACCAAGACGATTTCTTAGCAATAAGAAGTCGAACAGTTTATTTCAGCAATTCATTGAGCCGCTGAAGTTCATTGCCTCGGTAATGAATGAACGCAAACCAAACTTAAATTGAAGAGTTTGATCATGGCTCAGA
>NZ_FKKY02000203.1:0-133 GCF_900079845.1 Aeromonas sp. EERV15 | reverse complement strand
GAAGTTTGCTCTTTAACAATCTGGAAAGCTGATTTAAAAAGTAGTTCTCAAACATTTGTTACAAGTGCTTTGGAAACTTCTTGGCGAAAACCAAAATTTATTTTGGTCCTTGTTGTACTTCAACAAGACGCGT
>NZ_FKKY02000204.1:0-133 GCF_900079845.1 Aeromonas sp. EERV15 | reverse complement strand
CAAACATGCTCTTTAACAATCTGGAAAGCTGATTTAAAAAGTAGTTCTCAAACATTTGTTACAAGTGCTTTGGAAACTTCTTGGCGAAAACCAAAATTTATTTTGGTCCTTGTTGTACTTCAACAAGACGCGT
>NZ_FKKY02000205.1:0-133 GCF_900079845.1 Aeromonas sp. EERV15 | reverse complement strand
GAAGTTTGCTCTTTAACAATCTGGAAAGCTGATTTAAAAAGTAGTTCTCAAACATTTGTTACAAGTGCTTTGGAAACTTCTTGGCGAAAACCAAAATTTATTTTGGTCCTTGTTGTACTTCAACAAGCAAGCG
>NZ_FKKY02000206.1:0-130 GCF_900079845.1 Aeromonas sp. EERV15 | reverse complement strand
GTGGGCACTCACAGCATCGAGCATCAAAATTAATTTTTGATTTTCAATGTCTGGTGAAGTGACCAAGACGATTTCTTAGCAATAAGAAGTCGAACAGTTTATTTCAGCAATTCATTGAGCCGCTGAAGTT